>CANQCG010000012.1 GCA_947589645.1 uncultured Clostridia bacterium
TTAAAGCCTTGTACATACTGATATAGTCAATGTACAAGGCTTTTTACCATTTTTTTACTGTCAAAGTCAGGTTATACATCAAATATTTTATTATTTCAATTATTGTACAAATATTTTACAAAATTATTATCTTTAATTTCTTATAGTTTTTTTCTTTTATTTTCCCCTTTGTATTTGTTTTCTATTGTTCTCTAAATAATACTTTTAATATTATAGTACTTCGCTTTACCTTCAACAATTATCTGATATTTTTTACTTCCTACATTTAATAATCCATCATTACTTATATTTAATTTTATATTAAGATTATTTACTATGTTGATGCCGTTTCATTACAATACAGGGTTTCTATAGAGACAGTATAAGTTGTTGCCATTATTCTTTATATTTCCTTTATTTTTGCTTTTTAATTATATAACTTCGTTCTTTATATTTTGTTTTTTAGCATTTTCCCATTTTTCAGTCAATTTCATCATTTCTTCTTTTGAATGGCTTATATATTTTAACAACAAAATTTGTCCTTTGTCTTGTATTCGTATAAAACCATAATTAAAGATATTATCTTGAGCTGTTATATTAATTATCCTATATAAAGGAACCACATTTTGTCTTTTGATAAATACGCCTGTTTCAATTATTAATTTTTCATTATCATAGTAATATTTACAACTTTTTATTATGAAATATAAACATAATGGATATATTAAACCATAAATAGTAAAGCATAATATTGCACACCATATAATTACAGGCAAATTTGTTTTCTTAATATAATTATATTCTTCCATTTTTATTTTACCAACCTGTTATTTCCATTAATTTATAAGTTGCTACTGACTTACCATTTCCTAGTGAACCTATGGCTTTAAATTTCCATAATCCATTTGCCTCTAAATTGTTTATATTTGCTAATGCTGTACCTATTTGAGCTCCATCAGTATCATATAGATTAAAAGTTACTTGAACATAACTATATTGTTTATTTGTATTATTTTTAATGCTTCCTTCAATAGTATAGCTCATTCCATATTGATCGCTACTTCCTGTATGCCCCTCTTGTAATGTAAATTTTTCTTGCTTTTGAGTTGTACTACTACCACCTGTAGTTGTATTTTGATTACTGCTTCCTCCTGCTATTGCTCCAATTCCTATTATTATAATTATTAACGCTATTAGCACTCTTACTCCTGTGTGTTTTTGTTTTTTCCCACATTTTGGACATTCTTTGGCACTAGAGCTAATCTCTGCTCCGCATTCCTTACATATTTTCATTGCCATGATTTATTCCTCCTTTTATTAATTATAAAAGCAGTATATCATTATCATTTACATTTTGCAATATTTTTTTACATTATTTGACATTTTTATTTTCTTAATATTCCCCCTCCCTCCCTTTTATCATTTTCTCTCTTACCTCGTCTTCAAAAATATTTAACGTGTTTTTAAAAACTACTTGACGAAATTTTGCATTTATAATATATTATTTACAGCACAAATTAAAAGTAAAAAGATTATACATTAGTCAAAATTGGTATAATCTTAATATAAAAATTTATGTATTATATAAACAAGCCAAAGCATTAACTTAGATATAATAATATATAAACAAATGGAGGCCAAAATGAAATCAAAATTACCAGTATATGAAGAGTTAAAAACCAAATATCATAAAACAGAAGAAGTTACCAACTTCAAAGAGCTTCTAGACAGAGGAGCAACCATATTTAAAAACAGAGTTGCCTTCAAACTTAAAAACGAAAATAAAGAAATATATACGGTTACCTATGAAAAACTAAGAGAAGATGTAAAATCTCTTGGAACATACCTTATTTCAAAGGGATTATTAGGGAAAAGAATTTGCGTAACTGGCAAAAATAGTTACAAATGGGCAATATCTTATTTAGCTGCTTCAATAGTTGGAATAGTAGTTCCAATAGACAAAGAACTACATGCTGAGGAAATTATTAATTTCTTAAATGTATCTGAAACATCAGCCATCCTTGGAGACACAAAAATATTAGATTCAGTTTATGAGCTTAAGGAAAAAATAGCAAACAAAAATATAATGTTTATAGCCTTTGATCCTACGGAAAATAAAGATTTCTTAAACTTTGACTCAATGTTTAATTTAGGCGTTTCTCTACTTCAAGAAGGCAATGACTCTTTTGATAAAATACAAGTTGACCCAGATGAAATGAGAATTTTGCTATTTACCTCTGGCACAACTGGAAATGCCAAAGGAGTATGTTTGTCACAAAGAAATATTTGCTCAAATATACTTTCAATTTATGGAATTGTAAAAGTAAAAAGAAGTGATTTGTTTTTATCAATACTTCCTATTCATCACACTTACGAATGTACCATTGGCTTTTTACTTCCACTCTATGGTGGAGCAAGCATTGCTTTTTGTGAAGGTTTAAGATATATAACAAATAATATAAATGAATATCATCCTTCTGTTGTGTTATGCGTTCCATTGCTTTTAGAAAATATGCATAAAAAAATACTAAAAAGCATAAATGATGGACTTCCTGAAAAGTATAAAAAGCCAAATGAAAATCCATATGACTCTTTACCTTTCTACATCAAATCAGTAGTAAAATCTAAAGTTAAAAATTCACTAGGCGGAAGAATTAGAGTATTTATAGTTGGTGCTGCTGCTATGAACCCATCTATCATAGAAGATTTTGATAAATTGGGCTTGCATACTTTACAAGGTTATGGCTTAACAGAGTGCTCTCCACTTGTTGCAGGAAATACTGACTTTTTCTCAAAAAGTGATTCTTGTGGTCTTCCTATTCCAAATGTTGAATATAAAATTGATAACCCAAACGAAGAAGGCGTCGGCGAAATTATAGTTAAAGGTCCAAATGTAATGCTTGGTTACTATAATAATCCTGAAGAAACTAATAAAGTTTTAGTTGATGGTTGGTTTCATACTGGAGACCTTGGAAAAATTGATGAAAATGGTTATTTGTATATAACAGGTAGATGTAAGAGTGTTATCGTTACTAAAAATGGTAAAAATATTTACCCTGAAGAAGTTGAATATTACTTAAATGACCACCCTCTTATTTCTGAATCTTTAGTGTCTGGTATTAAAAAGGCAAATGATGATGAAACATATGTAAATGCTCAAATTTTTCCTAATATTGATGCCATAAAAGAAACTTTGAAAGGTAGCGTTCCTACCAAAGAAGAAATTTGGAAAATGATTTCTGATGCAGTCCAAAGCGTTAATGCAAAACTTCCTAACTATAAACATATTAAAAGCTTTATAGTTAGAGATGAAGAATTTGAAAAAACAACTACTAAAAAAATTAAGCGTTTTGGTAAGAATTTAGAAAATAAAAATTAAAATTCTATTAATATTTAAACTTAGAAATTAAAAGTAGACATATAAATTTTATATGCCTACTTTATTTTTACATTGAGGAGTTTTTTATTCTCCCCATACTTTGCATCTTTTATAATATTTCACTTTCTCACACTTTTACTCTCTTCTTACCACTTTATATACTTCCCCACACTGAGCTTTCTCTCACAACCCATTATATACTTCCCCACACTGAGCATCCTCTCACAACCCATTATATACTGTCCCACACTTTTAGCCTCATTTTACAACCCATTATATATTTTCTTAGCCCTTTCTACATCCTCTTTCGTAGCTTCTCTAATGTGTGCCAATTCATATTTTTTCCCTAGCTCTGCCCATTTATATTTTCCAGCTGTATGATATGGCAAAAATTCTACCTTTTGTACTCCATTTAAAGTTTGTATAAATTCGCGTAACCTTCTTATATCAGCCTCATCATCTGTTAAGCCAGGAATTATTACTTGCCTTATCCACATTTTAATTCCATTATTGCTTAAATATTTTGCAAATTCTAATTCCTTTTTATTTGAAAAACCAGTAAGGTCTTTGCACTTTTCATCATCAATGTGTTTAATATCGAGCAAAACTAAATCAGTTAATGTTAATACTTCTTTTATATCTTGCGAAATGCTTACAATTCCTGAAGTATCTATACAAGTATGAATTCCAACTTTTTTTAATTTTTTAAATAATTCTATTAAAAATTTAACTTGTAATAGTGGCTCTCCACCTGTTACTGTCACTCCTCCATTTGAACTCTTAAAATATGGCTTGTATCTAATTATTTGATTAAATATTTCATCTAGAGATTTATAAGTTCCTCCTTTTATGTCCCATGTATCTCTATTGTGACAATATTTACATTTTAAATGACAGCCTTGCAAAAATATTACATACCTTATTCCTGGTCCATCAACTGTCCCTAAGCTTTCAAAGGAATGCACCTTGGCATAATATCTTACATCTCTTTGCTCTTCCATTTACATTTTAAATCCTCTCATGTATTGTTCTATTTATTACATCAATTTGTTGCTCTTTTGTTAATTTTGTAAAGTTTACAGCATAGCCTGATACACGTATTGTAAGTTGAGGGTAATTTTCTGGGTGCTCCATTGCATCTTCTAATAATGCCCTGTCAAATACATTTACATTTATATGATGTGCATCTTGTGCAAAATATCCATCTAACATACTTACTAAATTATTTACTCTTTCTTGTGGCTCTTTTCCTAATGTGTTTGGAGTTATCGCAAATGTGTACGATATTCCATCTTCTGCATCTGCAAAAGGTAATTTTGCGATTGTATTCATTACTGCTAAAGCCCCTCTTGTATCTCTTCCATGTAAAGGGTTTGCTCCTGGTCCAAATGGTTCTCCTGCTCTTCTTCCATCAGGTGTATTTCCTGTTGCTTTTCCATATACAACATTAGATGTAATTGTTAATATTGATAACGTGTGTTTTGCATTCCTATAAGTTGGGTATCTTTTTAGTTTATTTATAAATTTTTTAACTATTTCTACAGCTAACTTGTCTACCCTGTCGTCATCATTGCCATATCTAGGAAATTCTCCTTCTACTTCATAATCTACTACTAAACCTTCTTCATTTCTGATTGTTTTTACTTTAGCATATTTTATAGCAGATAATGAGTCTGCTACTACTGATAGCCCTGCTATTCCACATGCCATTGTACGTATTACTTCTCTATCGTGCAATGCCATTTCAATAGCTTCATAAGCATATTTGTCATGCATATAATGAATTGCATTTAGTGCTTTTATATATACTTTTGCTACATAGTCCATCATTTGATCAAATTTAGTCATTACATCATCATAGTCTAAATATTCAGTTGTTACTGGCTCAAATTTTGGTGCAACCTGCTTTCCTGTTATTTCATCTTTTCCACCATTTATTGCATATAATAGCGTTTTTGCTAAATTTGCTCTGGCACCAAAGAATTGCATTTGCTTTCCTATCTTCATTGGAGATACGCAACATGCTATTCCGTAGTCATCCCCTAATGTTACTCTCATTAAATCATCGTTTTCATATTGTATTGATGAAGTCTTTATTGATATTTGAGTTGCAAATTCTTTGAAACCTTTTGGCAATCTTGTAGACCATAATACAGTTAAATTTGGTTCTGGTGCTGGTCCTAGATTTATCAAAGTATGAAGTATTCTAAATGAGTTTTTCGTAACTAATGTTCTTCCATCTATTCCCATGCCACCAATACTTTCAGTTACCCAAACAGGGTCCCCGCTAAATAATTCATTATAATCTGGTGTACGCAAAAACCTAACCATTCTTAGTTTCATTACAAAATGGTCCATTAATTCTTGTACTACTTCTTCTGTAATTAGTCCCTCTTTTAAATCTCTTTCAAAATATATGTCTAAAAAGGTTGATGTTCTTCCTAAACTCATTGCTGCACCATTTTGATCTTTAATTGCTCCTAAATAGCCAAAATATAGCCACTGCACAGCCTCTTTTGAATTTCCAGCTGGTCTTGATATATCAAACCCATACTTTTTTGCCATTTCTTTTAACGCATTTAATGCAGAAATTTGTTCAAAAATTTCTTCCCTTTGCCTAATAACTTCTTCTGTAAAGTCATCAACATTTAATACATCTAATTCTTGTTTTTTCTCGTCTATTAGTACATCTACACCATAAAGTGCTACTCTTCTGTAATCTCCTATTATTCTTCCTCTACCATAGCCATCAGGCAAACCTGTTATTAAATGTGAACTTCTCGCTGCTCTTATATCAGGTGTATATACACTATATACACCATCATTATGCGTTTTTCGTATTCCTGTTGTAAATATTCTGTCTACTTCTTCATCTACACTTCTTCCATAAGCTGCGCATGATTTTTCTACTATTTTTATTCCTCCAAATGGCATTATTGCTCTTTTTAAAGGTGCATCTGTTTGCAATCCTACAATTTCCTCTAACTCTTTATCTATATACCCTGCATCATGGCTTGCAACTCTTGATATTGTTTTTGCATCTATATCTAACACTCCACCTGGCGCTTCTTTTTCTTTTTTATATAGCTCTAAAACCTCGTCCCATAACTTTTTTGTTTTTTCTGTTGCTTCTGTCAAAAAAGATGAATCTCCTTCATAAGGCGTATAATTTTTTTGTATAAAATCTCTTACATTTATTTCTTCTGTCCAATCTCCAGTATCAAATCCTTCCCATTCCTCAAATTTCATATATGTTCCTCCCTTTCTTTTGTTATTATGCTCTTTTAAGCCAAGATTATGAGGACATATAAAAATTTTATCAGAGTATTTTAAAAAATTTAGTAGCAATTTTAAAAGCCCACAAGTTTTAACTTGTGAGCTTTTTATTCATATTTTTTATGTACATATTACATTTCTAATAATTTTAATTCTACATTTTCTACTTTGTATTTATTTGTTGTAGGATCTAGCTTAAATTCTAATAAAGTATTTGTCAAACTATCTCCATTTTGTCTTAAATCTGTTGTGAAATATAATTTTATTGAAGCTATCTCAACTTGATTTTTAACAATTTCTCTAAATACTTCAGCCGTATGTCTGTCATCCTCGCAAACAATTATTAATTGTGGTATTTGGTTATAGCCTGAATCTCCAGGCTCGAAATTATCATAAAATTCTTTGTATAATTTCATTTTATCTACTAATTTCTTTTGCCAGTCTTTTTCTCTTCTTATTACTTCAAATACGAATTCGATTGATTTTTTATTTTTTGTAAGCTTTACACTTCCACCTGCTGTTTTAAAAGTTTTTCCTGATAATTTTGCTCTAAAAGATGGTTTAACCACATAAGAATCAAAAGCCTTAACTTTACGCAAGTATGCTATAATTACTTGGTTTCCAGCTAATCTTTTCTTTATCATTGCAACAGGCTTTGTATTATCAGATGGTTGCCACTTGCATTCTATTTCTTTAGTTTCTAGCAAGTATTTACCCATCTTTTCTAGAGAATATATTCTATATATTCCCTTTCCTTCATCTGAATTAAAATAATATCTTGTCAATATTTTAGATTTTACAAGTTGCTCTAATTTATTATTCAACTTGTCTTGTGATTTTGCATCAATTCCTTTTATTTCAAGCATTTGATACAATTGTCTTGAAGTGATAAATTCAAATTCATTTACCAACTCTAGTATTTGAAAATGAATGTCTGTTATATGTCCTAAGTTAATCTTATGTACTATTTGATTCATAGATACATATCCGTCTTTTCCATCAAATACTTTGATTTCACCTTCTCTAATTGCAAAAGGTGATACATCTGCTTTAATTTGGTTGTCTTCAACCATGTCATCATCCTCCCTATTTTTCTATTAATAATTTGATTTTCTTTCGTTCTGGGACAATTTTTTTAATATATACATTGACTTCTTGCCCATATTCTACATTATCTACATATTCTGCCATTCCAACTAGGTTAGGAGTTAATTCTATAAAAATTCCATTTTTGTTTTTTTCTGTTTCTCTTACAATTCCTTTTACACTTGTTCCCTCTTGGAATTTTTTAGCGTTTTCATCCCATGTTCCAAGAAGTTCTTTGTAAGTTAACATTACTCTATTTTGCTCTCTATCTATAGATTTTACCATAATTGGCAAATTTTGTCCAATTTTGACCCTTTCTTCAGGTGATTTTATTCTAGCCACTGATAAATCTTCTATATATGCAAGCCCTGTTATTCCATTTTCTAACTTGATAAATGCTCCATAAGGCTTTATGCTTTTTACGGTACCATTTAAAACTTGACCTTCGTACATATTTGTTGATGTCAAATCATATTTTTTCATTCGTTTTCTCCTTTTTCTTATGTTCTGAAATCATTATATAGTTATTTAAAAATTTTAGCAATATTTTTTTATAATTAAAATAATTAATTAATTTTTATTACAAATTAAATTCTTTTATTAATTATAATTAACTTTGCTTAAAGTTAATTAATTTATTAATTTCTTCTTTTCTCAAATATCTCCATTTTCCTAGGGGTATATCTTTTACAGTAATTTCTCCTATTTTTGTTCTGTGCAGTGCTAAAACTTTTCTTCCAACCGCTTCGCACATTCTTCTTACTTGTCTATTTTTTCCCTCATGTATTACAATTTCTAATCTTGAAATATTTTTTTCAATATCAGTTTTTAATATCTTTACTTTTGCCGGCTTTGTTATATAATCGCCTATATCTACGCCCTGCTTTAATTGATCTAGTTCTTCGTTAGATATAAGACCCTTTAAAGTAACTGTATAAGTTTTATTTACCTCATGTTTTGGATGAGTTATTTTATAAACAAAATCTCCATCATTGCTAAGAAGCAATGCTCCAGAGGTATACATATCTAGTCTTCCCACTGGTACTATTCTTTCTTTAACCTTTACTAAATCAAGCACACTATCTCTTCCAAACTGGTCTTTTGTTGTTGTGACATAACCTATAGGCTTATTTAGTAAAATATATACAAAATTATCTTGCTTATTTAATTTTTTTCCGTCGCACTCAACTTCATCTTTATCTGGATCTACCTTTGTTCCTAGCTCAGTTACGACTTTACCATTTACCTTAACTCTTGATTGCAAAATAAGTTCTTCGCACTTTCTCCTTGAAGCAACTCCACATTCAGCCATATATTTTTGAAGTCTAATTTCTTCCAATATTTCATCTTCTTTCTTCCATATCTAATTTGTCTAGTATTTCTTTAAAATACTTAGGGATGTCTGCCTCTAACTGCATTTCTTTTCCTGTTTTAGGATGTTTAAATTTTATTTTTTGTGCATGTAACATTTGACCTTCTACATTAAAATCATTTTTTCCATTTGAATAAGTATAATCTCCTACAACAGGATATCCAATATGTGATAGATGTACTCTAATTTGATGTGTCCTTCCTGTCTCTATTTTTATCTCTAGTAAAGTATATTTTTCGTATCTTTTTAAGACTTTAAAATGCGTTATTGCATTTTTGCCATCTCTAGTAACTGCCATTTTCTTTCTGTCTTTTGTACTTCTACCTATAGGCATATTTATCGTTGCCTCATTTTCTTTAACTACTCCCCTAACTAATGCAATATAAGTTTTTTCTACCTCATGATTTTTTATCTGCTTGCTTAAGTTTATGTGTGAAAAATCATTTTTAGCTACAATCAATATTCCAGAAGTATCTTTATCTAATCTATGAACTATACCTGGTCTAATCTCCCCGCCTATACCAGAAAGAGAGTCTTTACAAATTGCCATTATAGCATTTACTAAAGTTCCATCCACATTTCCTATGGCAGGATGTACTACAAGCCCCTTTGGTTTATTTACTACTATTATATCATCGTCTTCATATATTACTTCTAGAGGAATATTTTGTGCTTTTAATTCTATGTCTTTAGGTTTATTTTCATTTATTTCTATTAAATCATTTTCTTGCACTTTATATGATGCTTTTGTAGGTTTTTTGTTTACTAAAATATTTTCTTCTTCAATTAATCTTTGTACAGCTGTCCTAGATATTTCATTATTTACGCTAGATACATAAGCATCTATTCTTTTTCCTACATCACTACTATTTACTATATATTGTTTCATTTAGTTATTCTCCTAAAAAATCAGTTTGAATTGGTGATTCTTCTATTTTATATACTACAAAATAATCGTCTTCATATAAACAATTATATTTTCCGCGGTTTGTATTTGTAATTACTAAATTTATTTTAGAATTTTTACATAATATTAAATGTGTTATTTCATATTTTTCGAAAATATTTTCATAAAATACATTTAAGTTTGATGAATCTATAAAATCCATAAATATGTCTCTTCCATCGTCTTTATTGTTTGTTGGTGTATTAAATTCTGGTGCATATAAATCAGCTCTTGAATCTATAAATACTGGTATTCCTTTATATAATAAATAACTTCCATAATTATATTCATTAAATAATTTTATTTCATCTAAATTTAGATTTTGCAAAATCCATTCGCTTGCATCAACAGGGTAAGTTGATTTATCTACAAATGTGTTTCCATCTTTCTGAAGTATAAAATATACACTTAAAATTACTACTAAAAGTGTAATTAGCGCTATACTTATTTTACTAAATAATATTTTTTCTATTATTTGAATTCCATTTTTTTTATAATTTTCTAGTATATCTAATAATAATTTATTTAAAATAATACTTCCTATTAAAAAGAATAAACTTTGATGTCTTCTTGAATATAACATTAAAAACATTAGACCACCTAACATAAAAGCATCACTTAATTTTAGTTTTGCTTTTGTAAGCGTCATTATTAATAAAATAATTCCAAACGCTGTTAAAGCTTCTACACTATTTATTAATGTGGTTGGAAGATGTTCACTTATATTTGATGTAGTATCTCCTAACATTGTTTTTATTATATAATCATATGGTGTAAGACCAAGAGGCGAAAGAAGTCCTGTAAATAAGCAAACTATCATTATTATAATTAAATATTTTACATTTTTATTTAAAGTAACATTAATTCTTGTAAAAATAACTTTATTATCTAGCTTAGATATTTTAGCTATTATAAATTCGGCTATATATGGCAAATAAAGTATAAAATAGAACCACCATACTGCAACATGTAAATTAGCAATTAATATTGGTATTAAAATAAGTCCAAAAATATATCTTTTCTTTGGTTTATTTAAAAACATTTCTATAAAATATATTTCAAAAACAAATAATATATAAGTTACTAATTGTGCTCTTGCCGCAATAAAATCTCTTAATGCATACATTGCAAATAAAGTAATTACAAATGATATTAAAGTATTTTTAGCAATTTTTTTATTTACTTTAAATAATGTTACTCCTAAAAGTGCTGCTAAAAGAGCTGTTGCCAAATAAATTGCAACAAATGCTCCAGCCTCCCCATTAAAAGCTTGTCCCACAGAATAAACTAAATATGTTGCAACATCATATGCCCAATGAGGATAAGTATATGGTAAATCTTCATGCCAAGAAAAAGGGTCTTGCATGTCGACTCCATTTTCTAATATATGTTTACCAATCGCAATAGTATAATAAGTATCATTTTGCATTGTAATTGGTGAAATTGATATGCAAAATATAATTATCAAAATTATTAAAATAATATCTCTTGTTTTTTCTTTCATTTGTTTTCTTCCTCTCTTACGGAATTATATCATAATAATTAGTAACTTTCTATATAAAATTAAAAAAGACAGATTTTAAAATCTGCCTCTTTAGTTATCTTTTTTAAACTGCTTCTTGATTTGTATTTTCTGATGTTTCTTCTTTTTCATGTCCTGCCTGATCAATTAATTCTAAGCTACAAATTGAAACTTCATAAGCTACTTTTTGCTCTACTGTTCCATCTTCATATTTTTTCTCGTACATTCTAGATTGAATTCTTCCTACTATTTTAACTTGAGTTCCAACTTCTAAGTTCTTACAGAATCTAGCATTTCTTCCCCACGCTATTGTAGGTATATAATCAGATTTATTGTACGCTCTGTTAACCGCTAATAATAAGTCTGCTATTTCTCTTCCAAATGGTGTTTGTCTATAAATAGGCTTTTTACATACATAACCTATTAATACAACTTCATTTGTTGTCATTTCTTTTTTTACAATTTCGTTTTCTTCAGATGCTTCATCTTCTACTACAGTTTCCACATCTTTTGCAAATACTGTTAAAACTAATTTGTTTTTCTCGTTTTCATAACTATTGTATGATCTAAATTGTCCTTTTATAAGTAATTTGTTTCCTTCTGTTAACATCTCATCATTTATTAATCTTTCTGATGTTGTTACAGGTATTATGTCTGAATTTCCACTTAAACGTGGTATAGATAAATTAAATGTATAAAATCTCTCTCCGTAAATTTCATGACTGAATTTTTTTTCTCCAGTTACTTTCCCAACTAAAGTTAAATAGTTGTTTTCTAAATAATTTGTATCCAATTTATTTCCTCCCTTTATTTTTATATTCTTGTGTATCTTTTTAGTTTTTCTTAAATATCTACCTTCTTATTATAACTCATTTTTTTGGTTTTGTCTACATAAAAAGTTAATTTTTTCTAAAATATTTTCATTTTTTTGCTATTTTTGAATACTTTTGTCAGCAATCATATTAATTATGATTATTTTTATTAAAGAATTATATATTTCTTTAGTCCTGTTTTTTTCAAATTCTACTGGAATTTCTTGTTGTTCAATTATTTCATCATCTAAATTTTTAAAAGCTCTTTGCACACTTATTATTACTTGTGTATCACTTATACTAGAAGCTGTTATTGTTGCCTTTTGCTTTAGTCCGTAGGTTATTACCTTTATATTCATATCTTTTAAAATATCAACATTAGTATTATTATCCATATTTAAAAGCAAGCATTTCGTATTTTTTAATATTTCTAACATATATGTTTTTTTATCTTTTAACTTTTCAAGAGAATCTTGTATAATTATTATTTCAAATTTTATATTTTTAATATTTTCTATACTTTTAGCATTTATACAAATTACTTCTGCGTTTACATTTTCTATTTCTTTTTTTATTTGCTCGGTCTGTTTTGTGCTTGCAACTATTCCTATAATAAACATATCTACCACCTTTTGTTTTTCATTTATTGTTACCGAACTTTTACTAATTATACTCTTTTAGGCTTATCATATTATTTTTTTATTTGAGTTCCATTATTATTTATTTCATAATTTTCTTTATAAATTAAATCTGAAACTGTTACCACTTGAAAACCCTTTTGTTTTATATTTTTAAGTATCATATCTAAACTGTCTGCAGTATGAGCTGTTCCATTATGACTTAAAATTATATCGCCATTTTGCAAATTATTTCCTATTCTTTTCCACATTTGCTCCCCATTTAATGCTTGATAATCTAATGTATCTTTGTTCCACTGTATTACATAATAACCATTTTCAAAACCTGCTTTTACCACGGTATCATTATATTCACCATATGGTGCCCTATATAAAGTTGGCTTTTTGCCAGTAATTTGTTCAATTTTTTGTGAACATTTCTCAATTTCTAATAAATTTTCTTCATATGATAAGTTGCTTACATGTGGGTGTGTATTACTATGGTTTCCTATTTCATGACCTGCTTCATATATTTTCTTTACCGCTTCTGCGTTTTTATCAATCCAATCTCCGACCATAAAGAAGGTTATTTTAACATCATTATTTTTTAGAGTTTTTAATATGTCATCAATATCATCTGCTGACCATGCACAGTTCATTGTAAATGCTACTTTTTTCTCCTCTGTCTCTACATTATATATAGGAAGCTCTGCCTTTAAATTAGCTGAAGTTTCAATAATATTGCTATTTACTGTTAAATTTGCTATACCAAATAACATTATAACTGTAAGAACAGATACAACATAAGCTAGTATTTTTTCTTTATTTAATATAATGAACATAAAAATTCCTCCTAAAATAAGCTGTTTAATTTATATGCTTATTTTAAAAGGAATATGTTTTATAAAATATTTATCTTTCTCTTTTTCTTTTTTGAGAATAATATACAAATTTACTACTAATAACACTTGGAACAATTTTCGAAGATACCGCAATTAGTTTAATAGTTGCTCCTGGTATAATTAAAAATTTATTTTTAAACATTTTGTCTATAGTATATTTTGCTACATACTCACTAGTTAATGAAGGTAACTCAAACTTAACTCCTGCAACATTATTAAAATTTGTCTTTACTGGTCCTGAGCATAAAACACTAATTTTTACATTAGATTTTTGCTTTCTTAATTCTTCTCTTAAAGATTGTGAAAGTCTTAATACATATGCTTTTGATGAATAATATGCTGCCATAAGTGGACCTGGTAAAAAGCCAGAAATTGATGCTACATTTAAAATTCTTCCTTTATTTACTTTTTGCATATCTTGCAAAAATAATTTTGTTAAAATGTGCACAGCCGTAATATTTGTATTTATTAGAGAAATTTCTTTATCTAAATTTGTTTCAGTAATAAATCCAAATTCTCCAAAGCCTGCATTATTTATCAAAATATCAATATTTCCAAATTTATTTTTAACTTCTTCATGTAATTTTTTGCAATTTTTGCTATCACTTAAGTCCATTGGTATAACTGTTACTTCCACTTTTAAATCTTTTTTTAATTCCTCTAATTGTGTCTCGTCTCTTGCAACTATTATTAAATTATACCCTTTGCTTGCTAAATTTCTTGCAAAGTCTCTTCCTATTCCAGAAGAAGCTCCTGTTATTAAGGCTATTTTATTCATATGAATTTACCTTTCTTTTTAAAGTTTTTATAAATTCTTTTTCTTCTTTAGTGACTCTGTAAGATTCTATTATTTTCTGAATAGCTTTATTATGTGTAAAATTATCTAATTTATTATTTTTTAAATATTTAATTGTTTTATCTTTTTGTTTAATAAAACTAACTGATAAAAGCCATGCTATCGCCATTTGCACATAATATTTATCTGTTTTTATTTTGCTGATATTACTTATTACTTTGTCTATATATTTATCATTTAAATAATAATCTAAATACATTACTAAAACAAATCTAACTTGAAATTCATTATTAGAATTTATGTATTGCTCAAGAAATTCCCATATTGAACTTTGCTCTTTCTTTGCTATCTTTAGTTCACTACAAACAATGTCACACACAGCCCAACTATCAATTTTAGGGATAAATTTTTTTAAATACTTTTTTGTATCTTGCGCAGAAAGTTTTGACATTCCTATAAGTAAACCTTGTATTACTTTTTCTTCATAAAAATTCAAATCGTCTAATTCTAAATATGCTAAACAATTTTCTTTAGCTAAATCTTTAGCAATTTTTCTTAGTTTAGGGACTTGTACTCCTATAATATTATCTACATTTGGACATAAAGAGCTATGAAATTCTTTATATTTTAAATCTTGCAACTCATATAATTTTTGTCTTACTTCTTCTTTTATCATTAAATTTTTTTACCTTTTCTATTTAATTCTTCCTCAATTATTTTTAATACCCTATCTGTTACCTCTTGTATATTTAATTTAGATGAATCAACTAAAATAGCATCTTCTGCTTTTACAAGTGGAGCAACTTCGCGCTCTGTTTCTAGTTTATTTCTTTCAATTAATGAACTTAATATTTCTTCATATGGTGTATTAAGTCCTCTTTCTGTATTTTGTTTATACCTTCTTTTTGCTCTTTCTTCAATAGAACAGTCTAAAAATATTTTTACATCTGCATTTGGAAATACTATTGTCCCAATGTCTCTTCCTTCCATAATTATATTTCTATCATCACCCATTTTTTGTTGTATTGGGGTTATTTTGTCTCTAACAATTTTTATAGCTGCATATTTTGCAACTGCTGCATCCACTCTTTCAGTTCTAATTTCTTTTGAAACATCTTGTCCATTTAGTAAAACAATTTGTTTTTCTCCTTCTCGTAACAACTGTATGTCTATATGCTCTAAAATTTGTGCTATTTTATCTAATTCTTCTGGCATTACATTTTTATTTAAACAGTCTAATGCTACGCATCTATACATTGCACCTGTATCTATATTTACTATTCCTAATTTTTCTGCTACTAATTTTGTAATTGTTCCTTTTCCACTTCCTGCTGGACCATCAATTGCTATTACTATTCCCATTTTATTTTCCTCCTTTTAAAATGCACAATTTGCTTTCAAATTGTGCAGCTTTATGTATTATATTTAATTTTCTTCATCATCTTTTAGTATAAATGCTGTTGCTATTTGTCTTGTTCTATGATTTCCACTTGCATCTACTGGATCATTTATAATTTTACTATTAAATGTCATTGCACTTGATGTACCACCATCCAAATTTGATGCATTATATGCTCCATAATTTTGCATAATTTCTATTAAATCTTTTATAGTAGCACCTGGCATTGTTAGTCTTCTACCATCTAATACTAGGAATAATACTACACCATCTTGTCTTTGGCCGATAGCTGTACGTGGTGCAGTTCCCCATCCACCATTTCCATAAATTTTGGCTGGTTCTCCATTAACTATTAAAAATGGCCCGAATGTTACAGAATCTCTAATGCCTAAGTTCCTAGCTTGAGCAAGTGTCATTTTTCCTAAAACTAATTTATCATTATTATCAAATCCTACTACTCCACCTATCTCCGTAAATTGATTATTTGATATGAACTTTCCTTTTGAAAATATTATTCCTAAAGGTGTAGAACCATTTCCATGTGAGCCCTCATCTTGGAAACCACCACCATTAATAGCTATTACAGCATCATTTTGCTTAGATATTTCTGTTAAATATTGTCCAGAATTTCCTAAATATTTTGATGTTGCAACTTCTACTTTTGATGGATCATATATTGCTGCTAAATAGCCACTATAACCTTTTCCTGATACTTTTATTATCCTATAATTTTTACCTTCTGCATATATATTATATTTATCTTTGTCTAAATTCGGCGCAAGTATTTGTTTTTCAAATTCATTTTTGTATTCTACAGTTTCTTCTGGAGGCATTATTACAATTAAATCTGTATTTGTCGTTTCGTGTGTATCCTCTATTTTATTTCTACTTAACACTTCATTTATTACGTCTTCACTAAAAAACCATTCGGCTAAGTACTTATGTGACATTGTGGTCATAGCTGTTGTTATCCACCAGTCCCTAAATGTTGATATTGGTCCATAAAGCAAAAATAATAATGTTAATATTCCTACTATTATTAATATTAATATTGTTATAATTATTTTTAATATTATTGGTGTTTTTTTATTCTTTTTTACTTGTTTCTTAAAATCATTTTTTTCTTCTTGTTCTGTTTCTTTTTTAGAGGTTACTTCTACGCTTTTTTGAATATTATTTTCTTCTTGTTTTTTAATTTGACTCTGCGTGGTTTTTTTCTGCTTTTGTGTAGTATTTTTTGGGTCTTGTTTTGCTTTTTTAGTTTTGGGCTGTGTTACTTTTTTTGTTTTGTTTATTGATTTATTTTTTTCTATTGTTTTTTCTGCCAATTTACTGCTTCCTTTCTTTTAACATTTCCCCATATTTTCTTTAGTATTTTAGCATATCTATATTTATTTTACAAGAACTATTAAATTTTTAATAATTTTTTTATTATTAACATATAATAGTCTTAAATAATAGCATATGTTAATAACATTTCTTAATACTTTTTTGCATCTATAGTATTGACAATGAATACACTAAGTAGTATAATAATTTTATGATACATCGCGGGATGGAGCAGTTGGCAGCTCGTTGGGCTCATAACCCAAAGGTCGTAGGTTCAAGTCCTACTCCCGCAACCATTTTATGAGTATTTTTTATTTTATAAAAATACTCTTTTTTTATTTTTTATAAAAATTTTTTGTTAAAAATTAGTGTTCTTGCCAAAATATGCCCAAATACGTGCATTTTTGGCAAATATGTGTTATAATAGATTTATAATAAAAATTGGAGGAATAAATATGTCTAATATAAAAAGTTCATCACAAGCCAAAAAAGCAGATAGTGTATCCCTAGATGAAAAAATAAAAATATTTGAAGAATTTCAAAAAACTGGTGCCCCTATAAATGGATCTACAATGTTTAAAGGTTATCCCATAGGACATTGGGGTGTACTCATTAGAAATACATATAATCGTACAGTAAAAGGTAAAATGTCATATCACTTTTCACAAGAACAAATTAAAAAGTTGTGTTCTCTAGGAATTTTAGATTGTCAAAAAGATCCTTCTGTTAATGATAAAATACAAGCATTAGTAGAATGGATGCACAATTTTCCTAATGTTAAACCTTCACAGTTCACATTTTCACAAGATGACTTAAAGTCTTATTCGTCTTCTAAGAAAAATTATGAAAAAAATGCGCAAGAATTTTTAAAAATGTATCAATATTACATGCATGTCAAAGAGCAATTTTATCTTGGATATTTAACCGATGAGCAGTTTTTAAAATGTAAGGAGGCTAGTATTGGTGGCGTTTTTGGTTTTCCTTCGTCTATTGAAAATATTTCGGCTAAAATAAATGAGCCCGCAGCTAATGTTGACTACATAATAAACACTTTTGGATCTTTGGAAAATTTCATAAAAGAATATAGAAAAGGTAATTTTGTTGGAAAAGATTTATCTCTAGCAAATTCTATGTGTAAAAACACATTAGATATAGATTGTAATCCAAATTCTGAAATATATAATAATTTGGTTTATGACATATTATATAATAATAATTCAACATGTGATATGGTTTTTTATTCTAGTAAAGCATTGCAAGAGCAATTAGATTCTTTACTTGAAAAACATAGAAATATAATAGAAAATATATATGGTTTTAATGGAAACAGGAAAACCAGTGTACAATTAGCTTCTCAGGTAGGTATTTCTAGGCAAAGAATTAATGCTATTGTAATTAAAAACTTAGATAAACTAAAAAAACGATCTAATAAGTTTACTTATATTAATAAATCATTACCTTTTGAATTTACTTCACAAGAACTACCTTTACTGACGCCTGAGGAAAGAAAACAATATGAATCTTTATTACAATCATTTAATTTAAATGCGAGTCTAACACATTTAGACGCTAAAAATAGTATTTTACAGTTACAAGAATACGTTGAACCTATAAAAATGCAATTAGAAAATAGGCAAAATGTAATTTCTGATGCATTATCTGGAATGCTAAATATATTAGGTTCACTATATGTAAATACAAAAAATGAAAACTTTGACTTAATGCCTATTAAAGATTTAGATCTTTCTAACCAAATTCGAAATTGCCTAAATAAACAAGGATATAATACATTGGCAGACATAAAAAACTTAACACCACAAGAAATATCAAGTATAAGAAATATCGGTCCTAATGCAATAAATGAAATTTCGGCTGTTATAAAATCTTATGATACCAAAAAAGCAAAAAATTTTTCTTATATAGAAGAATCTAAACATAAAATGGAGGAAAAACAGTCTCAATTAATTCCTCATATTCAAGAAGTATTAGAAAACACCTATGCTAACTCTAAGGATGGCAGAAAAATGCTTGTTAAAGATCTTCCAATTGATATGGTAAAAGATAATACTAAAATTTTTACTAGCACTTTTTGGGATACCATACAAGATATAGGTTTTAAAAATTTAGGTGAAATTGCTCTATTAAATGAAAAAGACCTTACAAATATCTCTAGTAAATATCTTACTTCTGATATGCAAAAAATATTCCTTCCTGATGTTGAAAAAAATATTTTAAATTATAATTCAGATCCAAACCTACGCATAAAGATATCAGAGTTATGTTTATCTAATAGAGCTTTGCATTGCTTAACAGGTATAGGAATAGAAACTTTACAAGATATTGCAAATTTAAAATATTCAGAAATAGCAAATATGCATTATGCCGGCAAGAAAACCGTAACAGAAATTTTAGATGTTCTTAGTAAATATAATTTAACTGTGCAACCTTATACAGATATTTCAGAACAAAATTCTATTTTGGCAAACTTACGATACAAAAAGGATTCTTTAAAACATGCTAATAATGTTTTAAAAGATAAAATCTCCTCAGCAGAAGATTTATTAGATTCTTATAATAAATTATCTTGTAAAAATAATAATGTTATAAAATCAAATAATGATGAACAAACCTCTGAGGATGGAGTTTCTAGAGATTAATATTTAGAAAGGTAAAAATAATGAAAAAGAAAAATAAAATTTTAGAATTACAGGCAAATTATGAAGCCGGTCTTATTTCTGAACAAGACTTATCTAAAGAACAGAAAGATGAATTAATAGCTTTATATAAAGAGCAAATTAAAATTTTAGAAGAAAAAAATATTCTTTATACACAAACTTTAGAAAATTATAAAAATAAAATTATAGAAAAAAGAAAACAATTAAAAACAAACAAATAATTTCATCTATAATTATTAATATTTAAAATTATCTCTATGTATTACAATAAAAGCTTTCAAAATAGGTAAATAACATTTCCTTATTTGAAAGCTTTTTATTTTAAATGCAAATTAGTTCTCTAATATTATTAAATTTATTTTCCCCTATTCCAGACACATTTTTAATATCTTCAACACTTGAAAATTTTCCATTTTCTTCTCTATATGAAATTATTTTTAAAGCTATTGATGGTCCTATTCCAGGTAATGTTTCAAGCTCTGTTTGAGTCGCTTCATTTATATTTACTAATGTATTTTTAGTTTCTTTCATTTTAGTTTCCTCCATAATCACATTATCTCCACTATCAGATGTAATATACTCTTTTACATTAGTATTATTTTGTTCATTATCATTTTTACTTGGAATATATATTTTCACTCCATCTGATAACACATATGCTAGATTTACCTTATCGACATCTGCATTTTCTGTAAAACCTCCTGCTTTATTTACGGCATCAATAACTCTAGCATTGTTTTCAAGTTCTACTACTCCCGCTACTTTCACTTCTCCTGTAATGTGAACAATTATAATTTCTTTAGGTTCTTTATTTGTCTCCCTATTTGCTATATTTTCTTGTTTTGTTTCTTCTTCATATGGCATTAATTCTTGAATTTTAGATTCTTCTTCAAATTCTTTATACATACTACTATTCTTATAAAATATATAATATATTATCAATAACACTATAACAATAATCGCTATCACTAATATTTTTATATTTGTATTTTTTCTTTTTATCATAAAATCATCCTTTCTTATTGAAATTTATTGTAAATTACGATATAGTAATTATATGTTTTACAAATTTACTACTATGGAGGTAAGTGTGAAAATAAATAGATTAATAAAAACGACTTTCATCTCACTTATATTAAGTGCAATTCTATTTTGTAATTATAGTTTTGCAGAAGATAATTCTAATTTACAGATATACTCAGACTCTGCAATTTTAATTGAAAAAGAAACTGGGAAAATATTATATGCTAAAAATTCAGATAAAAAAATGTATCCAGCAAGTACTACCAAAATATTAACAGCCATTATAGCTATTGAAAAACTTTCTTTAGATGAGAAAATAACTGCAAGCTATGACGCCATAATGGCTATACCACCTGGCTATTCTAATGCTGCAATTCAGGTTGGAGAAACATTAACTGCCAAAGAATTATTACAAGTATTTCTGGTTCATTCTGCAAATGAAGCTGGTTTTATATTAGCAGAGCATATTTCTGGATCTTTTTCAAGTTTTGCTGATTTAATGAATGAAAAAGCTAAAGAAATTGGTTGTTTAAATACACATTTTACAAACCCTAGTGGCTTACAAGATGAAAATCATTATACAACAGCTTATGATTTAGCACTAATTGCAAGATATTGTATGAGTAATGATACATTCAGAAGCATTGTTTCTATGGAATCTTGTACAATTCCTGCAACAGATAAATATGAGGAAAGATTTTTTAGAAATACAAATGAGATGTTATATTCTAAATCTCAATATTATAATGAAAATATTATTGGAATCAAAACTGGTTATACAAGTCAAGCTCTAAATTGTTTAATTGCTGGCTTTAAAAATGATGACATGGAATTAATATCTGTAGTTTTAGGTGCATCTGCATCTGTTGGAGATAAAAATTTAAGTGGAAAATATACAGACACAAAAACTTTATTTGACTACGGAGCACAGAATTTTAGAAATACTAAAATACTATCAGCAGGAGATGTTATAACAAATACCGAAGTTAAACACGCAGCATCTGACTCTAAAAATGTTGATTTAATAGTACAAAAAAATGTTTACGATTTTATTAATACTTCTATAAATATTGATGAAATTACTCCTGAAATAAAATTAAATGATAATATCGTTGCTCCAATAACAAAAAACTCTATTTTAGGTACTATTACTTATAATATTGATGGGGTATCTTATACTAGCAATCTAGTAGCCAAAAATGATGTAAGAGCTAATGAAGTTTTTGAAAATTTCTTAAAATTAATTTTTGCAGTGCTTATCATATTTATTATTTATAAATTAATGTATAATAGTAAAAACAAAAAGAATGGTAAAAAGAACAAAAAGAAGAAAAAATCTAATGAAAACTTTACTTATGGAAGAGTAAAATATTAATATTGTAGCGGTTGCTATTTAAGCAACCGCTTAAAATTTTATTATTTATTAAAATCATTTCCTATAATAACTGTTACATTTGCCTTGCTTGCTGTGTTTTTTGTAGTTAAAATAGTTCCTATTCCTAAGGCATCTTTAATATTCTCTGCTACCTTTTCATCTGTATCGCCATTTGCTATAATCGTTGTATAAGTAGATTTTGTAGTAGTCTCTGCTTTTAATATATTATAACCTTTTTGCTTAAGAATAGTGGTCGTTGCTGATAAATTACTGCTTACACCTGTACCATTTAAAACTTCAATTTTAATTTTAGAATTATCTACTTTGCTTTCTGTTTCTGATTGATTGTCTTCATCCTGCTCTGTTTCAAACATTTCATTTACAAGCTCTTTAGATTTTTGCTTGTCCACTTTGTAAAACCATAATCCGTTTATTTTATCTGCTACTCCAGGTAATGAACCTGTCTTTATATTTTCTGTATTAAAATCAATAGCATAAGGAATATAATCTTTTAGAACATTTAATGTTAAGTTAGTTTTTACATATTGATATGCAATATCTAATATTTCACCTATTTTGCCAATATTTTTTAATTGTATAGTTTGTCTTGCAACCTGAGTTAAGAAATCTCTTTGTGTCCTCATTCTACCTATATCATTATCTCCATAAGATGCAGGGTATGAAGTACCATTATTATTATGTCTAAATCTAACTACATTTTCTGCTCTTTCACCATCTAGCTTTTGCCAACCTGCTTTTAAGTGTATGTGTAAATCTTGGCTTGAATCATCATAGTTCATATCTATTGGAACATTAAATTCTACTCCACCTATGGTATCTACTAACTTAATTAATGCTTCTGTATCTACAATAACATAGTATTGTAAGTCTAAACCTGTTAAATTATTTACTTCTTTTAGTATTTTATCTATGCTTGTCTGATAAAGTGCATTAATTTTATTATATGAATTTGCTGTATTTTCATTTGTTCCAACATATGTATCCCTAGGAATTGATAATAATGAAGCTTGTTGAGTTTTTGGGTTATATGATGCTACTATTATTGTGTCTGTTAACACTGCAGAAGTATCTGTACTTATTCCAAGCAATAGTACTCTTAGCTCGTCCAAATTTTTTAAGGTTTCTTGGTCATGCCCAACAACAGTTGCTATCATTCCTTTTATTCCCCAGCCATTTTTATATCCACTATAAACTACAAATCCTCCTATTGCCATTATTACTATTAAAATTAACAATAAGAAAAATTTTAATACTCTAAATCTTTTCTTTGCTTTTTTCTTCATTTTCTTCTTCTCTTGTTTCATCGATTTTGTTCACTCCTAAAACTCTAATAATTCCCATATAGTATAACAAAGAACTTCTTAAATATCAAGATTTGAATGTAATTTTTAAAAAATTATGTGTAGCAATATATTATTTTGATACATGAATTTTGTAATAATAGAGCTATTGATTATATTAACAATTCCACTGTTAGCATTCATAGATACTATAAGAAATACTATTGCAAGAATTACATATATAACTGCTAAACCTCTTATAACTCCGTATATAACTCCACCTAACTCATTAAACTGTTTAATTATTGGAATATTTGTTATTAAATCAGAAACTAGTACCAATAGAATTAATACTATTCTTGTAGCAATAAATAGTCCTACCATAGACAATATATCTATTAATCTTACGGATAATTCTTGTGCAACACTCTCCACAATTTCATTTTGAGTTTCTGCTATTGCATTTCCTACATATGATTGCATACTTTCTAAAAGGTTTTTCTTTTCTTCTTCATCAGCCTCTTCTAATTCTTTTGTACCATTTTCAATTATTATACTTTGTATTTTTTCATCTATTCCCGTATTATTAATTATTAAGTTTGAAACTGGTTTGTAAAAAATTAATGTAACAATAACTGCAATAATGAACGCACATAATTTTACTGCTACTTTTACTAAGCCTTTTTTATAACCTAAAAATATACTAATTGCCATTAAAGCTATTAAAATAATATCTATAATAATTCCCATTTTTTCTTCCTATGCCAATAAAATTGGCATAACTCCTTTCTTTTATAAATCTATAATCTCTATTTTATCCCTATAAATTATCCCTGCCACTTTATTTGAAATCACAACATTATTTATTTCTTGATTTGATATATATTTTTTCATTAACCATCCATTTGTATTAATAATATGTAATTCTGTTCCTAAGTTTACAGCTATTACTTTTTCATATGTATAAATTTCTTTTGCAATCCCTTCGGTCTCATATGTTTTTACACTGCCATTTGTAACATTTGCTATATTTACACACGAGCTTGTTCCATATTCTGCTACGCTTTTTTCTTCTACAGTAATTACATTATTTTTTAATTCAATAGAAGCAAATATTGTTTTATTATTTTTCAAGTTGATAAGATTTCTATTTTCAGATTGCTCCATAACATCTATTGAATCATTATAACTGCATAAAAGTCTTTCTCTATTTTGATATTCAATATTTGTAATTAATTTTCCTATATCGGCTGTATATGTATTTACTATTGAATTAGCCGAATCTGTTTTAGCTTTCATAATATCTATTATTCTAACACTTGATTGTGTTACTACACCTGATAAATCAACTTCTGCTATTGCTAAATATTGATTATTTTTTGCAATGCTTATATCAATTACTTTATTAGTTGCAACATAAGTTTTAAATAAAGATTTTCCCTCTAAATTGTAAACACTTATTATATTTTCATAACTTATATCAGATATTACAACTCCTAAATAACCATTTTCGTTTATTTCTATTTGTAATATTCCTCCCTCAGCTGTATTATGCCAAAGCAATTGCTTGCCTTCTAATAAATAAAAATCTTCACCATTTTCTTCGGCTAAAACCAGATATTTCCCTGCTGTATCAAATATTGGATTGTTTACATTTGTTGTAATACTTGCTTCTTCTGTCCCTAATGTATTATATATTTTTAATACTTTATTTTCTAAGGTAACGATATATTTATCAAAAGCATAAACATTAGAACTATTTTCGCCTTTAAATTCTATCGATATTGTATTTCCTTGCTCTATTTCTTTTCGTAAAACATTTATATCTGCCCATTTTCTAAAATCCCAGTTTTTACAATACAATATAAACATAATTATGGACGCTATAATAAGTATAAATAATATAATAGAAATTGCTATTTTTGTTTTGTTGACTCTCTTTTCTTTTTTTATATTTTCAACCATTATTTTCTCCTCTTGTAAATTTTGTCAAATTTCTCTTTAGCTATTAAAGTTATATCAGTTTTTATAGTTTTTTTCAATATAAATTAATAAAATTAATTATTAATTGATTTTATATTTTAAAATAATAAAAATTTGAAAAAAGCCTAGTATTCCAAAAATAGGATATAATAAATTTATCAAATTTGAAAAGCCAATTTTGGAAAAAAATATACTAGTTATGCACAAAGCTATCGCAAATTGTGTATAACTTTTCTTGGTTGTACAATTATTTTCTAAAATACTTATTCCTTCGGAAATAGCAGTTGTAAATATTGATACCAAAATAATAAATTCATAAATAATTTTATACTGTGGAAAAAACTCACTTATTGAATATAGTGCTGGCATCTGTATATTATTTATATTTATTTTAATATTTATTAATAAAAAATAAATTATTAATGATAATATTAATAAAATTATTCCAGAAAAAATTGATATTAAAAATATATTTTTATTTTTTTCTATTTTATTTTTTAAAGTAATTAATACTGGAATTAATAAAATAATATTATAACTTGCATAAATAATTCCACTAAAAATAATTGAAAAATAATTTTCAAATATTTTTTGATTATTTATTTTAATTAAATAAATATTATTAATATTTTTTATTCCAATAAAAAACATAAATGTTATTAATATTGGAATTATATATTTATTTACTTTTACTAAACCTTCTACATTTTTATTAAATATTATAAAACATATTAATGCTAAAAATATACTTCCAAATAATTCATTAATATTATATTGTTGTTTAAAATATGCGCCAAATCCTGCTACCATAATAAAAAAAGAAATTATTAAAAAAATATTTATTACTATATTTGTAATATAAGAAAAATTTAAATATTTATTTTTTTTATTTTTAAAAATTATATTTAAAAAATTATTATATGTATTTATATTTTCTTTTTTTATAATTTTAAATACTTTATAAATTATCATAGAAATTAATAAAACAGAAATTATTATTCCTAAAATTCCACCTGTTCCATATTTATAAAAAAATAAATTTATTTCTTGTCCAGAGGCAAAACCAGCACCTATTATCGAGCCAATTATTA
The DNA here is from genome assembly GCA_947589645.1 of uncultured Clostridia bacterium. Lineage (GTDB taxonomy): Bacteria > Bacillota > Clostridia > TANB77 > CAG-508 > CAG-269. The sequence goes on from CANQCG010000012.1 coordinate 26,864, forward strand.
CCATTGTAATTGTTAATATGTTTTTCAAAAATAAAACCCCCATATAATTTTATGGGAGTTTTTTATTAATATTCTTTTATCTTTTTCTTCTTCTATATTGCCATACTAATATTCCTATTATAATAATTACAACTGGAGAGATAAATATTATTGCCATTATAATATTATGTTGTAACTCTGTTGCAGTATAAGTAACTGTATCATAACTCTTTCTTATAGTAATTGTATCTTCTCTTTCGTTTAAATATGCAATTGAATTTAAAACTGCATCTTCATTATTATATAAATCTACTATATAATTCTTATAGCCATTTATTGTAAATGGCATGTCAGAAACGAATAGTTCATTTCCGAAGATTACTAATTTGGAAGTTTTACTTTCATCTATTTTTTTATTAGCAATTGCTGCTACTGTAAATTCCGCTTCTTCACTATCAGACTCTGTTCTTGAAGCACTTCCTAAATTAGCATTTGTTCTACGGAATGCTTTGTCTGATGTATATAATAATTCTTCATGTTCTACATTTAATTCTTCTAACCTTTCTTCATCAAATTTTATGCTTACTGCGTCTGCTAAACATAAACTTAAATTCATGTTTAATTTTTCTGTTATACTATTACTTGGCATTTTTTCTACAATAAAATCTGGGTAACCATATAACATATTTGTTGAATTTCCTTCAAATATTATTCCTTCTTCAAGTATAATTCCATATTGTTTTAAAATTTCTTCATAATTTGGTAGATTCTTTTTTTCTATACTAGCTCCATTTAAAATTAATAATTCTCCGCCACGATTTATATATTCTAAAATTTTATCTCTTTCTAATTCTGTTATATCTTCAGATAATGTAGTAATTACTAATGTATTACAATCTTCTGGTACACTACCTGCTGATAATATGTCTAATGTTTCTACTTGGTTAGCATCCTCTTTCATAGAATTCATTAGTGTTGCAAAATATGTTTCAACTTCATATTCTGCATGGTTAGCCATAAAATATATTTTTGGTTTATTTTTAGTTGTTACTTCTAATATTGCATTAGTTATGGCCTCTTCAGTAGTATCTATGGTTTCATATGTTGAGTAATCATATGTATATAAATCATAATCACTTAATAAAGTTTCGTTTTCTCCTGAGGAAATAATAATTATGCTACTATCTGTATCTAATGAGTATTTTTCCATTAAATCTTTTCTTGAGTTAAGATCATCTATTTTTTCTATTTGTATTTTATTATTTAATAATATATATTTTTCTGCTAATTTAACAGTTGTATCTTGACTATCATAATTTATGAAGGTTATTTTTACATCTGCTTCTAAATTACCTAATTTGGTTTTTGTTTCATCTGATAATGAAAAAACCTTATTTTCTGTTAAATCAATTTCAGGTAAAGTAAATTTATTTAATGCAAAATTTACAGCTAGATAAATATCAATTATTACAACAATTAATAAAATAGTTCCAATAATATCTGTAAGCAATTTATTTTTTAGAACATCTGTAAATTTATGAAAAATATTTTGCTTTTTTTCTTTTTTATCTTGTTTAACAGTTAATGACTTTTTATTAACTTCCACTTCTAGCTCACCTTTGTTTTCTTTGTTTTTCACTAATTTCATCTCCTTACTTTACTAATTTTCTTCTTTGCAATACTATAATTGTCAAACTGATAAATACAAATGCAAATAATAATAATGATATTGTGCTTTCTATTGAAATTACACCTTGTGCAAAAGGCATATAAAAATCTATTAAAGCGAAATTAGCTAACACTTGATGAATATTTCCTGCAAACAATGAAATTATTAAAAATGCAATTGTTATAATTCCAGCTATTATTTGGTTTTCTGTAATACTTGATGCAAACATTCCTACAGATAATGTTGCAAGACTTATTAATACAAAGCCTAGCATTGCAACTAATGTTGTTACAATATTAGGTTTTCCAAGAAAACTTATAATTGCAAAAAACATTAAAGATATTACAAGTGTTACTAAAATTACAAATAAGGCTGCTAATAATTTTGCCATTACAATTTTAAAAATACTTACAGATGAAGTTAAAAGTAATTGTTCTGTTCCTGTTTTTCTTTCTTCCGCAAACATCCTCATCGTTAATATTGGTACTATTATTATTAGTCCATACAATGCTGTATAATAATATAAGCCTCCTAAATCTACTGTGCCTTGAGAAAATACTGTTAAAAAGAAAAATACACTAAAACATAATAAAAATATTCCTATTACTACATAACCTATAGGAGATAAAAAATAACTTTTTAATTCTTTTTTAAATATTGCTCTCATTTTTCTTCTCCTTTCTCAATTAATTTCATAAATGCTTCTTCTAGACTAGTATCTGCTTTTTTCATTTCGAATATAGTTAAATTTTCTTTTGCGAAATTTGCAAAAAGAGTTTTTCTTATATCTATATTGTCTTGCACTTCTACTAAATATTGTTTAGTACCATCTTCATTTGTTTTTTCAAGTTTTATGCTTTTTATGCCCTCTATTTTATCTTTCATATGTGGTACTTTATTTTCAGGATCTTCTACTGTAACATAAATTATATTTTTATTTGTTACTTGTTTTTCTAGGTTCTCTGGCGTATCTATTGCTACTATCTCACCTTTATTAATTATAACTACTCTGTTACATATTTGACTAACCTCAGATAATATATGAGAACTTAATATTACGGTATGCTCTTTTCCAAGATTTTTAATTAATTCTCTTATTTCAGTTACTTGTTTTGGATCTAACCCGACTGTTGGCTCGTCTAAAATTATTACTTTAGGATTTGATACTAAAGTTCCTGCTAAACTTACTCTTTGCTTATATCCTCTTGATAAATTTCTTGTAAGTTTATTTTGAACATCAGTTAAACCTGTTTCTTCAAGTATTTTGTTTACACTTTCTTTTATTTGTTTTTTAGGCATGCCTTTAAGTTCTGCCATATATTTAACAAATTCTTTTACAGTTAAATCACTGTATAAAGGAACTCCTTCTGGCATATAACCTATTAATTTTTTTGCTTTACTTGGCTTTTTTAATACATCATAGCCATCTACTACAACAGTCCCAGAAGTCTGCTGAATAAAGCCTGTTATTATGTTCATAGTTGTACTCTTTCCAGCGCCATTAGGTCCTAAAAGTCCTACGACTTCGCCTTCTTTTACCTCAAAACTTATGCCTTTTAGTGCCTCAAATTTTCCGTACTTTTTAGTAACATTTTCTAATTTTATCACTGCATGTTCCTCCTCGTTTTATTTATGCCTTGATAGTATCATTTAATCTTTTAATTGTAAATACAGTTCACAAAAATTTCACATTTTTATTTAGGGCTATACAGTTTTTGTCGATTTTTGACTTAAGGTCAAAAATATAGTAGTACTATAAATTTTAGCACTACTATATATTTTTTATTCAATTCCTAAATACTCATTATAGGTTACTTCTTTATCTATTATTTTGTCACCTTTAATATCTATTATTCTATTTGCAACAGTTTGCATTAGTTGGTGGTCATGTGAGGTAAATAAAATATTTCCTTTAAACTTTTGCATTCCTTCGTTAACAGAAGTTATACTCTCCATATCTAAATGGTTTGTTGGCTCATCAAATATCAAAAAGTTCGCACCTGAAAGCATCATCTTTGATAATACACATCTAACTTTCTCTCCTCCGGAAATTACTTTTACCTTCTTTAAAGATTCATCTCCAGAAAATAGCATACGGCCTAAGAAGCCTCTTACATAAGATTCATCTGGATCTTTTGAATATTTTCTTAGCCATTCTGTTAAATTTTCATCTGTTTCAAATAAATAATTATTATCTTTAGGGAAATATGAGCTTGTAATTGTTGTACCCCAAATTATTTCTCCCTCATCTGGTTCTAATTCTCCAGCAATAATTTGGAATAATACAGTTTTGGCATTTTCATTATCTGCTAAAAATGCTATTTTATCATTTTGCTTTACAGTAAATGAAATATTGTTTAATATTTTTTCTCCATTTATAGTTTTTGATATATTTTTAACTTGTAAAATTTCTCTACCTGGCTCTCTATCTGGCTTAAAATCTACATATGGGTATCTTCTATTTGATGGTTTTATTTCTTCTAATTCAATCTTTTCCAATGTTTTCTTTCTTGAAGTTGCTTGTTTTGATTTAGAAGCATTTGCACTAAATCTTGCAATAAATTCTTGTAATTCTTTTATTTTTTCTTCCTTTTTCTTGTTTTGCTCTTTTGCTTGTTTTAGTGCTAATTGACTTGATTCATACCAGAAATCATAGTTTCCTGGGTAAACTTTTATTTTCCCAAAGTCGACATCTGCAATATGTGTACAAACTTTATTTAAAAAATATCTATCATGTGATACTACAATTACTGTATTTTCAAAATTGATTAAAAATTCCTGTAGCCAATCTATGCTTTTTAAGTCTAAGTCGTTTGTAGGCTCATCTAGTAATAAAACATCTGGATTTCCAAATAGACTTTGTGCTAAAAGTACTTTTACCTTTTCTCTAGCTTCTAATTCTTTCATTAATTTATAATGTTTTTCTGGTATTATTCCTAAATCATTAAGCAAAATTTCCGCATCAGACTCTGCATTCCAGCCATCTAATTCTGCAAATTTTTCTTCTAGCTTTGCTGCCTTCATTCCATCTTCTTCTGAAAAATCTTCTTTTGCATAAATTGCTTCCTTTTCCTTCATTATTCTATAAAGTTCTTTGTTTCCCATTATTACAGTATCTAAAACAGTAAATTCTTCAAATGCAAAGTGGTCTTGTTTTAAAACTGATATCCTTTCATTTTTATCTAGGGTTACATCACCCTTGCTAGGCTCTAACTCCCCTGATAAAACTTTTAAAAATGTTGATTTTCCTGCTCCATTTGCTCCTATTATTCCGTAACAATTTCCTTTTCCAAATTGAATATTTACATCTTCAAATAAAACTCTTTTTCCAAATCTAATTGTTACTCCATTTGCTGATAACATTTTATTCCTCCTTGTTATTTTTTACTTGCAATATTATATACTATTTTAATTGTTTTTACAATATTTACATTGAAAAAGTATAGTTTTTGTGATATTGTATAGGTAGTTAAAATTTAAGGAGGTTACTATGGAAAAAACTCACAGAAAAAACACAAATCGCGTAAAAATACTTTTATTAATATTATTAATTTTACTTATAGTTGTAGCTGTTGTTTGCTATAAAAATGGTTGGAGATTATTTTCTAATCCAGAAGCTTCAAACCCAACCTCTTCTGGTGATGTTGTTGAGGAAGAACCACCTATTCCAGAAGATATAAAAATTCAAATGAGTGTTATTGGCGATGTAATGTGCCATGATTCACAATATAATGATGCTTATGTAAGCAGTACAGGAGATTATGATTTTTCATATGTTTTTTCAGATATACAAAAATATTTACAAGTAGCAGATATCGCTGTTGGAAATCTCGAGACTACTTTTGCTGGAAAAGAAGTTGGTTATAGCAATTACCCTACTTTTAACTCTCCTGAGAGATTAGCTTATGATTTAAAAACTCTTGGACTAGATGTTTTATCAACTGCAAACAATCACAGCTTAGACAAAAGATATAATGGTTTAGTAAGTACTTTAAATTTCTTAGATGATGCTGGTATAGCTCATACTGGAACTTATGCTTCTCCAGAAGATCAAAATAAAATTTTAATACAAAATGTAAAAGGAATTTCAATTGCATTTTTAAGTTTTACATACGGAACAAATAGTATTCCTGTTCCTTCTGGTAAAGATTATTGCATAAATTTAATTGATAAAGAATTAATTGCAAAACAAATCGAACTTGCAAAAGAGCAAAATCCTGATATGATTTGCGTATTTATGCATTGGGGAATTGAATATCAAACAAAAGAAAATAAAACTCAAGATGATTTAGCAGATTTCTTATTTCAAAATGGTGTAGATGTAATACTTGGTGGTCACCCACATGTATTGCAACCTATGGAAAAAAGACAAATTACATTAGAAGATGGAACTACTAAAGATGGTTTTGTTGTATATTCATTAGGTAACTTTATTTCTGGTCAAAGAGATGTAGATACCAAAAGCTCTGCTATACTAAATTTAGCAATTACCAAAAATGGTGAAACAGGAAAAATTACTATAGATGATGTAACTTACATTCCTATATATATGCATAGAGCACCTGCAGGAAGACTTCAAAGATATAAATTACTTGACATTGAAGCAAGTATTCAAAAATATGATGATGGAACTGATACATCAATTGGCTACTCAACATATACTACTATAAAACAAGCTTTGGGTGATATTAAAAAAATACTTGGTGAAGAAATTCACTAAACTATAAAAGCTTGCATCTTCAATTGGATGCAAGCTTTCTTTAGTTCCCTTAATAACTTGTCCAATAATAATATAAAATATTTTTATCAACATCATAAACTCCTATTTCCCATCCAGTTGCTTCTTCTTCCTTAAAATTATATTTTTTATTTTCGTCTCTTGTTCTACACACTAATCCATAATAATAGTATCCATTCTCTATTGAAAGTACTTCTTCATTGTATTCAAAATCATCTAGTTTGTCATTATCTAGCCTATCTTTAGTCCATTTGGGGCTCTTCTCCAATATGTCTAATATATCTTTTTTTTGTTCTTCTGCGAATTCATATGTATAATAATCTGTGCCATCATTTTGTGGACCACCTCTAACACTATATATTTCTCGTGCTTTATAATTACTTGTTGTTATTCCTAAAATTTTACTATAATCATTATGATAATTTAAAGGGGGATTTACAAAATAATAAAGTTTTGCGTTTTTTATATCCAGAATTGCATAAGCCTTCTTATAATAATATAGGTTTTCCCTATCTATAAAAAATTTTTTGCCTTCGTTAAGTTCATAAAACTCCTTCATTATATACTCATAATATTTATTTTTACTCCATAGTTCACTATTCTCTAATTGATTTTTAATATTGCTTATACTACTGTTATTGATTTTATACACTTTATATTTACTTAATATATCTTCATTATATACTGTATAATATTCTATATCATAATCCATAATTTTTATGCCAAGTTTTTTATAGTCGTTATTTGTGTTTGTAAAAATTTTTAATATAACTATATATGTACTTAAAAATAATATGATTATTATACATAATATTAATACTATGTTTTTTTGTCTCTCGGTTACCTTCAACATGAACACCACCTTATAAAATTTAAAATTCTCCTTCTTTTGTTTTAAATTTTATTTTTAAATCAAATGTTTTAATAACCCCATATTCACTTGATACAACTCCAAAATTATTTAATGTTGTTGAAAATATATCTATAATCTTTCCTTTTTCTGTATCTGCATATTCCTTTAAATCTTTAAAATCTGTAAAATCGTATGTATCATTTATCTCTATGTCAAAATTCCATTTGTTTTCTTTATCCTTTTTTGCTTTTACATTCATAGTAGCATTATGTAGCGCATAAAGTAAATCTCCTGACTCAAATCTCACTAAAGAATCTTCTTTTTTATTATCTATAATAAATTCTTCTTTGCCTTCTCCGTATTTTTCTATTAACTGATTTAATTTTTCCTTAAATACTGTACTTTTCGTTATCAATGCTGTTATTTCATCGTCGTCTATAATTAAATCTTTTGGTTTTTGACCTATTATGGACAATGAATTCGATAATAACTTTGATGAAAGCTTTTTATTAGTTAATATTCCCCCTACAACCACAACTTGCCAAAACATATATTGCATTGAGTAAAACACCGTATATGAAATAGGGTTTGTTTGTTTTGTTGTATCAAATATAAAACTCACGTTTTTTATATAATTATCTACTAATTTTTCATCTAATTCTTCCCAATTAATTTTTTTAAATTCTTTTAAAAGCTCATTAAACTTTTGAGAATAATTAAACAATTTGTATATTTCGTTTAATGTAAATGATATTGTCTCTACTATGTTTTTTGAAAATACGGTTATACTATTTATATCTTTTGAAATCTTTTCTTTTATATCTTCTAAAAATTCTAGATTCATTAATTTTAGATAATTTAAAGCAATATATTTCTGTGCTAAGGCATATTTTTTCTTTTTACTAAGAAAAAATTTATGATTTTTCCAAGCAATTTTTGTACATAAAAATAACTCTTTATTCCAAATTATTTTCGGTGGTTTAGAAAATCCTAATAAATCATATAAATTGTCCAAACACCCTCTTCCAAACATTACATATTTATAGTTATATGGTTTATTACATAAGATACATCTTTTTTCCTTCATCTCTATATCCTCCTTCTTTAATATTTTCATTAATGTGATAAATATTTTTGTATTATTTTATTGTGTATTTATTATTTAATTTCCATGTTATCATTGGATGTTCTTTTATTCTTTCTATAATTTTACTATCATCAAATAATAATTCTGGCTCATAAATACCTTTTTGAAATTTATCATAAAACTCTTTTATATTGTCATTAATTACTAAAATATTTTTTAAATACTTTGTTACAGCCTGTTTCATTTCATCCACATTGTTTTTCTGTGAATCTCTGTCTTTTAATGTAGGCAATAATTTTGTTTTGATATCTCTTGTTTTTATTTTTTCAATATTATTAATTTTCATATCTTTTAATTTATAATCATTAATTGCAATATATTCTAATATAAAACACTGTTTTAGCAACTTTTTCTCTTCATCATCAAACAAATCATATTTACTTAATATATAAACATCATATAAATCTCTAGCTGTAGTTCTATTTAATAAGGCACATAATTTTGTAGCATATATTTCTATAGGATTTAAACAATGAATCGTTAAATTTTTGTCTTTAAATATATCTGTGTTCACTTTTATTTTTTTTGTTTCTAAAATATGTACCCTATTCATATAATTTATTTCTATTTTTATATTATCAATATTTCCTTTTATATCTTCATATTCTGCAACAATAGAATCTAAGGCATATGCATTTTTAGATTTTTCTATATTAATTTTATAGTTATTTGCATTTAAATATTGAATAATTAAATTATGTATGCTTTTTCTTTCCTCTATCATTTGAACTTTTGCTAAGTTTTCAGTCAAATCTAAATCAATATCAACTGATAATCTTGGAAAATTAAATATTGCAGCATTTATAGCTGTCCCGCCTTTTAATGCTAATATGTTTTTTAATTTTTTATCATTATTAATCCATTGTAGAATCGTAAGTAATCTTTCTACTTTTTCTAATGTTGATTTTATAAAACCTGTTTTTTCTGCAATATCTTCTATGTATTTTCTATATTGTTCTACCAATATAAAGTCCTCCCTTTAGTCAAAAATATTTCTGGAACTATTAAATTCCATTTTTTTATATATTTACTTTTCATATTTTTAGTTTCTTCATTAAAATATAATTTCTTATCTCCTGTTTTTTCTTTACATTTTTCTATTATTTCATCGTTAACACCATAATGTTCATTAAATAATTCTATAAAAAAACCAACTTTAACATATAATTTTCTAGAATTATATTTTTCTAAATATTCTAATATCTTATTTCCATCTATTTGTCCAAATAATTCTAAACACATTATTAGTTCTTCATTGCCTCCTGCTAAATCTGTTCTATTTATGCAATCAATAAATGTTCTTTCCTTATCAGTAAGTCTTACGCCATTTTTTTGTATTACTCCAAAATCATATTTACTATCCACAAATTTATATGATATTCCTTCAAAATTGAAATCTTTGAATCTTTTTTTCGTTGAAACATACACTTGGTAAAATATTTGATTTTTTACTCCATAATATTCCAAAGCAGAATGATATGATATATATGCATCATCTTTTATTTTTGAGGCTATCATATATTGATCTGCAATTGTATTTTTAAACTCAATATCACACACAACATATAAATTATGTTTTACTCTTTTTATAAGATTAAAATTTAATAAATCATTTATTAGACTTCTAGCAGAATTTATATTACCCATTAATTTGTATATATCATCTGAATTAAAAACTTTCAAACTTAAAATTTTTTCATACCTTATCATTTTATTCACGCTTTCCGCATTATTATAGTGTTTTTTTACACCTTTTTGATACATTTTAGCATACATATTTTATTTTGTCAATGTTTTTTCACGTTATTTGTTTTATAAAATTGTTTTTTATAAAATATTGATACAAAAATCGTGATTTTTTCTTTTTGTCATTTGTTTTTTCCATAAAGTACTTTGTGTTCTTGCGTATAAAATTCATTTACTCATAAATATCCACTGGTTATCCAGGTGGATATTGTTGTAACCAGAAAAGCTTGCATCCTCAGTGGGATGCAAGCTTTCTTTTATCTTTTTCCTTGTAATTTATCTTTAAATTTAAATACAGCCTTATAAATTGCTTCACTAATATTAAAAATTGTATTCATAACCGGGTTAAACACAATATACATTTCATTTATAAACTCTATAAAGTCCCCATTAAAGCCTTTTTTAAACTTATAGACTCCATATTGTGGATCTTTAGGGTCTTTAAAACCTGATACTCCCCTAAAATCATACCACTCGCAATTATTCTGAAGTGCCCATTTTATCATTTCCCATTGCATTAAATATGTTGCCATCAAATTTCTATGTTCATTTGTGCTACCACCATATAAATACCAAACTTTATTTCCATATAATATTGGAAATACCGTTGCTATAGGTTTTCCTTCATATTCTGCAAATAGTATTTTTACATGCTCTGGTCCCATTTCATCATAAACTCTTTCAAAATAAGACATTGGTCTTATAAAAAAGCCATCTCTTTTACCTGTTATAAGCATAATATCATAAAATGTTTTTATATCTTCTCTTGTTCCTTCTCTTACGGTCACACCTTTTCTAGCAGACAACCTTATATTATATCTAGTCTTTTCGTGGAAAGATTTTAATAATTCTTCTTCTGTTTTGTTTTTAACATTTAATCTAAAAACATATTTAGGTTGTATAACTTGTTTAATATTTTTTATGTTTTTCTTAGTTTTTATTCCAAGTTCATCTATAATTTTTTTGAATTCCTCGTCATCAGCAGAAATATCTGGATCTAGTTTAAATATAAATGCTTTATATTTTTTTGCTATTTTTTTTGCTTCATCAAATAATTCCTTTAGCGTGTTTTTATCATGTGGATCACATACGAACCCTCTTGGAGCATACATAATATATCTATTAAAAATAGGTACTTTTCTTAATAATATGCTCATTGTTGCCTTTATTTCTCCACTCTTATCTTTTACAATGATAAATTCGTTTTTCCATTCTATTTTTACTTTTGCCCATTCTGGTGACTGCATAAAATTAGTTTTAGGATTTTCATTTAAAAATTTCTTTAATTTTTCTTCTTCGCTTTTTGAAAGCTCCATCTTATTACCTCTCTTTTCACTTTTCATTGTTGTATAAATTATACTTAAATAGATATTCTATGTCAACAAAATTATTTCTACATTTTTTTCTATTTTCCAATAAACATCTGGACAAAAACTTTGCCATATTTTGAACTGCTTACAACCCCTATTCCTGTGTAATTAAAATTACCATTTAAAATATTTGCTTTGTGTCCTGCCGAATTCATCCATGCATTTACGGCCGCACTATTATTGGAATTTCCTGCTATGTTTTCTCCTGCTGTTTTATAAGATATTTTAAAACTTTTTAACATATCAAAAGGTGAACCATAAATTGGAGAAGTATGTGAAAAATAATTATTTGTTACCATATCTTGAGCTTTTATTTTTGCTACCCTTTGTACCTCATTATCTATTTTTAAAGCCTGCAAACCATTATTTGTCCTTTGTTTATTAATTAAATTAAAAATCTCTTGTTCATCTGCACTTAATGAAGAATTTGTTTGCTGATTATTAGTTGTACCGCTTGAAGTTCCTGTATTTCCACTACTACCTGTATTTGTACTACCACCTGTACCTCCTGAGCTTGATGAATTTGGGTAAATTGGTCTTACATATTTTCTACTTACTGCACCAACGAAATCTCCTTCAACTTGAACAATATACCAATCACCTACTCCAGCAAATACCCTTATATATTCATTTTTCTTAACTGTAGTTATTACTTTATACTGCGTGCCTGGTCCGCTTCTCACATTAAGTGTTGTTGCAGTAACTATTGCTGTTGAAAAATCCACTTTATAATAATGTTGCATTCCAAAAGAAGTAGAAACTCCACATATAACAAAAATGAATATTATAATCATTAAAGCCCTTAAAATATTTTTCTTTTTAATCATTATGACATTCAAAAAACATCCCTCCTGCTAATAAATATTACAGGCTGAATGTCCAATATGCGTTTATCTTTTAATATACAAATAAAAGTCATAGATTTAACTATGACTTTATTAATTGTTAAAATTTTAATATATTTATTCAAATTTTTTTATATTAATTTTATACTCTTACTATGCAACCTTTATTCCTGTTTTTATTACTTCCTGGATAAAATAGTCTGAATTTTCATCAAAATCTTTTTTCTTTATAGGATGTGGTTCTATTCTAGCATCAATATTCCATGTCATCCCCATTAATTGAGCCATGCAATCATATATATCATCAAAATCATCTGAAATGACTGCAAGATCAATATCACTATATTCATTTTCTGTTCCTTTTGCATATGAGCCAAATAGTATAATAGCTGAAATATTATAATATTTTTTTATCTCACATATAAATTTGTTTATACTATCAGAAACCTCTTTGCTTATTGCTCTTTCAACCATTTATAAACCTCCTCTATGTTCTTTATTTGCTTTGCAGTATATTCATTTGTGCATTTTTCCTCAAAGCTTTTTTTATAATCATCATATCTCGCACTTATATTAAAAGTATTTATAACCTGAATTTTTTCTTTCATTTCATTTGGAACATTTAAATTGATTTTTTGTGAAAGTAATATTAAGTTATGAATTTTAGGTGCAATTGGATCTTTAGGGTTATTTCTAGCATATAAACCCTTTAAGATTTTTTCAATTACTAGATGACCTATAAACAAGCACCATGTATTTTTATGATTTTCAAATAAAACTTTCATAGTATCAAAATCATCGTCACTGCTATTAAACCAATAATTCATCAAATCTATATTATTCATATAAGAAAACCTTTCTTTACAATAATAAAACTATCCATATTATCTTTTACTAATATGGATAGTCTATTCGTTATTTGTATTTTTGGTGAGCCATAGAGGGATCGAACCTCCGACCGTCAGATTAAGAGTCTGCTGCTCTACCAGCTGAGCTAATGGCCCATATTAGCTTAGAACATTTTAATTATAGTCTCTTTTAACAGCTTTGTCAATAGTTGTTTTTGTATTTCTACTTTTAAATACTAGATATAATATACTACCATATAATATTGTACTACATAATTTTCATTTGATGAAATATAATATTACATGAGGTGTAGATATGATAAAATTTAATGTTAAAGAACTTATGGAAAAACAAAATATTACTAGATATAGATTACAAAAATTAACCAATTGGAACTATAAAAGAATTAATGCATATTACTTTAATAAAGTTATAAGTATAAATGTCAATGAGCTTGATACTTTATGTGATATATTTAACTGTAATTTAAGTGATTTAATAGAACGCAAATAAAAATTTTCTTACTGTTTTGACCATTTTTCACTTCTTATTTCAAAAAAACTAAAAATTTTTAAAATTTTTAGAAAAAATACTTGAATATTGTAGAATTTAATATTATAATTTATGAAGCAAAAGATAAATGAATTTAAGGAGAATTAAAATGGAGTTAACAAAAAATATTTTTTTTAATACAGATAAATTAGTAGAAAATACTACAGTTAAAATATATTACACTGGAGATTTATTTCAAAATGGTTCTGAAACTGTATCAATTCACTATGGTTTCGGAATGAATTGGGACAATGTTAGTGATGTAGAAATGCAAAAAACAGAATTAGGTTTTCAAGCAGAAATAAATTTATGTGGTGTAGAATCTTTTAACTTCTGTTTTAGAAATGGCGAAGATAAATGGGATAATAATGAAGGTAAAAACTACATATTCCCTATTGAAAAAGTTTCAACAGAATTAGTTGTTTTATCTGATGAACCAGTAGCTTTAGGTAGTGCAAGAAAATTAAGAAGATCTTATTTATGGAGCAAAAAAATACGTATTGCAGTTTATAAAATCATTACTTATCTTCCAAAAATTATATCTGGAAATTATAAAAGAAAAGTATCTGAATAATAAAAAGTGTCCTTATAGGGCACTTTTTAGTTTGCTTTTTTAAATTATAGTCCATCCACCATTTAGTGATATGATTTGTCCTGTTGTAAATTCATCTTCCACAAGCCATTTAACACATTTAGCTATATCAGTTACTTTTCCAACCTTTCCTAAAGGTATTTCTTCTTTTAATATTTTTAAATCATTTTCGGTTAAATTCTTATTCATATCTGTATCAATTAGCCCTGGCGCAATTGAATTAACTCTAATGTTGCTAGGTCCTAACTCTTTTGCTAGAGACTTTGTCATTGCATCCATCCCTGCTTTCGAAATAGCATAAACTGTTTCACATGAAGCACCTACTATTCCATGCACTGATGAAATATTGATAATATTACCACTTTTATTATGTATCATATTTGGTAACACTTCTTGAGTCATGCAAAATGCAGAATATAAGTTAGTATTTATAATTTTATTCCAATCTTCATCTGTAAAGTCTGTAAATAATTTGCTTTGGGCAATTCCAGCATTATTTATTAATACATCTATTCTCTTATATTTATTTAAAACAAACTCTACTAAAATTTTTGCTTCTTTTCTATTAGAAACATCTGCTTTAAATATATCTATTTTTATGTTCTCTTTTTGTAATTCTTCTTTTAATTCTATAGCTAATTGTTCAGATTTATTATAATTTGCAATTACTATATTGCCTTCTCTCGCTAAGGTTTTTGCTATTTCTCTCCCTATTCCTCTTGATGCACCTGTTACTATAATTATTTTATTCATTTATTTCACCTTCTACTTATTCAATAAAATAAAAAGTCAATAATTAAGAGATACCTCAAAACTATTGACTTCATTTGGAGCCACTTGTCCGACTTGAACGGACGACCTACTGATTCATACTACCACAATTTTCATTGCCACAATAAGTGTTTGTAGTCTGGACTTTCTCTTTGCCATGACGTAAAGTTTTAGGCACATCGTATAAAGTCTCTACACTCAAGAATTACTTCTTTAGCTCGGGATTAACATATAATAAATTTAGTCTTCCCCGAATTAGCGATGTCCACTTTATAAGTTTCCTCATAAAGGTGCAAGATAGTTCAAAATAAATATTTTTATTTCTCCCACAAGTCAGTTGCTCTACCAACTGAGCTAAAGTGGCATTGGTGACCCCGACGGGAATCGAACCCATGTCTCCGCCGTGAAAGGGCGATGTCTTAACCGCTTGACCACGGGGCCATAAATAAATGAATATTAACGAATTAATATTCATTTTTGGTGAGCTATCCGCGACTCGAACGCGGGACAACTTGATTAAAAGTCAAGTGCTCTACCACCTGAGCTAATAGC
>CANQCG010000013.1 GCA_947589645.1 uncultured Clostridia bacterium
CTCCAATTTTATGTGTTTTTCCTGTATAGAATAATATTCTTTCTGTGGTTGTTGTTTTTCCTGCATCTATATGTGCCATTATTCCTATATTTCTTGTTCTTTCTAATGGGTATGCTCTTCCTGCCATTTTTTAATTTTTCCCTCCCTTTTTTATTAATTTCAATTAAAAGTGATAAGATGTGCATTTTTGATAGTTATTGCAAGCGGAAGGCGTACTAAGGTACGTCGACGTTTGCAATAGATACCTAAAAATGTTCAGATTGTTGCTTTTAATTGAAATTTTACCATTTGTAATGTGCAAATGCTTTGTTAGCTTCTGCCATTCTATGTGTATCTTCTTTTTTCTTGAATGCTCCACCGTTTCCAGCTACTGCATCCATTATTTCTCCGGCTAATTTTTCAGCCATTGTTTTTTCATGTCTTGTTCTAGCATATGTTACTAACCATCTTAAACCTAAAGTTTGTCTTCTTTCTGGTCTAATTTCTAGTGGAACTTGATATGTAGCTCCACCTACTCTTCTAGCTTTTACTTCAAGAACTGGCATAACATTTTCTAATGCTGCTTCAAAAACTTCTAAAGGGTTTTTCCCTTCTTTTGCTTTTATGATGTCAAATGCATCATAAACTATTCCTTGAGCAACAGTTTTCTTACCATCTAACATTATGTTGTTTATTAATTTTGTAACAACTTTGCTGTTATATATTGGATCTGGTAATACATCTCTTTTTGCTATATATCCTCTTCTTGGCACTTTTCTTCACTCCTTTCAATTTCTTAATACTGATTTAGTATTAATTAAAATGAATGTTTTCATTCATTTTTAGAATACCATAAGTATTCAAAGTTACTCTGGGAAAGTTGTTCCCCGTAAGTGCTCCTATAATCTATTCTAAATTTAAGTACCTTAAGTTTAGTAAATTAAAGTGAGACTTACTTAAAATTAAGCTTATTTTAGCCTATTTTTTTGGTTTTTTAGCACCATACTTAGAACGAGCTTGCATTCTATCTTTTACTCCGGCTGTGTCTAATGTTCCTCTGATGATATGGTATCTAACACCTGGAAGGTCTTTTACCCTACCACCTCTTATTAGAACAACACTGTGCTCTTGTAAGTTATGGCCTATACCTGGAATATATGAAGTTACTTCATATCCATTTGATAGTCTAACCCTAGCTACTTTTCTTAAAGCTGAGTTTGGCTTCTTAGGGGTAACTGTTTTTACTACTGTACATACACCTCTTTTTTGTGGTGCTCTATTGTTTGTTAATCTTTTATTTCTAGAGTTATAACCATGTTGAAGTGCTGGTGCAGTTGATTTTGTTACGCCTGTTTGTCTTCCTTTTCTTACTAATTGGTTAATTGTTGGCACTTAAATTTCACCTCCTGTTTATTATATATAGAAAAATCTAATTATAGTTGATTTTTCCTTAAAAATAAAAAAATATACCGCTATGGTATACACACTTGGTGTATTTTACCATAACGGTAATATTATACTATTTTTCAGCCCAATTGTCAACGAAATTTTGAAATTTATTTATTATTCGTCACCTGGTTCTGTTCCTTCGCTTTGTTGTTCTGTTGGTTTTGATTCTTTAGAGTCTTCGCTTTGTTGCTCTGCTGCTTTTGGTTCTTTAGATTCTTCTGCTTTTTCAGCAACTTCTGCTTGTTCTGTAGATTTAGATGTATCTACTGAATAATCTTGTCTAAATTTTTCTGTTGCACTTTGTTTTTTAGATTGTTGCTCAGCTTGTTGCTCTTCCATCTCTTGTTGTTCACGTTTTGCTGCGTATTCTGCTTCTGGAAGTGTCAATCTGTCTTTAAAATCTTTTCCCATTTCAATTAGTTTTTGCTTTGCACTTGTAACAGCATCTTGTGCAAACCATTTTGCTTTAGTTAAAAATCCTGCTTTTACACTAGCTATTCCTAATTTTTTAGCTTTTCTTGCATTGTTTTCTATTTCTTTTCTTTTTTCTTTGCCTAGTCCTGCCATTCTTAGACCTTTAACATTATAAGATATTTCGAAATTGTCAAAATTTTGTTGGTTTTCTGGGTTTTCATATAATTCAATATATTTTTCTAAATATTCTTTAGCTTGTTCTGTACTTAACTTTACTTGTTGCTCAAATTGAAGAATTTTTCTAACTACATATTTATCGCCAACTTGGCAAGCTTTAGATACGGTTTTTAAATCTACTCCTGTTGTGTTAATAGCACTATCAGGAAATTCTGTATAGTCATCTTTATAAATTTGATCCCATGTATTTTTCAAATCTAAACGTATGCCATCTTTAGAAACACGTATTCTCATTTTCTTAATTGTTCCTTTAGATTTTAGTCTTCTTAATAGGTCTACTCTTGCATTCGTTTGTTGTGATGGTTGTACTGGTTTTCCTAGCTTTTCTCCTTCTGGTTTTTGTTGTTCTGCTTTTTCTTCTTCTGGCTTTTCTTCTTCTTGTTTTTCTTCTTCAGTTTTTTCCTCTTCTGGCTTTTCTTCTTGGCTATTTTCTATATTGTGTTCATCAGCTTCGTTTTTCTCAACATCTTTACTTTGTGGCTCCAATTCTTCTAATATAGCTTCTAATTCTTCTTTTTCTTTTTGTAATGTGCCTTGCTCTCCTAACATTGAATTTAATTCTTCTCGTAAAATTACTATATTATTTCTTAAGCTTTCAACATAATTCATATCAGCTTCTGGTGAGCGAGATTCTTTTAATATTTCATCATTTATTTTATTTATTTCACTATTTTTGTCTTCAATTTGATGTGATTTATCTTGTAATTTGTTGTCTTTATCTGCAATCTCTGTTTTTAGTCCTTCTTTTAACTCATTTTTAGCATTTTCAATTTTTTCGTCAAGTTCTGCTAACTCTTGAGCAAATTCTTGTGATAGGCTTTCTTCAAATTTATCTTCTATTTCTTGTTTAAATTCATCAGTTACAACTGGAGCTCCGGTATTAATTACCTTTTTATCTTGATAGTATTTGTTTGCTGACTCCATGTCCTCACTGTGTCTTTCTCTTCTCAAAGCCATTTTTCTTTCTACTACGTTCTTTTCGTTTTGTAATGCTTCTAATTTTTCTTGTAATTCGTTTATCATAATTTCCTCCTTATATAATATAAAATTTATATTATCAAAAAATCTCTAAAATTTATTTTACCACAAAATAACAAATTTTGCAACTTTTTTATGTAAATTATTTCTATACAATGCAAGTTCTATGATAAAATAACATATAATATACATTTATTTTAACATAAAAGATTTAGATTTCAACATGTTGATATAAAAATGTTGAATTTTAATACAAATGTATTATTTTTGTAATTTTTTTGAAATATTTACATATTTAAACTTTTTAAGGCTCTATCTGCTAGTATACCATATTTTAGCCTTTTATCTTTAACTTTTTGGTCTAGCTCTGGCACAATTCCAAAATTAGCATTCATTGGCTGAAATTTGCTATTTGGTGTTGAAATATATTTTGCTAAAGCTCCTAGCATAGTTTTTTCATCAAACATTATTTTTTCTTTGCCTTTTAGCATTTGTACTGCATTAATTCCAGCAATAAGGCCTGATGAAATTGATTCTACATAACCCTCTACACCTGTTATTTGTCCTGCAAAGAATATATTATTATTTGATTTTAAATTATAGGTATTATCTAATAATACTGGGGAATTAATATATGTATTTCTATGCATTACTCCATATTTTACAAATTCTGCATTTTGTAAGCCCGGTATCATGCTAAATACTCTTTTTTGTTCTCCAAATTTTAAATTAGTTTGAAAGCCTACTATATTATACAAACTTGCAATGCTGTCATCTTGCCTTAATTGTACTACTGCATATGGTCTTTTTTCAAAACGAGGATCATCAAAACCAACAGGCTTTAAAGGCCCAAAACGCAACGTATCTATTCCCCTTTTTGCCATGATTTCTATTGGCATACAGCCTTCAAATATTTCCTGCTTTTCAAATTCATGTAATTCTACTACTTCTGCATTAACTAATTCACTCACAAAATTTTCGTACTCTTCTTTGTTCATTGGAAGATTTATATAACTATGTTCTTGTTCTAATAATCTTTGATGCCATTTATCTGTGCTTTCGTCCTTTTTCTTTTCTTGCTCATACCTATTACCATAAAAAGCTATGTTAAAATCTATGCTATCTTTACTAATAATAGGAGCTGCTGCATCATAAAAATGTAATTTGTCTTGCCCTGTAATTTTTAAAATATTTTTTGACAAAGTTTCTGTTGTTAAAGGTCCTGTTGCAATTATTACAATACCATCTTTTGCTAAATCTTCTATACTAGTTATTTCTTCATTGCAAACTTCGATTAGAGAATTTTGCTTAATTTTCTTGGTTACTCTTTCTGAAAACGCATCTCTATCTACAGCTAAAGCCTGCCCTGCTGGCACTTTCGTTTCGTCCGCAATTTTAATTAGCAAAGAATCTAGCAAACGTAATTCTTCTTTTAACAAACCACAGGCATTTGTATGTAAATTAGATTTAAATGAATTACTACATACAATTTCAGCTAGGTTTTTATTAGAATGTGCTAGTGAAAATTTTATAGGTTTCATTTCATATAGCTTTACCTTTATACCTCTTTTAGCAATTTGATAAGCAGCTTCAGAACCTGCTAAGCCTCCTCCAATTACTGTTATATAATCTTTCATTTTTAATTTATGCTAGCTTTGTTGCTAACATGTCCTCCATTTCTTAAAGGCAACAAATAAAATCTGTTGCCTTTGCAATTTATTCAAACAAATTCATAATATCTTCTTTTGATAATTTATTAATAAAAGTAGCTTGAGTATCTAAAACATTATCGATTAATTCTGTTTTTCTTTGTTGCAATTCGTAAATTTTTTCTTCTATTGAATTTTTAGTTATTAATTTATATACTTGAACATTATTTTTTTGTCCTATTCTATATGCTCTATCTGTTGCTTGGTTTTCGCTAGATACATTCCACCAAGGGTCATAATGTATTACCATGTCTGCACCTATTAAATTTAAACCTGTTCCTCCTGCTTTTAAAGATACCAAAAATACTTTTATGTCTGAATTTTGGTTAAATTCATCAACTAAATTTATTCTTTCTTCTACTTTGGTGCTGCCTGTTAGTTTAAAATATTTTATTCCTCTATTTTGCAATTCTTTTTCTATTATTTCAAACATTGAGGTATATGCTGAAAATAGTAGCATTTTGTGGCCACTTTGTACACCTTCTTCTACAATTTCCATACATTGTTCTAGCTTGCTACTTTCGCCTTCGTAATTGCTTAAAAATAAACTTGGATGGCAACAAATTTGGCGTAGTCTTGTAAGACCTGCTAATATTTTTATTTGATTTTTTTCAAAACCTGTTTCATTAACTAGCTCTGCTACTTCTTGTTTTATTTGTGCTAAATATTTTAAATATATTTGTTCTTGCTCATCTTTCATTTGACTGTGTAGAACTGTTATTGTTTTTTCTGGAAGTTCTGTTAATACTTGCTTTTTAGTTCTTCGAAGTACAAAAGGCTCAATAAGCATTTTTAATTTTTCCATAGCATAAGTACTGTTTTCTTTAGCTATTGGAACTTCAAACATATTTTTAAATTTTTTATATGTAAATAAATAGCCAGGCATTATAAAATCAAATATTGACCATAATTCTGATAAAGAATTTTCTATAGGTGTTCCAGTTAAGGCATACCTTGTTTCTGCTTTTATTTCTTTAATTGATTTTGCATTTTGAGTATTACTATTTTTTAAATATTGTGCCTCATCAGCTATAATAAATTTGAATGTGTAATTTTTCTTTTCGTAAAACTCAATGTCTCTTTTTAATAAATCATATGATGTTATTATTAAATCATATTTTTCTAGGTTTTGTATTTGTTCTTCTCTTTCTTTTGATGTTCCATGTATTACTAAGGTTTTTATGTTTCTAGCAAACTTTGTAGCTTCGTTTTGCCAGTTTAAAGCTAATGAACTAGGACATACAACCATTGAGGTTTTACTTTGTTTTGTATTTTTAATGTAATCGATTATTACTGCTAAAATTTGGATGGTTTTCCCAAGTCCCATATCATCTGCTAAAATTCCTCCGAATTTATAGCTATCTAAAACTTTTAGCCATTTAAAGCCTGTTTTTTGATAATATCTTAATACATTTTCTAATTGTTCTGGTGCTTTTGCTTCTTCTATGTTTTCTTGATTTAAGCTATTTACTATATCCCTGTATTCATTATTTTTAGTAACTCGAATATTATTTATATTTTTTAATAGTTCATTTAAGTATAAACTACGATATATTGGAAGCTTTACCTCTCCTTTTTCTAAATCTTTGTAATCTATGTCCATTCCAGTAATGGTTTTATCTAAAAAGTCTAATTCTTTATTTGGTGATAAACTTAAAAAGCTTCCATCTTTTAATCTGTGATATTTTTTCTTAAGTTCATATTTTGTCATTATTTCTTGTAAAGCTTTTGCATCTATGTTTAAATTACTTAAATCTATTGATAATAAGTTGTTTTCTACCTTTACTCCTAACGCTCCAAGTCTTGGCTCTCTTATTTGTTTGCTTTTGAAGTTATCTGTTACTAATACTTCAAACCTTTGCATGTAATCTTGAATTGTTTCTGACAAAAATTCATATATTTTGTCTTCTTGTGGAAGTATTAATAACTTCTTTTCTTCGTACATCATAAAGCCTGTTTTTCCAAAGAAATTAAAAATTCTATTTTCTTCTATTAAGTTCCTTGTTGATTCTATTTTTATGTTTTTTTCATCCTCTAATGGGTTAAATTCATCTTTTCCATAGCAGAACCTTACATCAGCTATTATGTAGTTATGTTCGTCAAAATCTAAATATACTTTTACCCCTAATTTTTGTGGCCTATATTTTTCTATTTCTTCTTCAACACTTTTTTCCATTATTATTTTGTTTTTTATTTTAGGCATTACTATTGAAAATAATTCTGGTAGCTGCATCTTATCTAAATATACTTCTTCTAAATAATTTTGTCTAAAAAGTTTGAATAGCTTTAATGTGGTTTCTGTGTAGTCTTTTGTACATCTATATAATGCTTTTTCTCCTAATATGTATGTGTTATTTTTTCCATCTAATATTGAGATTGAGGTTATTCTATTTTTTATGTTTGTAGATAATTTATATTCACTTTCTCCTGTTTTTTCTAATTTGAATTCGATGTTTGGATTTTCGTCTAATATTTCTATTTTTTGTTCTTTGTATTCTTTTTGCAATGTTATTTTTTTATCTTTTAAAATTTCAAATAATTCGTCTAAAGCAGTATTATTTATGATTATATTACTTTCGTTTATGGCTGAGCCATAAAGTTTGTAGTTTGGATTTGGCTCTGTGTTTATGAATTTTATTGTTTCGCCATATTTTATTATGAAATCTAACAATGGTTTAGATTCTTCGCTAAATGCTTCTTTTATATGTATAAATTCTAACTGTGAACCATATTTGTAGTTTCTATTATAAAACATATTATCATAAAATTGTGACAGGCTTTTAATCTTGTACATTTTTTTGTTGCCAATTTTTAATTCTAGTTTTAACTGTTTAGTAAATCTATCAAATAATAGTTTAGGCTCTAATTTTACTTTTTCTATTTTGCTAGCTTGTAATTTTTGCTCGAACTTTTCTTCTACGTCTTCGTTATATAATTCGTTTACTATTTGATAAAAGCTTCTGTACTTAGATTTGTTTGTGTCATTTTTGGCTTTTTCGTCTATTTCTTCTTTTCCAAACATGGCTTCCTCCACTTTTTACTTTTAAAAGTTCTATGTATTATATAACATTTTTTTCTATTTTTCAATCAGTTTACTGTGTTTTATTAGTAATTTTTGTTTTTAACTTAACATATTGTTTGTTTTCTTTATAATTTTTAGCATTTTAAACAAAAAAGCACCTTTATTAAAAGGCACTTTTTTTAATTTATTTTTTGCTTTTCTTTTTTCTTGTCTTCTTATAAGTTACTTTGCTCTCCTTTCCAGGCTTATTCCAAGAAATATAATCACAAGTTTTAGGGTTATTTTCGCATATATAATAGTTTTTACCCCTTTTTGTTTTTCTTACTTGTATCTTTCCCCCACATTTAGGGCAAGGCTCATCAATTGTTTTAACAATTGGTTTTGCATTTTTACATTCTGGATAACCTGGACATGCTAAGAATTTTCCAAATCTACCATATTTATATACCATCATTCTTCCACAAAATTCACATTGCACATCTGATACTTCTGGCTCTAGAATTACATGTTCAAGCTCTTTTTGTACTTTTTCTACTTCTTGCTCAAATGGCGTATAAAATTCTTCTATAATTTTTCTCCAATTTTGCTTACCTTCAGCAATGTCGTCAAATTTATTTTCTATGTTAGCAGTAAATTCAACATTTATTATATCTCCAAAGTTTTCTACTAATAATTTGTTAACAATTTTTCCAAGATCTGTTGGAATTAATTGTTTTTGCTCTTTTTGTATATAATGTCTTTCTAAAATAGTAGTTATTGTTGGAGAATATGTACTTGGCCTACCTATGCCCTTTTCTTCTAATGCTTTTACTAAACTTGCCTCTGTATATCTTGCAGGTGGTTCAGTAAAGCTTTGTTTTGGCTCTAGTTTTTGTTTTTTAACCTCTTCGTTTTCTGTTAATGGTGGCAACATACCTTGCTCTGCTTCTTCTTCAGAATCTGAACCTTCAACATATAATGTCATAAAACCTTTAAACTTTAAATTTTGTCCACTTGCTTTAAAGTCATAATCATTTACTTTTATATTTACTGCCATTGTGTCATATACAGCTGGCGACATCTGGCTTGCCATAAATCTATTATAAATTAATTTATATAACTTATATTGGTCTTTACTTAAACTCTCTTTTATCTTTTCTGGATCTAAAGTAGCATATGTAGGCCTAATAGCCTCATGAGCATCTTGTGCTTCTTTATTGGTTCTATAATATCTATTTTCATAATATTCTTCACCATAAGTTGCTACTATATGCTCTTTTGCTGATTTTCTTGCTACTTCAGAGATTCTTGTTGAGTCTGTTCTCATATAAGTAATTAAACCTACCATTCCTTTTTCAGCAATACTTACACCTTCGTATAATGTTTGTGCTACAGACATCGTCTTTTTTAGCGTAAAGCCTAATTTTCTTGATGCCTCTTGTTGCATTGTACTTGTTGTAAATGGTGGTGCTGGAGTTCTCTTTTTTTCGCCTCTTTTAATTTCATTTATAATAAATTTTGCTTTTTCAAGGTCCTGTAATATTAAGTCTACCTCTTCTTTAGCATGAAGTTCTTGCTTTTTGCCAAATTTTCCATAAAATTTCGCTTCGAAATTTTTCTTACTGTTGTTATCTTGCAAGGTTGCAAATATACTCCAGTATTCTTGTGGAATAAACTTTTCTATTTCTTCTTCTCTATCTACTATTAGCTTTACCGCAACTGATTGTACTCTTCCTGCAGATAGACCTTTTTGCACCTTTTTCCATAATACAGGACTTATTTTATAGCCTACTATTCTGTCTAGTACTCTTCGTGCTTGCTGTGCATCTACTAAATTTTTGTCTATATCTCTTGGCTCTTTAATGGCTTGCTGTACTGCTCCTTTTGTGATTTCATTAAAAGTTACTCTTGTACCTTTTGTGTCTTCCATTTCTAATATATGTGCTAAATGCCAAGCTATAGCTTCTCCTTCACGGTCGGGGTCAGTTGCTAAATATACTTGTTTAGCCTCTTTTGCTTCTTTTTTTAATGTTCTTATTAGTTCTCCTTTTCCCCTGATATTTATATATTCAGGTTCAAAGTTTTTTTCTACATTAACTCCAAGTTTTGATTTAGGTAAATCTCTAATATGTCCCATTGATGCTACAACCTTAGTATTTCCACCTAAAAACTTTTTTATTGTATTTGCTTTTGCTGGTGATTCTACTATTATTAATTTATCTGCCATTATCGTTTTGGTTATTAAAAAATAACCTTCTCCTTTCTTCGTGTCATTTTATATTACTTATAGTATTCTAGACTAAATTTGTAGATTTGACAAGTGTTTTCCCAAAAAAGTCATCAATTATTTCTTTTGCAGAAATAGGTGTGACTTCATTTTGTTTAAATAATTCCAACATCCTTTCTATTTTGCATTCATCTTTTGATAACGATTTTATTTGTTCTTTTTCTATTTGTATTTGTTTTGATTTATATTCTTTTTTAACTAATTCTATTCCATATGTAATCTCATTTTGATTTTTGTCTGTTAGCTTATAGTATTCTACTTTTATTGGATAACCAATTCCTTCTTCTTTTAACTTGCTCGTTTCAATAAAAATGCCTCCAAAAAAAGTTTTCAATCCTTTTCTTTCACCCCTTCCTTTTTGGTAAAGCCTTTTTACTATATTACATTTATTGTAAAATTGCAAGCTTTTTGACAAAGCTTTTTACATTTTTTTACATTTTTACATTTTAAGCCAAAAAAATACTTAAGAATTTTTATTATATTTATTAAAAAAATTCTTAAGTTTAATTACTTTTTTATTTTACTTAGGTTAAGTCTTTGGAGTTTTATTTTTTTTGTTAAATTTGTTTATTATAATACCTACTGCATGCACAATTGCAGTTGCTTTAATTATTCCAACTTCTTTTCCTACTGCTTTTCCTCCTACCATTACAGAAGCAATTAGTGCACTTACTAAGTATTGTATATTTGGGGATGCTCCCATCTTTTCTGTTATTTTTAAAGATATTAAAGTTCCTACAGCTCCACTTAATACACCACAAATATCTCCTATGACATCTGAACAAATATTAGCAACTCTTGAAGCATTTTTTATTAACTTTATTGAAGTTTTTGAACCTTCTATTTTTTTTGTAGCTTTAGCATGAAATTCTTGTTCATTTGCTACTGTTACTGATACACCAATCATATCTGCTATTATTCCTATAAATATTACAAAAGCTAAAATTAGTATTGCTGGTATTATAGGTAAATTTGCAACTCCATTTGATGATATATATGAAAATAAAATAGATAATATAAAAGTACATATTACTACTTCTATATACCATTTTATATTTGAATCATTTTTTTCTGCTCTTTCTTGTTTTATTTTCATTTATTTAAATTATCTCCTAACTAAAAATTATTTACTGCATAATTATGTACGCTATAAACAAAAAAAATAGATGGTCAAAACTTAGGTAAATTTTACGGTTTAGGTCTAGTCGAATTTCTCTACTTTCTACTGTGCATTGCTGTCACAGCCGTTTCCGTTTAAAGAAAATATCTACCTTTTGGTAGCCACTAGATCACCACTTAAATCCGTACCTTAATCCCCAAGCTTCTATGCTATTTGCAAGCAAACACTCTAGAGGTTTTCCCAAACATACTCTTGGCTATTACTATCCTCTTTTGCAAAAATAATTTCATAGTTTGATTTAAGTTTTATATTGGCCAATATAAAATCTTAAATGTTTTTACTAATCCCAATATTTTCACTCAAGGCAGGCTACTCTATGTATATTGTGTCTTGGCACTCACCATAGGTTTAACTTAAAATTTTTTTAAGCCTCCGCGAAATACGGAATCACATGTATGCCATTACATATTATCCGCACTTCTTACTCCCTGAATACACGCAAAACTGGCATTTTACGCATAAACAAGAAACTTCAACGATGTGCCCTTTAGTGGATTTTTAGCCCCACCTTCATAATAGTAAGTATGACTAGAATAATGTACCATCGATAATTAGTATAACAAATTTATTCTATTTTGTAAATGTCAGTTTTTAGATGTATTTTTTAATTTCTTTGTAAATTTCCTCATGAATATCTTCAATACTTCTAATTTTATCATCTTTTACACATTTTACTTCATACCAATCATATTTTTGAGCTAAACTGCAAGCTGCATTATATGCATCAATTAAGTGCTGCGCATCTCTTTCATGTATATCTTTTTTGGCTTCATGTGTAAATTTATTTTCTCTGTTTTCCATTAATTTTATTGCATATTCTGTTGGCATATTTAAAAAGAATGCTTTTGTTGGAACTGGCAAACCATATAGATTAAATTCAAAGTCCCATAACCAATCTAAAAATTTTTGTCTTTCTTTTTCATCTTTTATTTTTCCTGCTTGATGCACCATATTTGCTGTTGTATATCTATCTGCTAAAATTATTCCGCCATTATTGTAAAATTCCTCATAACCTGTTTTAAAAGTTGCATATCTATCTGCTGCATAAAAAGTAGATGCTATATATGGACTTACATCTTTAGCATTTTCACCAAATTCTCCCCTTAAATACATTTTTACTAAAGAAGAAGATTCACTTTCGTAATTTGGAAAACTTACTACTTTTAAATTGACTCCTTCGCTTTTTAATCTTTCTACTAACTTTTGAAATTGCGTTTGTTTTCCGCTTCCATCTGTTCCATCTATTACAAATAATTTTCCCATTTTTTCCACCTCATTTTAAAAAAAGAACTAGATTACTGGTTAAGAAGAAATCTAGTTCAATAAACAAAAAATATAAATATATGATTTACACTGTAATAATACAAAAAAGGTAGAATTTTGTCAATGATTTTTTCAATTTTTTATATAAAATTTTTATGGTTTTTTTGAGAACACTTTAATTTACTCTATATCATCAGTGTTTATTATCTCAAGCCTTTTATTTGCTGGGGTATATAAGTTATTTCCTTTGTAATCAAATCTTGAGCCATGGCATGGGCAATCCCAGGTTTTGTCTGTATTATTCCATGTAAGAGTACATCCTAAATGAGTGCATACTGGTTTTATTGCATAAACATTTCCTGATGTATCTTTATATATTCCAACATTTGTACCATTTATTTCAATTATTTGTGCATTATCATTTGGAATCTGCTCAAGCTCTCCTTCTGGTATTTCAAACTTTTCAAATGCTATTGATGTAACTGTTTGCTTTAGCATGTTTTCCATTTCCCATCTATTTTTTATTGGTTTAAATCTTTTACTATTAAATATTTCGGAATATTTATGCTTTTTTCCTAAGATTTTGTCTGTAATAATTTCTGCTGCTATGTTTGATGTTGTTATTCCCCATTTTTTAAAACCTGTACCTATATAAACATTTGGCATAATGCTTGAAAATTCACCAATATATGCTATTTTGTCAAGTCCTATGCAATCTTCTGTATTCCATTTGCATAACACTTTTGCATCTGGGTACCATTTTTTTACCTCTTTTTCAAGCATATCATAACTATTATCGTTTTCGATTGTCTCTCCGGTTTTATGGTCTCCTCCAACTACAACTAATACTTTTTTTCCATTATACATTGCCGTTCTTAATGAATAAAATGGCTCTTTTACATTTATATACATTCCCTCAAATAATTCTTCATTTGTATCCACAGCTAGTCCATAGGATGTGGATTGATACATTTTTGCAAAATAAAAACCCGGAACACTTATAAATGGGTAATGTGTAGCAATAACTACCTTTTTGGCTCTTATGTTTGCATCATTTGCAATTAATACATATTCTTTTCCATCTTTTGCTATGTCTAATATTCTTGTGTCTACATATATGTTTTGATTTTTATTTATAATTTGCTTTGCTAAGCCTAACATGTATTTTCTTGCATCAAATTGAGCTTGGTTTGGAAATTTTATTGCTCCTTGAATAGTAAATGGTAACGGTGTTTTAGTTACAAACTCTGCATCAAATCCTAAAGATTTA
The DNA here is from genome assembly GCA_947589645.1 of uncultured Clostridia bacterium. Lineage (GTDB taxonomy): Bacteria > Bacillota > Clostridia > TANB77 > CAG-508 > CAG-269. Next base: position 13,768 of record CANQCG010000013.1, read on the forward strand.
ACTGCTTTTACTTCTTCTTGTATTTGGAAAATATCGTCTTGCAAAGTTGTATAAACATAGTTATCTTGCGCGCTATAGTCACATTCTATATTGTTTTCTTCTATTATTTTCTTTATATTTTTAATTGCCTTTTCGTTTGCATCTAAGTATTTTTGAGCAAACTTTTGTCCATAATCTTTTATTAAATGATCATAAAATAATCCATGCTGACTTGTTATTTTTCCAGTTGTGTTCCCACTTGTTTTTATACCAATCTCTTGTTCTGCTTCTACTACTGTAACTGGCACTCCATTTTGTGTCAAATAATATGCTGTTGTTAGGCCAAATAGCCCTGCTCCAATTATGCATACTTCTGTTTCTATATCTCTATTTAATTTTGGAAATTGCATGCTGTTTTTTGTGTTTTCTATCCAAATTGATGCCATAATTTTGCCTCCTACATTTTTTTTATTATTATGGTTTAAATTTGGAGTTTTATTCATTTTTGGCGTTCGCAACTTTGCAGTATAAAGCATAGCCAATGGCAAAATAAGCACAATTCAGCATTTTAATTATTGTTTATGTAAAAAGCACCATCAAAATCAATATTGCAGTAATTTGAATTAAGTTCTTCTTGGTGAATAAGTTGACCATTTTTATATACAAAAATGTATCTTTCATTGGTATCAAAATGTACATTATAATTACTTGAATTGCTTATATCTTTAATATTATCTATTTTTTTTGCTTTTTTAGGTAAATATTCTTTTAAAGTATAATCTCCTACTTCAATTCCCAAACTAATTTCTTTACAATAATTTTCATTTATTGCATATGCAAATTCTTTGCTATCCCCAAGTCCACCATTACCACTTGAATGATATACTAGCACTAAATCACTATTCATTATTAAATAATATTCTTTTAATAAGTTACCTAAAAGCAACAATACAGGCAATATGATTAGCAATAACACAAATAATAATGTTTTTTTAGATAAAGCAATTATTTCATTATTTTTTTTGATTTTTTTTGAACATATAATAATAGATATAATATAACTTATTATAGCAATTAATGCTAAAAATGCTAAAAATAAAATTTCAAAACCTATATCTAAGCATAAAATATGTGGTAAAACAACAACACCCACAATTAAATATATTATATAAAAAATACTAATTATTTTTATGCTTTTACTGTTATTTTTGTTTTTATTTTTTATTGAATAAATTAATATTGGTATTGAAAGTACACTAATTACTATTAAAATAAAATAAAGACTATTTTTTAACAACATAATATTTTTTCCTCTCAATAAAAAAACGCTATATGAGTTCATATAGCATTTTGTGGTGAGCCAGAAGGGATTCGAACCCCCGACCCCAGGCTTAGAAGGCCTGTGCTCTATCCAACTGAGCTACTGACCCATTAATTTAAACAAGTATTATGATAACACAGAAAAATACAAATGTCAATAAAATTTAGTAAATAATTAGCAAAAGCCATCCCCTTTAAATAGAGATGGCTTTTTAAGTTTAATTTATCTCTCCCAAAAAGCTTTATAAGTTTTAAAAGCAGAATAAATATCAAATTTGCTAGTTACTTCATATGGAGCATGCATTGAAAGTACTGGAACGCCACAGTCTATTACATCTACACCTTTATTAGCTAGAATGTATGCAATTGTTCCTCCTCCGCCTATATCAACTTTTCCAAGTTCACATACTTGATATTTAATTTCGTTTTCTTCAAGCATATTACGAATCCAAGCAACATATTCAGCATTTGCATCTGATGCTCCTGATTTTCCACGCGCTCCTGTGTATTTATTTAGTGAAATACCTTTGCCTAAAAATCCTGCATTGTGTTTATCAGAAACAGATGCATATATTGGATCAAAGCCTGCATCAACATCAGATGAAAGCATCTTTGAAAAACAAAATACTTTATCTAATAAATTTGGTCTATTTTCTCCAGCTTTATTTAATAATTCTGATATAAAGAAATCAAACATGTGTGATTCCATACCAGTATTACCCATGCTTCCTATCTCTTCTTTATCAGATAAAATACATACAGCCGTATTTTTTATATTAGATAGTTCCATCATTGCCATAAGTGAGGTATACGCACATACTCTGTCATCCTGTCCATACCCTGCAACCATACTGCTATCAAAACCTAAACTTCTAGCTCTAAAGCTTGGTACTAATTCAATTTCACTACTTAAGAAGTCTGTTTCGGTTATTCCATACTTTTGATTTAATATGCTCATTATATTTAATTTTACTGCTTCAGCTTCTTTTGCGCCTTCTAATGGAATGCTTCCAATTAAAAGGTTTAAGTCTTCACCATCTATACCATTTTTTAATTTTTTCTCCATTTGCTCTTGAGCTAAATGTGGCAATAAATCAGTTATTGTAAATATAGGGTCGTTTTCGTCTTCTCCAATATTTAAGTATACTTTTTCTCCATTTGCCTTTACCATTACTCCGTGAATACTAAGTGGTATTGTAGTCCATTGATATTTTTTTATTCCGCCATAATAATGTGTTTTAAAATATGCAAAGCCTCCATCCTCATATACAGGATTTGGTTTTAAATCTAGTCTTGGAGAATCAACATGTGAGCCAATTATATGAATGCCTTGTTCTATATTTTCTGTTCCAATTACTGCTAAATACATGCTTTTTTCTCTGTTAATAAAATACACTTTATCTCCTGGCATTAATTTTTCGCATGTTGCTATATCTCTAAAGCCATTTTCTTCTGCTATTTTCTTTGCATTTGCAATAGCTTCTCTTTCAGTTTTTGAATGATTTAGAAAATTTATATACCCATTGCTAAAAGAAAAAATTGCTTCTTTTTGCCTTGTGTCTATATTTTTCCAACCAACCTCTTTTTTGTTTAAAAGCTTATCTTTTAAGTTTTCCTCCATTAATTTTCCTCCTCTGTTTATTTTATAATAGTATATAATTATATTTTGTTGCTTGATCCAAATACATCTGTCATTTTATGTTTTACTGTTTCTTTTATTAAATCACGTGCAGGTGTTAAATATTTTCTTGGATCAAATGCACTTGGGTCTTCTACAAACACTTTTCTTATTCCTGCTGTCATTGCTAGTCTTAAATCTGTATCTACATTTATTTTTGATACTCCAGATACACTTGCCTCATGTAACATTTCATCTGGTACACCTTTTGCTCCTGGTATGTTTCCGCCATATTTATTGCACATCTCTACAAGCTCTGGAATTACTGTTGATGCGCCATGTAATACAATTGGTGTGTTAGGTATACGTGATTTAATTTCTTTTAATATGTCAAATCTTAATTTTGCTTCTCCTTTAAATTTGTATGCTCCATGGCTTGTTCCTATTGCGATTGCTAATGAATCACAACCTGTTCTTTTTACAAACTCTTCTGCTTGACCTGGGTCTGTATACATTGCATCTGATGAGGCAACATTTACATCATCTTCAATTCCTGCAAGCTTTCCAAGTTCAGCCTCTACAACTACTCCTTTTGAATGTGCATATTCAACTACTTGTTTTGTTATTGCAACATTTTCTTCAAAATCGTATTTTGAGCCATCAATCATTACTGATGTAAAACCTGCATCTATACACATTTTACAGGTTTCAAAATCTGGTCCATGATCTAAATGAATGGCAATTGGTATATTTGGATGCTCCTCTAATGCTGCTTCTACCATTTTCATTAAATAATTAATTCTTGCGTATTTTATAGCACTTGATGATGCTTGTAATATTACTGGTGAATTTGCTTCTGCTGCGGCATCTACTATTGCTTGAATTATTTCCATATTATTTACATTAAATGCTCCTACAGCAAATCCTTCTTTCATTGATTTTTTAAACATTTCTGTGGTTGTTACTAGTGGCATAAAATCACTCCTTTTTAATTTTATTTATCATTGGTATTGTATTTCTATTTTTGAAATATGTCAATAGAAATCTCCTTTAATTTCATACAAAAATCGCATTTAGGAACTCCTAAGTGCGATTTTCATAACTTGAGCATTTTGATTCATCTGGTTTACCCGAATTACATTCCTTAACAGGTGTTACTATTATTGCTTTTAAGTCACATTCTTTATGCTCATTATCATTGAATTTACAGCTTTCTACTGTGCAATTTATTTTTTGACTTTTTTCCATAATATTACCTCTTTCAAAAGTTTTCTAATTATATTATGGCAATTTTTATGTTTTTTATTCTTTTATTTTTTACCAAAAAAGACTGAAACTTAAAGTTTCAGTCTTTAAAAATTTTAATAATTTTCAGCTTTTATTTCAAAATATGCTTGTGGATGGTTGCAAACTGGGCAAACTTCTGGTGCTTCTTTTCCTATTACTATGTGTCCGCAATTTCTGCATTTCCAAATTCTATCTCCATCTTTAGAAAATACTAATCTATTTTCAACATTTTCTAATAATTTTAAATATCTTGCTTCGTGTTCTTTTTCGATTTTTCCAACAGCATCAAATAAATATGCTATTTGTGTAAAGCCTTCTTCTCTAGCTTCTTTAGCCATTCTTTCATACATATCTGTCCATTCGAAGTTTTCGCCTTCAGCAGCAGCTTTTAAATTTTCTGTTGTTGTAGGTACATCTCCTCCATTTAATAATTTAAACCAAATTTTTGCATGTTCTTTTTCATTGTCTGCTGTTTCTTGGAATATTGCAGCTATTTGCTCATAACCTTCTTTTTTTGCTTTGCTTGCAAAATATGTATATTTATTTCTAGCTTGTGATTCTCCTGCAAATGCCTCCATTAAGTTTTTCTCTGTTTTTGAACCTTTTAATTCCATTTTTATTCCTCCTTTTTATTTTAAAATTATGCTTCTAATTTTTCAAACATTTCCTTTCCTACTCCGCAAAGTGGGCAAGTCCAATCTTCTGGTAAGTCTTCAAATTTTGTTCCTTCTACTGCTTCATCATATATATATCCACATATAGTACATTTATATTTGCTCATGGTTTCACCTCCATAACTTTTTTGCATTATATCACATTAATATTTATATTGCTAGTCTTTTTTTATTACAATATTAAATATTTTTCCTGGTACATATATTTCTTTTACTACCTCGCTATTTTCAAGTATTTCGACAACTTGTGGTGCACTTTTTATTTGTTTTAATATATTATCAGGTGTCTCGTCAGCATCAACTGTAATACAAGTTTTTAATTTTCCATTTACTTGTATAGGAATTTCTTTAGTTCCTCCATTCATTTCGCTTTCTATAACTTTTGGCCACTGCTCGTTATATACAAAACCTTTTTCTCCTAATTTTTCCCATTGTTCTTCAGCAAAATGTGGTGCTAAAGGAGCAAGTAATGTAATATATGTTTTAACTGTATCAAGAAGTATTTTTGTATTAATTTCGTTTTCTCTTATATATTCGTTTAGTTTATTTGATAATTCCATACTTCTTGCTATTGCAGTATTAAAGCTAAAATCATCTATATCTGCTGTCATGGCTTTTATTGTTTGATTTTTTAATCTTAATAAGTCTTTTTCTTTTGCAGTAATATTTTTGCTTGACTCATTTTTCTTTAATTCATTTACTGTATCTATTAGTCTTTCGATTCTAGTGAAATATTTAACCATTGAGTCTATTCCTTTTTCATCCCATGGTCCACCTTGTCTATAATCGAAGCCAAACATTATATACATTCTAAATATGTCAGAACCATATTTTTCAATATATTCTTCTGGTGAAACTGTGTTTCCTTTACTCTTGCTCATTTTATTTCCATCTGGTCCTAAAATCATACCTTGATGTATTAATTTTTTGAATGGCTCATCAAAATCTAAATAGCCTAAATCTCTTAATGCCTTTGTCATAAATCTAGCATATATTAAATGCATTGCTGCATGTTCTTTTCCACCAACATATACGTCAACTGGTGCTACTTTACTTATTACATCTTTATCAAAGGCCTTTTCAGAATTTTTACAATCTGGGTATCTTAATTCATACCAAGAAGAACATACAAATGTATCTAGAGTATCAGCTTCTCTTGTTGCTTTTCCTCCACATTTTGGGCATGTACAATTCATAAATTCACTTGACTTTTTAAGTGGTGATTCTCCATCTGGTTTGAACTCAACATTTTTAGGTAATAATACTGGCAAATCTTTTTCTGGTACAGCAACTGTTCCGCATTTATCACAGTATATTATAGGAATAGGTGCTCCCCAATATCTTTGTCTTGATATTAACCAATCTTTTAATCTATAGTTTACAGACTTTTTACCTTGATTATTTTTGCTTAAATCTTCTACCATTTGTTTTTGAGCTTCTTTAGATGTCATTCCATCATATTTACCACTATTAAATAATATGCCATACTCGGTAAATGGTAATTCTACTTCTTGGCTATCTTCTTTTCTTATTACTGCTTTAATTGGTAAATTATATTTTTTAGCAAACTCATAATCTCTTTCATCATGTGCTGGTACTGCCATAACAGCTCCTGTTCCATAATCTTCTAGAACATAGTCTGCAATCCATACAGGTACCTTTTCGCCATTTATTGGGTTAATTACATATGCTCCTGTAAATACTCCTGTTTTTTCTTTTTCGGTTGATAATCTTTCTATTTCATTTAGTTTTAATGTTTCTGATATGTATTTTTGAACAGCTTCTTTATTTGGCTCAGTTGTTATTTTTTCAACTAATTTACTTTCAGGTGCAACAACTACATAAGTAACGCCATTTAAGGTGTCTATTCTTGTAGTAAATACTGTAATTTCAAAGCTATTATCTTCGCTTTTAAATATTACCTCGCTACCTTCAGATTTACCTATCCAATTTACTTGTACCTTTTTAGTAGATTCTGGCCAATCTAAGTCTTTTAACCCTGTTAGTAGTTCTTCAGCGTAATCTGTTATTTTGAAAAACCATTGTGATAGTTTCTTTCTTTTAACTTCAGAGCCACATCTTTCACATTTACCACCAATAACTTGCTCATTTGCTAAAACTGTTTTACAACTGTCACACCAATTTACAGGTGCCTCTTTTTTGTATGCTAAACCATTTTCGTATAATTTGGTAAAAATCCATTGTGTCCATTTATAATAATCTGGCATGCAAGTTTCAACTGAATAATTCCAGTCGTAACTACCTCCCATTTCTTGTAATTGACGTTTCATTGTTTCAATGTTTTTTCTTGTAGATTCTTCTGGATGAATACCAGTTTTTATAGCATAATTTTCTGCTGGTAGTCCAAATGCATCAAATCCCATTGGATGGAATACATTATAACCTTGCATTTTTTTAAATCTTGCAAATGAATCGGCTGGTGCATAATTAAACCAATGTCCTAAGTGTAATTTAGCTCCTGATGGATACGAAAACATTTCTAATGTATATAATTTTTTATTTTTGCTATTTGGATCATATCTGTATACATCATTTTCTTTCCATTTTTCTTGCCATTTTTTATCAATTTCCTTTGAGTATTGCATAAAACTTTACCTCCTATTTTTGACTGCTATTTTTAAGCAATTTTCTTTGAGTATTGCATAAAACTTACCTTCTATTTTTAACTGCTATTTTTTAGCAATTGATTATTGTACACTTAAATTTTATACTTTTCTATTATATCAGTTTATTTTAATTCTGGCAACTGGAAATTCAAGTTTTTTAGCCATTTATTCACAAAAAAGCGAGCCTAAGATTTTTCTAACGCATAACTTATCTGTAATTCAATACGTTCATACAGCTAAGAAATCTGGCAAATGCAGATTTTAAGAAAATCTTAGACTCTTCTATAAATTTTATTTAGAATCTTTGGCTTCACCAAGATTTCTTTGAGTTTTATCTCCTATTTCTACTTTTTTTAAACATTGCTCAGTTGGCTCTTTGAAACTTAAGTACCACCCAATTCCATTTCTATTTTTATTTATGTACTCTAGTCTTTCTTGCAATTCTGGGAAGGTCTGTGGTGCTGGCATTATAATTGGCTGACCTGGTATCCAATTTGCACCTGTAGATCCATCATTGCAATCTGACATTTGAAGTGCTTGAATTATTCTAATTATCTCTGGTATAAATCTTCCTACATTTAGTGGGTATATTAATATTGTTCTTACTATTCCCTTTTCATCAATTATAAACACATTTCTTACTGTTTTTGTTGTGCTTATATCATTTGATATCATTCCATATTTTCTTGCAATTTGTCCGCTTCTATCTGCTATTAATGGAAATGGAATTTGTATGCCTGTTTTGCAATATATGTCATACATCCATGCAAGATGTGAAGAGTTACTATCGATACTTAAACCTAACAATTCTGTGTTTAATTTTTTAAAATATGGATAACTTCTTGCAAAGGCTATAAATTCTGTTGTGCACACTGGGGTAAAATCACCGAGGGTGTGAAAATAGCACTAACCATTTTCCTCTATAATCTTGCAAATTTATATTTCCATATGTAGTTTCTGCCTCAAAATCAGGCGCCATTTGTCCTATTTTTACTGTACCATTCATCATTAATTCATAGTCCATAAAAATAAATCTCCCTTCATACTTTTTTCTATAATATGAGAGAGATTTATTTATTGTTAATTTTTTTTACTAATAAAATTACATTTGAAAATCTAAAAGTTTACAAACAAACATCTTTATATATTTATTATTTTTTCTATATATTCTGCCATAAATAAAGGTATATTAATTAAATTATCATCTTTATTTAAATTTCTCATAGAAAATCTAATTCTAGTTTTTGGATTATATTTTTCATTATAAACTTTTAAACTAGTATTATTAATATTTTCACTAGATTTAACTTCAATTGGAATAATGTCGTTTTTATATTGAAGCATAAAATCTATTTCATATCTATTATCAAATGTAAAGTAATATGGCTCTAGTCCAATGGATGATAAAGTTTGTATTACATAGTTTTCTGTTAATGCTCCTTTAAATTCTTCAAACAATTTATTACCTTCTGCCACAATTTTACTGTCTAAATCTGTCATTTTTCTTAACAATCCTACGTCATTTAAGTATATCTTAAATGCAGATAAATCATTATAACTAATAAGTGGCATACTAGGTTTTGTTATGTCATATACTTTATATACAATGTTTGCATCCTTTAACCAATTTAGTGCACCTTCATATTCTCTAGCTCTTGCTCCATCTTTAGCAACTTGATATAAAAATTTTTTATTTTCTTTTGATATTTGAGATGGTATACTATTCCAAATAATAGAAATTCTATTTGCTTCAATATTAGTAGTATGTTTTGAGAAATCACTTTCATAGGCTCTTAAAATATTTTCTTGTATTCTATTTACTTTTTCCATGTCTTTTTCTTTAACCCATGAATCTACTGCTTCTGGCATACCACCTATTATAAAATATGCTTTTAATTTTTCACTTAATCTATCGAAAAATATATCTGGAATATTTTCGATTCGTTTTATTGAATTTAAATATTCTACTAAGTTTTCACAATTATCTGCTTTTAAAAATTCTGAAAATGTCATTGGATACATATCTAAAAAGTCAACTTTGCCAACAGGAAAAGAAGTATGTGATAAGCGTATTCCTAATAATGAGCCTGCACTAATAATATGATATTCATTTGCTTCCTCTTGAAAATATTTTAATGAGTTTAATGCATCAGGGCATTCTTGTATTTCATCAAAAACAATTAATGTCTCTTCTGGAATGATTGCTTTTCCATAAATAAAAGATAATTGTTCTAAAATTCTTTTTGGATCTTTAGTATTCTCAAATAAATTATATAATTGCTTATCATGGTCAAAATTAAAATATGCTACTCCATCATAATTTTCATTTCCAAATTGTTTTATTATATATGTTTTTCCCACTTGCCTTGCGCCACGTAATATTAGTGGTTTCCTATTTTTATCATTCTTCCATTTAATTAAATTATTCATTATATTTCTTTCCATTGTCACCAACTCCTATATATATTATATCATATATTTAATAATTTTACACGTTTTTAGCAAATATTTTTAAGATTTTTACACATTTTTAATAATATTTTTGCAAAGTTTTACACATTTTTAGCAGTATTTTATTATTTTTATATATTATAATTTGTGAACTTTTTTACATTTAATAATATCTATTAAATAGTTGAAAAATGTCAAAAAATGTTTATTGTATAATTTACTACCCTATGCTATATTATATATTATATAAATGGAGGAATTATTATGGCACAATCTGTATTAGATAAAGAACAAACAGATACCAAAGAAAATTCTAATTTAGCAGGCAGTGAGTCATCAAACGACTCATCTTTTAATAATAATATGCATGCTACTCAAAAGCCTTTAATTAGAAAATATTTACCTCTAATTTTAATTTCAATAGCACTTTTAGTGTTTATTTGTGCTTTTAGCACGACTTTTGCGTTACTAAATATTAATAATGATAAAATAATAAAAGGCATTCATATAAATGGCATTAATGTATCAGGGCTAACTATTAATGAAGCTACACAAAAATTATCTGATGAGTTTTCCAAGAAATTAAATAATACTTTAACCTTGACTACTGGCGAATTTACTGCAGAAATTATACCTTCGTTTGATTTTGACGCAAGTTATAATGTATCTGTTGCAGTCCAAACAGCCTATAATATAGGACGTTCTGGAAACTTAATTAAAAATAATTATGATATTTTATTTGCAACTCTTGCTAAACGAAATATTTTTATAAACGTTTTATATGATAATGAAAAATTGGAAAATTGCATTAGCGATATAAGTGTTAATATTCCCGGTTTAGTAAAAGAGCCTAGCTATTACATTGAAGATTCGAATCTAATAATTTTAAAAGGTTCACCAGGAATAGAGTTGCTAAAAGAACAAACTAAAAATTTAATAATTTCTAATATAGAAAATTTAAGTAATTCTAATTCTATGGAATTACCGTTGCAAAATGTAGAGCCAAAGCAAATTGATCTTGATAAAATTCATAGTGAAATATATTCTGAACCTAAAAATGCTTACATAATTAAAGAACCTTTTGAATTAAATGTTGGCTCATCTGGAACTGACTTTGGAATAAGTATGACTGAGGCAAAAAATTTATTGCAAGAAGAAAAAAATGAATACATAATACCTTTAAAAATCACACCACCAGAAATAAGTGTAGAAGATTTAGGAAATGACATATTTGTACATAACTTGGGGACTTTTACTTCACAATTTAATGTATATAATTACAATAGAACTAATAATGTAGAAATTGCAAGTACAAAAATAAATAATGTTATTTTGCTTCCTGGTGAAGAGTTCTCTTACAATAAAACTGTTGGAGAAAGAACAATAGCTAATGGCTTTAAAGAAGCTTCTGTTTATACTAGTTCAGGAGTTGTAAATGGTTTGGGAGGTGGAATATGCCAAGTTTCCTCAACTTTATATAACTCTGTTTTACTTGCAAATTTAGAAATTGTTGAAAGGCGAAATCACAGGTATGCAGTTTCTTATGTTCCTTTAGGTCAAGATGCAACAGTTGCATATGGAAGTATAGATTTTAGATTTAAAAACAATAGAAAATATCCAATTAAAATTGTTTCTTATACAAATAATGGTAAACTTACTATAAGTATAATTGGAATAAAAGAGGATAACGAATACCAAGTTTCGATTACTACTAAAAAGCTCCAAACTATTCCTTTTAAAACTCAATATATTGATGATAGCTCTTTACCAGAAGGTACTCAAAAGCAAACACAATATGGTGATTATGGCTATAAATACGAAACTTATAAAACTTTAACACTTAATGGAAACGTAATTTCAAGTAACTTGATTTCTTCTGACACGTATACTCCTTTAACTAGAGTTGTTAGAGTAGGTACTAAAAAAACTCAAGAGACTACTCCGCAAAATTAAGCTGAATATTATAAATTAATATAAAAAGTCCAACTCTATTTATTAAGTAAGTTGGACTTTTTATTTTTTATTCAGTAACTTGTTCTGTCTCTGTACTTGCAACTTCTGCTCCTACAGTTTCAGCAACTGGTTCTTGTTCTAAATCGTTTAAAGCTTCTGATGTTTCTGTACTAATACGAGTATTTTGATATCTTTGCATTCCTGTTCCTGCTGGAATTAACTTACCAATAATAACATTTTCTTTTAAGCCTAATAATTGGTCTGCTTTTCCTTTTATTGCAGCTTCTGTTAATACTCTTGTTGTCTCTTGGAAAGATGCTGCTGATAAGAAGCTGTCTGTTGCTAAAGCTGCTTTTGTTATTCCAAGTAATACTCTTCTTCCTGTTGCAGGTTTTAACTTTTGCTCTATAGCTTTGTTGTTTTCTTCTTCGAATTCATACATATCAACTAATGAGCCTGGGAACATTGTAGTATCACCTTGCTCCTCAACTTTAACTTTCTTAAGCATTTGTCTTGCTATAACTTCGATGTGCTTGTCATTTATATCAACACCTTGGTTTCTATAAACTTTTTGTACTTCAGAAATTAAGTATTCATATACTCCTTCTGGTCCTTTAATTGCTAAGATTTCAGCTGGATTTATAGAACCTTCGATTAATGCATCTCCTGCTTCTACCATATCTCCATCTTTTACTTTTAATTTAGAACCAAATGGTATTACATATGATTTTGAATTATCTTTAGATGTAACAACAACTTCCTTTTTCTTCTTAGTTTCTTGTACTTTTACTTTACCATCTATTTCTGTAATTACTGCAAGTCCCTTTGGTTTTCTTGCTTCGAATAACTCTTCAACTCTAGGAAGACCTTGAGTAATATCTGCTGAGCCTGCTCCACCAGCATGTTTTGTGTTCATTGTAAGCTGTGTACCAGGTTCACCAATTGATTGAGCAGCTACAATTCCTATAGCTTCACCAATTGATACTTTGTTTCTTCTTGCTAAGCTCATTCCATAACATTTTTGACATACGCCATGTTTTGCTCTACATCCTAAAACTGAACGTACATAAACTTTTTCTATTCCTGCATTTACTATTTTATCTGCCAAGTCGTCAGTTATTAATGTTTCAGTATCTACAATTACTTCTTTAGTTTTAGGGTCTACTATATTTTCTACAGGGTATCTTCCTAATAATCTTTCTTGTAATTTTTCAATTACTTGGTTTCCATCTTTTATTGTATATACATAAGTTCCCTCATTGCTTCCACAGTCTTCTTCTCTAACTATTATATCTTGTGAAACATCTACTAATCTTCTTGTTAAATATCCTGAGTCAGCTGTTCTTAAAGCTGTATCTGCTAAACCTTTTCTAGCTTGGTGTGAAGATACGAAATACTCTAATGCGTCTTGACCTTCAAGGAATGAAGATTTAATTGGTATTTCTATGGCTTTACCTGTTGTACCTGCCATAAGTCCTCTCATACCTGCAATTTGTCTTAATTGATTCATATTACCACGAGCACCAGATTGTGCCATCATATAAATTGGGTTTAAGTCGTCGAAGTTTTTCTTCATTTCTTCTCCTACTTGCTTTGTTGCATCTTCCCAAACTTTAATTGTTGCACCATATCTTTCTTGCTCTGTAATTAAACCTCTTCTATATTGTTTTCTAATTACATCTATTTGTTTATCTGCATCTGCTAATATTGCTTGTTTAGCTTCTGGTACTTTAACATCTGATACAGATACTGTTATAGCACCTTTTGTAGAGTATTTAAAGCCTGTTTCTTTTATGTAGTCAAGTAATTCTGCTGTTTCTGATAAACCATGTACATTTATAGATTTTGCAATTATTGGTCCTAATGCTTTTTTATCAACTGTAAAGTTTATTTCAAAATCAAACATATGCTCTGGATCTGTTCTATCTACAAAACCTAAATCTTGTGGAATTCCTTGGTTGTAAATTATTCTTCCAACTGTTGTCTCTACAAATTTGTGTTTTAGCTCACCATCTACTTCTCTTTCCATTCTTACATGAATTTTTGCATGAACTCCTAGTGCACCATTTTCATGTGCTACAACTGCTTCTTCTGGTGATTTAAAGTATTTTCCTTCTCCTAATTCTCCTGGAACATCCATTGTTAAATAGTAACTTCCAAGTATCATATCTTGTGTTGGTACTGTTACTGGTTTACCATCTTGAGGTTTTAGAAGGTTGTTTGTTGATAACATTAAGAATCTTGCTTCTGCTTGCGCTTCTGGTGAAAGTGGTAAGTGAACTGCCATTTGGTCACCATCGAAGTCAGCATTAAATGCTGTACATACAAGTGGGTGTAATTTTATAGCTCTACCCTCTACTAGAACTGGCTCAAATGCTTGAATTCCAAGTCTATGCAAAGTTGGTGCACGGTTAAGCATTACTGGGTGATCTTGTATAACTTCTTCTAATATTCCCCAAACCTCTGGGCTTAATCTTTCTACCATTCTCTTTGCATTCTTAATATTATGTGCTATATGTCTTCCAACTAGTTCTCTCATTACAAATGGTTTAAATAATTCTATTGCCATTTCTTTTGGAAGTCCACATTGATATATTTTAAGTTCTGGTCCTACTACAATTACTGAACGACCTGAGTAGTCAACTCTCTTTCCTAATAAGTTTTGACGGAATCTACCTTGTTTTCCTTTTAACATATCTGATAAAGATTTCAAAGGTCTATTTCCAGCTCCTGTTACAGGTCTTCCTCTTCTTGAGTTATCAATTAATGCATCTACAGACTCTTGTAACATTCTCTTTTCGTTTCTTACTATTATTTCAGGTGCACCTAATTCTAATAGTCTTTTTAATCTGTTATTTCTGTTTATTACTCTTCTATATAAATCGTTTAAATCTGATGTTGCAAATCTACCACCATCTAATTGAACCATTGGTCTTAAATCTGGTGGGATAACAGGTATTACATTCATTATCATCCATTCAGGTCTGTTTCCTGACATTTTGAATGCTTCTACTGTATCTAATCTTTTTATTAGTTTTGCCTTTTTTTGCTCACTAGCTGTCTCTAATTCTTTTTTGATTTGAGCTACTAATTTATCTAAGTCTATTTCTTCTAGTAATGTTCTTATTGCTTCTGCTCCTATGCCAGCTTTAAAAGATTTTTTACCATATTTTTCTTCAGCATCATGGTATTCTTTTTCTGTTAGCACTTGGCATTTTTCTAGTCCGCTTGTTCCTTTGTCTATTACAATATATGATGCAAAATAGATAACTTTTTCTAGATTTCTTGGTGATACATCTAGCATTAAAGCAATTCTGCTTGGTATTCCTTTGAAATACCAAATATGAGCTACTGGGGCAGCAAGCTCTATGTGCCCCATTCTCTCTCTTCTTACTTTAGCCTTTGTAACCTCTACTCCACATCTATCACAAACTATTCCCTTATATCTAACTCTTTTATATTTACCACAATGGCATTCCCAGTCTTTTGTTGGTCCAAATATTCTTTCACAAAATAGACCATCTCTTTCTGGTTTAAGAGTTCTATAGTTTATTGTTTCTGGTTTTTTTACTTCGCCTTTTGATAATTCTCTAATCTTCTCGTCTGATGCAAGTCCGATTTTTATTTTATCAAATAACTCTAATTCCTCCATCTTAGTCCCCCTATTAAATATTGGATTGATGTAATCTAAAGACAATTTTTATTCTATACACCGCTCGAACAATTCCCTCTTGTCTAAATAAAAACTTCTTTTAGATTTATTAAATTATATCATTTTCGTCATCTAAGTTATCTTCTGCTAAATCACTATCGAATATATCTTCTTCGCCTTCATCATCTAGTTCTGCAAAAAGCTCGTCACTTTCTTCTGCGTCTTCTTCCCCTTCTTCTGTGTACCCATCTTCTAATTCTTGTTCATCAACTAGGTCTTCTTGTTCCATTGCTTTTTTGCTTTCTTCTATATTAAAGTCTATTCCATCATCTATATTTTCTTTAAGTTCTAGTTCTCTATCATCTTCTGAGAATAGTTTTACATCTAAGCCAAGTGATTGTAATTCTTTTACTAAAACTTTAAAGCTTTCTGGTACTCCAGGTTCAGGAATATTTTCACCTTTTACTATTGATTCGTAAGTTTTTACTCTTCCTACGATATCATCTGATTTTACAGTTAATATTTCTTGTAATGTGTAAGCTGCTCCATATGCCTCTAATGCCCAAACTTCCATCTCTCCAAAACGTTGTCCTCCAAATTGAGCTTTACCTCCAAGTGGTTGTTGTGTTACTAAAGAGTATGGTCCAGTTGAACGAGCATGTATTTTATCATCTACTAAGTGATGTAGTTTTAACATGTACATTACACCAACTGTAATTGGCTTGTCAAAAGGCTCTCCTGTTCTACCATCATAAAGAGTAGTTTTACCATCTTCTGATAATCCTGCTTTTTTAAGTAGCTCTATAATTTCGTTTTCCTTTGCTCCATCAAATACTGGAGTTGAAACCTTCCATCCTAAAGCTCTTGCTGCCCATCCTAAGTGAACTTCTAGTACTTGACCTAAGTTCATACGTGATGGTACACCTAATGGGTTTAATAATATATCTACTGGAGTTCCATCTGGTAAGAATGGCATATCTTCTACTGGTAATATTCTTGAAATTACACCTTTGTTTCCGTGACGACCAGCCATTTTATCTCCGACTGATATTTTTCTCTTTGTAGCTATATAACACCTAATTACTTGATTTACTCCTGGTGCTAATTCTTCAGAATTTTCTCTAGTAAATATCTTAATATCTACAACTGTTCCTGCTTCACCATGTGGTACTCTTAAAGATGTATCTCTAACTTCTCTTGCTTTTTCTCCAAATATAGCACGTAGTAATCTTTCTTCTGCTGTTAGCTCTGTTTCTCCTTTTGGAGTAACTTTACCTACTAATATATCTCCTGGTCTTACTTCTGCACCAATTCTTATAATTCCGTTTTCGTCTAGGTCTTTTAATACATCATCACCAACATTTGGTATATCACGTGTGATTTCTTCTGGTCCTAATTTTGTATCACGACATTCGCAATCATATTCTTCGATGTGTATTGATGTATAAACATCTTCTTTAACTAATCTTTCGCTTATTAATACAGCGTCTTCGTAGTTGTAACCTTCCCATGTTGTAAATGCTATTAATACGTTTTTACCTAATGCCATTTCTCCATCTTTTGTTGATGGTCCATCTGCTATTGCATCACCTTTATGTACTTTTTCACCTTTTACAACTATTGGTTTTTGGTTTATACAAGTTCCACCATTTGTTCTTTTGAACTTACGTAACTTGTGTACTACTGTTCTTCCACTTTCATATTTTACAGTTATTGCATCTCCTGTAACTTTTTCTATTACTCCATCTTCTTCTGCTAATACTAAAGTTCCAGAATCTTTTGCTGCTCTGTATTCTATTCCAGTTCCAACTATTGGAGATTCTGTAATCATTAATGGCACTGCTTGACGTTGCATGTTTGCACCCATTAATGCACGTTTTGAGTCGTCATGCTCCAAAAATGGTATCATGGCTGCTGCTATTGATACTAATTGTTTTGGTGAAACATCTATGTATTGTACCATGTCTTTTTCTACTTCAAGAATTTCGTTTTGGTATCTTACTCTTATTCTGTCATGTACAAATGTGCCATTTTTGTTCATTGGCTCTGTTGCTTGTGCTATTAAATATTTATCTTCTTGATCTGCACTCATATATTCTACTTGATCTGTAACTTTATGTGTTACTGGGTCAATTTTTCTATAAGGTGTTTCAATAAAACCATATTCATTAATACTTGCAAATGATGATAATGCTGAAATTAACCCTATATTTGGTCCTTCTGGAGATTCTACTGGGCAAAGTCTTCCATAGTGTGTATAATGAACGTCACGTACTTCGAAGCCTGCTCTTTCTCTTGATAATCCTCCAGGTCCTAATGCTGAAATTCTTCTTTTATGTGTTAGCTCAGATAATGGGTTTGTTTGATCCATGAATTGTGATAATTGTGAGCTTCCAAAGAATTCTTTTATTGCTGATGTTATTGGTTTTGTATTTATTAACGTTTGTGGTGTTACAACGTCTAAATCTTGAATTGTCATTCTTTCACGAACAACTCTTTCTAGCCTTGTTAAACCAATTCTAAATTGATTTTGTAATAACTCACCTACACATCTAATTCTACGGTTTGCTAAATGGTCAATATCATCTGGCTTGCATAAACCATGTGCTAAGTTTAATAAATAGTTAACTGAAGCTATAATATCTTCTGTTGTAATTGTTTTTGGTATTAATTCATCATATCTTTGTTTAAGCACTTCAACTAGTTCTGATTCTTCTGTGTTATCTATGATATTTTTTAATACTTCATAATTTACGTTTTCTTTGAAATGTAAAGAGCTTAAATCAACATTTGGTAAAACTTTGTGTATGTTTACTGTTCCATTTCCTATTATTCTTATTACTTTATCTAAATGCTTAATATCTACTATGTTAATACCAGCTGTTTGTATTGCTTCTGCAATTTCTTCGGTTATTGTTTCTCCAGCATTTACAAATACTTCACCTGTTTCTTTATCTGCAATTGTATTTGCTGCTACTTGATTTTTAATTCTTTCTGCTAAACCTAATTTTTGGTTAAATTTAAATCTACCTACTTTTGCTAAGTCATATCTTCTGTTGTCGAAGAATAATCCGCTAAATAAGTTTCTTGCAGCATCTACTGTTGGAAGTTCTCCTGGTCTTAATTTTTTATAAATTTCTATTAAAGCATCTTCGCCTGTTTTTATTGGATCTTTTTGAATTGTTGCTTCTATCATTGGCTCGTCACCAAATAATGCTCTTATTTGATCATCTGTAACTAGCCCTATTGCTCTTAGAAGTGTTGTTACAGGTATCTTTCTTGTCCTATCTACACGTACATAAAATACATCGTTTCCGTCTGTTTCATATTCTAGCCATGCTCCTCTTAAAGGCATAATTGTTGATGTATATGTTTTTCTACCTGTTTTTGTGTCAAATTCTTCTGCATAATAACATCCTGGTGAACGTACTAACTGACTTACTACAACTCTTTCTGCTCCATTTATTACGAATGTTCCACTTTCTGTCATAAGTGGGAAATCGCCTAAATAGATTTCTTGCTCTTTTATTTCGCCGGTTTCACGATTAATTAACCTTACTTTTACGTGTAACCTTGTTGAATAAGTTGCGTCTCTTTCTTTTGCTTCTTCTAATGTGTATTTTGTTTTGTCCTCCATGTAATAATCGAAAAATTCTAGAACTAAATTTCCTGAATAGTCTACTATTGGTGAAATATCTTTTAATACTTCTCCTAAACCTTCTTCTACAAACCAGTCATAAGAATCTCTTTGAACTTTGATAAGATTTGGCATTTCTACATAATCGCCAACTTTTGAAAAATCCATACGTGATGCTTTCTCGTACTTGATTTCTTTTATCAAAATAATCACCCCTAAAAAATATTAAGCAGAAAAAAATTTATTTTTACTAAAAAACGTTCTTCTTACATGTACCTTGCTATTATATAGTTTCAAATTGTCTGCTCTTACAATTTGTCTTTTACAATTTTAAGATATATGTAATTCCTCGATTTTTTAGTTTTTAACTTATGAATTTAATTAAAATTTTTAATGATTAAAAAACAGAAATATAATATCATGTTTTGTCCATCTTGTCAATAAAAAAGCAAGAATTTTATTATATTTTTCTTGCTAGTTCGCGAGCTTGTGATGATTTTCCTGTACATCCAAGTCCGTCCATTGTAATTATCATTTTTCAAATTCCTCTTAGAACATCTCCTGCTCCTGTTTTATCAATTACTTCATCATCTGGCATAATTCTTTTATTATTAAAAATGCATTGTTTGTTTTCATCTAAATAAAGACATCCTACTTTTCCATATTTTATTACTTTTGTTTTTGCTTTTGAATTTATTAGTGTTTCAAACTCTCTATCTATAAAAGCAATATTTGCATTATCATATACTTGTCTTGTAACTGAATCTTTTGAAAATTCTTTTAATGTATCAACTGCAATTTTTACATTTGATACTTTTCTAATATCTTTTATTATAAGAAAGTTTGAAAAAATCTAGTTGTTTTTCCTTTTACAATGCTAACTCCTGTTACATCTATTCCAAACTTTCTATAATTATTTATATCAAAGTCTCCACCAATTTTTGTTACAACTCCGCAGTTACAAAAAATACTTGCTCCTACTGATGAATAAAAACACGCACCTCCATTATTTACAACTTTTGTATCTTTCTCATAACTTCCTTTTTGTGTTCTTCCTTTAAAAGCATTAATATCTTTAGCAGTATCTCCTATAACTACTACATCCATCTATTTTTTACCATCCCATTCTTTATAAAATTCCTCTAAAAATTCTTCCATATATTTTGTTCTCTCTATTGCTATATTTTTAGCCTCATTAGTATTTATAGTATCTTTTATTTTTAGAAGTTTTTCATAAAAATGATTAACGGCATGTCTTTTCATCTTTCTATATTCTTCTTCTGATGAGATTTCTATAATTCCGAACCTCTGGGTCATAAATCGGATTCCCTTTTTTTCCATTATAAGCAAAACATCTTGCAATACCTATTGCTCCAATAGCATCTATTCTGTCAGCATCTTGAACTATTTGACCTTCTTTTGAAAGTTCTACATTATTAAATCCACCTTTAAATCCTAAATTTTCTATAGAAAATAATATATTTTCTAATTTATTCTCATCTATTTTTTCAAAAACATTTAGTTTTTTCATCAACTCAACTAAATTATAACTCATGTTTCCATCACTAAATTTATCGTCATATATATCATGCAATAAAGCTATTATTCTTATAGTAAATTCATTTGCATTTTCCTTTTCATTAATTTTTAATGCTAAATCATGTACTCTTTTTACATGCCACCAATCATGTCCGCTTGACTCGTTATACATTACATCCTTTACATAACTTTCAACTCTTAAAACAATTTCTCCTTCTTTCATAAACTTCCTCCTAAGATAATTTTTATTATATATGACATTAAATTGAATTTCAAGCAAAACACTAACAAAGTATTTTGCTTGAAATTCATTAGATTCTAAAAGTAAATACATCTTAAATGTTTGTTGCAAAGTTCACTAGATACCTTTCTCTGTGCTAGTTTCATTTTTAATTTTAAAACATCTAAGTTGTTTTCCTGTATTTCCTCCCAAAAGTCGATATAGTCTTGACTTAATCTACAAAGAGGAAATGTTGCATCGTGATTCACATACAAATCGTGACTTTCTCTGCAATAAACAATAGGAAAATCTGAAAGAATTGCTTTTGAACAAGTACATTGTGTTAAAAATACTTGGTGTCCTTCTTTTTCATAACACTCTGTCCTATCCTGTGTTGGAATATATGTATATCCCAACGTTGCCAGTTGTTCTCGTAATGTTTCCATTGTTACGCAATCTTCTTGGTTATTAGGAAATAATTCTGTACACTTTATAGAAGCATTTATTGTTTTAGCATAAGCAATCAACTCTTTCAATTCCTCAATGCTCCAATTGTTTTGCTCACAAGGTGTTACATTGAACCTAATAGCCAAATTAGGATATAAAGCTCTTACTGTTTGCAGATTATTTTTAACCATGCACAGCTTTTCGGCTTCCCTTCCTATAATCTTGCCATACATTTCTTGATTCATCGTATGGATTGAAACATTAATTCTTTCAATGTACTTCATAATTGGTAAATGCAGATTAAGTAAAGATCCATTTGTGACAACTGTTATTTTTGCACCTCCTTCATAGAGTTTTCCACAAGTGAGTCCACACTTCGGAAAATAAAAGGTTCTCCTCCAGATAATGTAACACCATTCCATTTTTCAACCTCTGAATACATTTTGAATAATGTCACATAATTATCTACACTTAATTCGTGTTTCCGAAAAGCTCCACCAACTCCCTCTGAATGACAAAAATAGCAATTGTAGTTACACATGCTAGTTAATAAAAATCTAATATCTTTTTTCATAGTTCTACCTCCTACAATTGTTTAAAGGTATTGTGAAAAGAAGTATTTACTTTTTTAGATACTAAAAATATATCACTTTTTTATTATGCTGTCAACATAATGCAATACTTTAAAGAAATTAGCTATAGAATTAACAAATATAAAAAACTACTAGACATTTTTAATAACTTATTATAAAATCTTTATCGTATGAATAATTTATAACGGAGGTTAAAAATGTTTACAAATTTGCCAATAATTATTAGATATATCTTAACAGCTGGAATAGGAATGATTCCAATAATTGAACTTAGAGGTGCTATACCTATTGGAGTTTTTACATTCCACCTAAATTATATAGAAGCTTTTATATGTAGCTTTATTGGTAATATAATACCTGTTTATTTTATAGTTAAATTTATAAGACCTTTATTTGATTTCTTCGGTAGATGGAAAATTTTTAAAGTTATTATTGACTGGGCTACTGAAAAAGCCACAAAACATATTGAGGAAAATGAAAAATTACAAAATGCAGTTTCTCTTGGACTATTTTTATTTGTTGCCATTCCACTTCCTGGAACTGGTGCATGGGTAGGATCACTTATAGCTAACTTTTTGAATTTACCACCTAAAAAAGCTATACCACCAATTATTATAGGTGTTATTACTGCTGGTATAATTGTTTTATCTATTACAGCAGTAGCAAACGGAGGAATTCAATATTTATTGCAACGTGCATAATTATAATATATAAAAATCTGATTTTACTTGTTAGTAAAACCAGATTTTTATTTTGCATTAACTTACTTTATTCAAAACTTTTTTATTTCTATCTTTAAAAGCTATATAATCATCTACTGCTATTTTTAATACTGCAGCTACTGGTACGGCTAAGAACATACCTAGAACTCCAAAATATGCTCCTCCAATAGTTACAGAAAGTATTATTAATAAAGGACTAACTTCTAATGAATTTCCTACAATCTTTGGGTTAATTATATTTGCATCTATTTGTTGTAGTATTGTTACCAAAATTGCCATCCAAATAGCTTGTGCTATTCCGCCAGTTATAAGTGTTATTATGATTGCTATAACTACAGCAACTATAGCTCCAAAATATGGAATTATATTAAATAGTCCTATCATAAAGCCTAATAATGCTGCATACTTTACTCTTAATATTGACATTAATATTGTTGTAAGAATTCCTACTATTACTGCATCAATTATTTGACTTGATAAAAATCTATAAAATATTTCATTTGAGTCATTAAAATATTTTCCAATTTTTTGGCATATTTCTTCATTACAAATAGCTGAAACTAATCTTTTTAGAAAACTTAATATTTTTCCTCTTTCAAGTAATGCATATATTGATACTATAAACATTACAAATACGTCAAATACCCCAGAGACTAGGCTTATAGCTCCTTTTGCATATTGCATTATTGTATCTATATTTATTATTTGAGTTAAGTCTATTTTTTGTATGCTAGAAAGCACATTTCTTACTGGCTCACTCTTCCAAAATGAATCTTCTGGTAATTTTGATATTTCATCTAAAAGTGTTTGATAATAACCTTGAAAATTGTTTACTAATTCTATTATACTAGAGATTACAGTTGGTAATATTAAATTCATAATTAAAATTATTATTAATATCGCTATTATATAAGCTATTAGTACTCCAAGCTTTCTTGCATTTTTCTTTACTAATTTGTTTTTACATTTTTTAAAGCCTCTTTCAAATCGTGATGCTGGTATATAAAGAATATATGCTATTAAAAGTCCTCCTAAAAAAGGTGCAATTATATTAATAAATTCTCCTATTACATTAGTTATAATTGCAAAATTATCTAGTAACTTGTATATTCCTATTACTGCTATTGCAAGCAAAAACCAATACATCCATTTTGATAAATTATTTTTTACATCTTTCATTTTTACTTTCCTTTCTACTTTTATAAATCTATATCTAGTTCCACAGGGCAATGGTCACTACCAAATATATTTTGATGGATCTTTGCTTCTTTTATTTTATTCTCTAAATCTTTTGAAGTAATAAAATAATCTATTCTCCACCCTATATTTTTCGCGCGGGCATTTCCCATATATGACCACCATGAATATTCATTCTCTTTTTTAGGGTATAAATATCTAAAAGTATCAGTAAAACCAGCATTTAAAAGTTCTGTCATTTTACCTCTTTCTTCGTCTGTAAATCCTGCGTTTCCTCTATTTGTCTTTGGATTTTTAAGGTCTATTTCTTCGTGTGCTACATTTAAATCTCCACACATAATTACTGGCTTTTTCTTATTCAATCTTAATAAATAATTTCTAATTTCATCTTCCCAAGTCATTCTGTATGGTAATCTTTCAAGTTCTCTTTTTGCATTTGGCGTATAGTTGTTTACAAGATAAAAATTTTCAAATTCTAATGTTATTATTCTTCCTTCTTTGTCATGTTCTTCTATTCCAATACCATAAGTTACATTTAAAGGCTTCTTTTTTGTAAATATAGCCGTACCTGAATAGCCCTTTTTCTCAGCACTATTCCAATAACTCGTATAACCTTTAAATTCTAATTCAACTTGTTCTTGCTGACACTTTGTTTCTTGCAAGCAAAAAATATCTGCATCTATTTGCTTAAAAAATTCTTCAAAGCCTTTATTTAAGCATGCTCGTATTCCATTTACATTCCACGAGATTAGTTTCACTAGTACACTCTCCTATCTTTATGTGAGAATTATAACACATTTAGCGACTAAAAAACAAGACTAATTAACTTTTTTATGGTTAATTATATATTTTAAAAAATGTACAAAATTCTACAAGTATCCTGCAAATAAAAGAGATGCACTAAAAGAATGCATCCCTTTTACTTTATATACTATTACTTTCTAAAAATTTTTTCTCTAAGAAAACACAAAGAATTGCACACAATGCATTAAAGACTAATAATGTTATCAAACTAGTTATATATGTTATATTTATTTTATTCATATATTCATCTATAACAAAATTTTTATCTTCAATATTTGTGCCATCTTGGGTTTTTAGAGGTAATTTTTCTAATCTACTTCTATATATGGAGGTTGTATTTAACTCGTTAAAATATGTTATACTAATATAAAATGTTAAAACCAATGCCAAAATTAATTGAATGATAATTATAACTTTTAATATATTTTTAACATATTCTTTCTTTATTGTATATTTATTATTAATTAATAAAAAACTTATCAATGCGGTAATAAAATAACTTAATATGAAAATTATATTAATACACAATATAAATGATGATTCATTATTTATATTTAACATATACTCTTCTGCATTTGATATTTTAGATTCAAAATTATTAAATAAATTAATATAACTATGTTCAATAAAATAAAGTGCTATTCTATAAATTGAAAAAAATATTAAAGCTAAAATTGTATAATATTTTATAAATTCCCATTTAATTTTTGATTCTGAAGCTGCTATTTTTCTACCATGACTCAATTCAAAAAACTCTAAATTTGATACAGACTCATCTTTCATAACACTTGTATTCTCCTTGTATAATACAAAAAGGGAAATGTAAAAAATTTCCCTTTAAAATTTACTATTCAACTACTTGAACTGGTAGATATTTTACACCCCAAGCTATTGCCTCTGCATGTGTATTAAAGAATATATCTATCTTATCTCCTTGAATTGCTCCACCTCTATCTTCTACAACATATGTAGTTCCATTTATTAGTAGCTTTGTTCCAAATGCAAATTGTGAAGATGTTGCAATTGTTCTACCTGGAGTGGCTTTTGTTCCTGAAGATGTATAACCTGATGCGAATTTGCCACAGCATTTAGCACATGGGCAATATGCTGTTACTTTAAATATTCTTACACCATTAGATGTAGTGCCTCTTGATGTAGTTGAAGATCTTGATGTTACATTTTTTTGAACTTGCACTATTTTATCTATTGGCTCTTTAATTACTTTTTCTGATAGTACCGTTTTTTCTATCTCTTGCTCATTTTTGTATTTTATCTTATAAGTTACTTCTTTTACTCCGTTTTGACCTTGTCTAATTACTTTATTTCTAGTGTTTTCGCTACTATTTGATGCATCTTTTGTAATTGTTTCAAATGGTATTTCTTCTTGCATTACAACAATTTTTTCTGTTATTGGTGCATAGCTGTCTAAAATTTCTTCTAAAGTAGTATTTATACCGCTTTCTGAAATTTTTGCCACTTGAATCTCTTGTATTGATTTATCTCTAATTACAATTGATTTTTCTGCAGTAATTTGTTCGTTTAAGTCAGGAGTTACTCTTTCGTTTTCTTTTAGTATTATATTATTTTCTTGTAGTATTTCTGATACATTAGTTTTATTAGTTAATACTGTTAGTTCATAACCACTTGGTAAAGTGATTTTTACAGTATCAACTTGTGTTGCCATTACGGCTACGCCAATGCCTGAAAGAGCTAATAATATTAAGCTTACGCAAATGATTTTGAATATAGAAATATAGTTTTTATATGTTTTTTTCATAAAAATTATATTCCTCCTTTAACGACAAAGTCATTATACTATTTCATAAATTCTTTGTCAAATTTGTAATTTTTTTACTTTTTATTTTGTAAGTATTGGTATATACTATATTATATGCTGCTTGTACTTTTTTAGTCCAAAAAATTTTTTTATTATATACAAAAAATCGACTATAAATACATTATAATTTTTTACTTTAAAGGCTAATGGACAAAACCCATTTTATTGGGCAAAAAATTATATTAATGATTTAAATAAAAAGCAACTACCTTTATTAAAAGTAATTGCTTTTTTATTATTTTAAGATTTTCCAATAACCATCTCTTTTTCCGTTAATTCTTACAATATTATTTTATTATCATATTCATAGTCATATATATTAATGTAACTAGTAGGATTTAATTTATTTTTGTTATTGCATAAATTTGCGAAATCTTTTTTCATTTTAGAAACTGAATTTTTATCTACACCTAAAATAGTTCCATCAATATCTAGTCCTTTCATTAATTATATATTATTACATACTTTACAAGCAGAATATCCATTATCTATAAGACTTTTTTCTTTTGTTGTAATTTCTTTTATATATTTAGG
>CANQCG010000014.1 GCA_947589645.1 uncultured Clostridia bacterium
GAGGATTTTTTCTACTCATAGCTAAAAGCCTTTAGAACCCCCTGTAAAACAGGGGGTTTTCGTTACACAATAAAAAACTTTAAGTTATAAAAAACTTAAAGTTTTTTTGTAAAATATATTTACATTTTGTCAATATTTGTATAAAATACTGAAAGGTAAAAATAGGCACAAAAGAAAATGTCGTTTGAAAGGGGAAAATCAATGAAAATATTGATGTTAACATGGGAATATCCACCTAGGGTAGTAGGAGGAATTTCAAGAGTAGTATATGATTTATCACATAGATTAATAAAAGATGGACATGAAGTAACAGTATTAACTTACAGAGATGGTGATGTTCCATATTTTGAAGACGACAAAGGTGTAAATGTATACAGAATTGATAATTATATGATTAACCCTAATAACTTTATAGATTGGATAATGCAAATGAATTTTGCAATGGTATCAAAAGCTAATCAAATAATAGCAAAGCAAGGTTCATTTGATGTAATACATGCTCATGATTGGTTAGTAGCATATGCAGCAAAAGCCTTAAAAGAATCATTTAATATACCAATAGTATCAACTATACATGCTACAGAAGCAGGAAGAAATAGTGGAATACATGATGAAACTCAAAGATACATAAATGATACAGAATGGATGCTTACATATGAATCAACAGAAGTAATAGTAAATAGTAATTATATGAAAAGTGAATTGCAAAGACTATTTGGATTACCTTTTGAAAAAATAAGTGTAGTTCCTAATGGTGTTAATTTAAATGCATTTACAGGCGTAGAAAGAGATTATGACTTTAGAAGAAGATATGCAATGGATAACGAAAAAATTATTTTATTCATGGGAAGGCTAGTATATGAAAAGGGAGTGCAGCATTTAATAGCAGCTATGCCAAAAATACTAAATGCATATCATGATTCAAAGCTTATAATTGCTGGAAAAGGTGGAATGATAGATGAGCTAAGACAGCAAGTACACACATTAGGAATAGATAATAAAGTATATTTTGCAGGTTATTTAAATGGAAAAGATGTACAAAAAATGTATAAAGCAGCTGATATATCAGTATTTCCAAGCACATATGAACCTTTTGGAATAGTAGCATTAGAAGCAATGCTTGCAGATAACCCAATTGTAGTATCAGATATTGGGGGACTAAACGAGATAGTACAGCATAGAGAAAATGGAATGAAAAGTTATGCAGGAAATGCTAATTCAATAGCAGATTCAGTATTAGAGTTATTATTTGATCCACAATTATGTGCTAATATAGTGAAAAAGGCTAAAAACAAAGTAAGAAATGAATATAATTGGAACAAGATAGCACAAGATACACATTTTACATACCAAAAAGCGATATGTGAAACAATGGCAGAAAGACAAAGATTACAAAATGAACAAGAGCAAACAAGAAAATTAAGAAAAATACCAGGAGAAAAAGAAATTTCAAATATTCTTTCATTTGGAAAACGCAAAGCTTATGCATAGAACATACTACAAAAGACAAATAATAAAACTAGAAAGGAAAGTGTAGTTATATGAATATCTATGATACAGCAAATAGATTATCTTCAGAAATAAAAGCTTCTGAAGAATATCAAAATTATAAAATGGCAAAAGAAGTAATTAACCTAAAGCCTGAACTTAAAGAACAAATATCAAAATTTGAAGGCTTAAGATACGATGTACAGATAGCACAAATGCAAACAGGAAAAGTAGATGAAGAAAAATTAAAACAAATTCAAGAAATCTACTCAAAAATAATCGAAATTGACGAAATAAAAAAATATTTTGATGCCGAATTAAAGTTTAATGTATTACTTGCAGATGTAAATAAAATTATCGGCGATGCAGTAAAAGATTTAGTTTAAATTGCGAATTAACATTATTTAAGTAATAGGGAGCGACTTTATTTTAAGTTGCTCTTAAAATTTTATATGAAGGAAGGGAAAAATATGGAATTAATAATTATAATAATTATATCAGCAATATTATCGGTAATAGTAAGTGTAGCATTTAAAGTAAACTTAAAAAAAGTAAAAGAAATAGGAATGGAAGAAAACCTTAACAAACTAGCAGAAAAATATCCTACAAATGTAGAAATATGCAAAAGTATTTTAAAAAAGTTAAAAAATGAGACAGTAACAATTGAAGAAAACAAAGATGCAGAAACAACGTTATACATTGCAATAACTAATAAAATATCAATTGCAGATACTAAAAATAGTTACACAAGAATACAAACAATGGCACATGAATGTTTACATTCGGTGCAAGATAGAAGAATGCTAATGTTTAACTTTATATTTTCAAATATCTACATGCTTTATTATGTTATAATTTTATTTCTTATCATTTTTAAAGTAATAGTAAATCCATTATTATATCTAAGTATATTTTTACTATTATCTTTAACCTATTATATGGTAAGAGCATTTTTAGAAGATGATGCAATGATAAACGCAAAGTATTTAGCTAAAGAATATATGTTAGAACAAAACATCTCAAGCAAGGAAGAAATAGAGAAAATTGTAGATGGTTTTACAAGACTAAATGATGTAGGAATTAAGCTTGTTAATTATCAATTATTCCTACAAATTTTAATAAAAGTCATAATTTTTAGTGCTGTAGCATTGATTTTTTAAACATAATGTGATAGAATATTATTTGTCAATTTGAAAAGCCGTGAGGAGGAGCAAAATGCAAATAGTAAAAGGAATATTAACAGTAATATATTTTATAATATGCTTAGCACTAATTATATTAGTTATGGCACAATCAAAGGATGATGCAGGTTTATCTGCAACAATCACAGGTTCATCATCAAGCAACTTCTTTGAACAAAATAAAGGCAGAACAAAAGAAGGAAAACAAAAAAAATGGACAATCATATTAGCTGTTGCCTTTGTAGTATTAGGAATAGCTTTAAGTATAATATATCCAGCATAAAATAAAAAATAAATGTCGCTATTAAATACTAATAGCGATTTATTTTTTTACAAAAATTATGTGAAATATGTAATTAAAAAAGACAAGTAAAGGAATGAAATATGGAAGAAGCTAAAAATAAATTAGTAGGAACTTTTATAAACAATAAAAGTTTTGGTTTTGTTATTCCAGATGACAAAAAATTTGGAACAGACATATTTATATCAAAAGCCAATTTTGGAAAGGCAAGAAACAATCACAAAGTAGTTGTAGAGATAGTAAAACCGGCTAAAGCAGATAAAAAGCCAGAGGGAAAAATTGTAGAGGTAATTGGAGGAATTAACAAGGCAGGAGTAGATATGCTTTCATTAATAAAAGAATATGATTTACCTTATAAATTCCCAGAAGAAGTAAATAAAGAAGCGCAGTTATTGCCAAATGAAGTAACAGAGCAAGAAATAAAAAACAGGAAAGATTTGCGAGAAGATATAATATTTACAATAGATGGCGAAGATGCAAAAGACTTAGATGATGCAGTTAAAGTAACAAGGTTAGAAAATGGAAACTATAAATTAGATGTTCACATAGCAGATGTTAGCCACTATGTAAGAGAAAAGACCAATTTAGAAAAAGAGGCAAGGCTAAGAGGAACAAGCATTTATATGTTAGGAAGAGTAATACCAATGCTTCCTCGTAAATTATCAAATGGAATATGTAGCTTAAATGCCGGAGAAAACAGACTAGCTTTAACTTGTACAATGGAGATAGATAAACAAGGACAAGTTATAGCATCAGACATATACAAATCTGTAATAAAAGTTACGCAAAGGATGTCATATACAGATGTACAAAAAATCTTAGATAGATCTGATGAACAAGTATTAGCAAAATATGAAAAATACTTGGGTGATTTTGAGATTATGAAAGAGCTTGCTTTAATATTAAAAGAAAAGAGACAAAAACAGGGCTACTTAAATTTAGATATACCAGAAACAAAAATTGTATTAGATGAAAAAGGCAAGCCTATAGATATTCATAAATATGAAGTTACTTTTGCCAATGAAATTATAGAACAGTTTATGCTAAGTGCAAATGAAACTGTTGCAGAAAAGTTCTACTGGCTAGAAGCACCATTTATTTATAGAGTTCATGAAGCACCAGACTTAGAGAAAATTCAAGAATTAAATAAATTTCTTCATAATTTAGGCTATAAAATAAAAGCTAGTCAAGATAATATATACTCAAAAGAATTTGCAAAAGTTCTTGAACAAGTAAAAGGAAAAGACGAAGAAAAGGTAGTATCAAACCTAATTCTAAGAACTCTAAAAGTTGCAAGGTATGAATCAACAAATAGTGGACATTTTGGAATAGCAAGTAAGTATTATTGCCATTTTACATCACCAATAAGAAGGTACCCTGATTTATTTATACATCAAATAATATCAAAATATATAGAAAAAAATTATGATGTAGATGACTATTTCTATGAAAAATATTCAAAAAGAGCCTATAAAAGAGCATTTAGTTCATCTGAAAGAGAAAAGGTTGCAACCAAAGTAGAAAGAGAAGCGGAAAAGATTAAAAAGGCTGAGTATATGGAGGACAAGATTGGAAATGAGTATGATGCAATAATATCATCAATTACCAAGTTCGGAATGTTTGCAGAGTTAGAAAATACAGTTGAAGGACTAATAAGATTTGATAATATGGAATCTGGCGAATATTTTATATATGATGATCAAAACAAAATTCTAAGAGGAGAAAAAACAGGCAAAATATATAAAATAGGACAAAAAATAAAAGTAGAAGTAATAGGAGCAAGTAAGCTTACAAGAAATGTAGATTTCAAATTAAAATTAGATGACTGACCTGTTGTTCAAAAAGATAAAACATATTGCATAAATAAACTTTTTTTTATATAATACTTGTAATTGTTTATGAGATTTAAAAGGGGCAATATTAAGAAAGGAAAGCAAGGATGAACAAAACAAAAAGAAAGATATTTGAAACCTCAATGAAGCTATTTGCCGAAAAGGGATATGATGCAACTAGTATAGAAGAAATAACAGCCAATGTAGGAGTAGCAAAGGGAACATTGTATTATCACTTTACAAGCAAAGAAGAAATCTTCAATTTCTTAGTAGAAGAAGGAATTAAGCTAATGCAAAACAGTATAGACATTAAAACGTCAAAGCTATCAAATTATATAGACAAATTAAAAGCAGTAGTCTTAATAGAAATAAAAGTAGTCGCAAAATATGAAAATTTAATAACAATACTACTTAGCCAATTTTGGGGTAAAGAAGCAAGAAACCAAAAATGTAAGCAGCATGTTTATAGTTATATAAGTAAAATAGAAGATATTGTAAGAGAAGGCATTGAAAAGGGAGAAATAAAAAGGGGAAGTCCTGAAGCGATAGCTTCTGAAATATATGGTTTAATTTGCTCTGCACTGGTTTATAAATTACGACAAGGAGATACATTAGATATTATGAAATTATATCATGAATTTGAAGAAACAGTATTAGATGGATTAAAAGCTTAAAAGAAAAGAGGAATAAAAATGGCAAAGGTACAAATTGAATTTACTGATTTAAGAGATATGTTAAATCAAACAGAAGAATTATATAAAGATAGACCAGCATACAAATTCAAGACAGAAGAACCTGAAAAATTAAGAATAATTACTCATAAAGAATATAGAGATGAAATAAAAGCATTAGGTACAGCATTAGTGGCATTAGGCTTAAAAGACGAAAGAATTGCGGTAATTTCAGAAAACAGATATGAGTGGGGGTTAGCTTATTTAGCAATAGCAACAGGTACAGGTGTAGTAGTACCATTAGATAAATCACTACCTGAAAATGAAATAGAAAGCTTAATTCAGCGTTCAGAAGTAAAAGCAATATTTTATTCAAGCAAATATGATGAAATAATGACTAAAATAAAAAATAATGGAAATACTAAAGTACAATATTTTATTTCAATGGATTTAGACAAAAAGACTAATGATATATTTTCAGAAAAAGAGCTATTAGAAAAAGGAAAAGTATTACTAGAAAGTGGAGATACAAGATTTATAGATGCAACAATAGATAGCGAAAAGATGGGAATAATGCTATTTACTTCAGGAACTACATCTATATCAAAGGCTGTAATGCTATCACATAAAAATATAGTAACTAATGTTATGGATATTAGAACTTTATTTGAATTAGATGAAACCGATACATTTTTATCATTTTTACCATTACACCATGTATTTGAATGTACAGTAGGATTTTTGTATCCATTATCAATAGGTGCATCAATTGCTTTTTGCGATGGTGTAAAATATATGGTAGATAATTTAAAAGAATACGAAGTAACAGCTATGATATCTGTGCCAGCAGTATTTGATATAATGTATCGAAAATTATTAAAAGGAATAGAAAAAAAAGGAAAATTAGAAACTGTTAAAAAAGGTATAAAAATAACCCAAGCATTATTAAAAATAAAAATTGACCTTAGAAAGAAACTATTTACTGAAATACATGATAACTTAGGAGGAAAATTAAGATTATTAGTAGCTGGTGGAGCCGCTTTAGATGCCGAAACCGAAAAAGGTTTTAACGAATTAGGATTAAATCTAGTTCAAGGCTATGGACTAACCGAAACATCACCAGTAATTGCATCAGAATTATCATATAGAAGAAGATTAGGTTCTATCGGGAAAAAGTTCCCAAGTGTAGAAGTAAAAATAGTTGATGCAAACGAAGAAGGAGTAGGAGAACTAATAGCAAAAGGTGGAAGCATTATGCTTGGTTACTATAATAATGAAGAAGCAACTAAAAATGCTATAGATGAAGAAGGCTGGTTTCACACAGGAGATTTGGCAAGAATAGATAAAGATGGATTTATATATATTGCAGGAAGAAAAAAAGATGTTATAGTATTGCAAAACGGAAAGAACATTTATCCAGAAGAAATAGAAATGTTAATAAACAAAGTTGAGGGAATAAAGGAATCGCTTATATATGGAAAACCAGAAAATGGAGACTTAAAAATTTCTGCTAAAGTTGTATATGACAAAGAGCAAATGAAAGAATTATATGGATTAGATTCAAAACAAAAAATAGAAGAATTTATAAATGAGCAAATCAAGAAAATAAACAAGACAATGCCTGCATACAAGTACATAAGAAATGTAATTGTTACGGAAGAAGAGTTAATAAAGACTACAACATTAAAAATAAAAAGACATGAAGAAATGAAAAAAATTTTGAGTTCAAATCAGAATGGATAAAGCTGGAAACACTTACGGAATGCGTGAAATACGCCAAAAGTCTTATGTAACAAAAATGTAACAATTTTGTAACAAAAATGTAATAAATAAAACGCCATTTTCTATTGTAGATTTTTGTAGAATGATGTATAATAAGATTAAATTATAATATGACTACATAAGAAGGAGGTATTTACAATGTCTAAATCTGGCATAGTAAATGTAAGAATGGTAATAACCGAAGAAAAAATATTATCAAATATAGATAAAATACAAAAAATGATTAATCCAAACAGCAAGAAGCAAATTGTTCAATTAGAGGATGATTCATATTTTAAAGATTTAATAGACTCAATAAAAGCGTATTTATTAGAATATCCAAAAAAGAAGAATTTTCCAGTTTCCGTATATAAAGCAGCTTATGCATTAGTTGAAAATGCAACAAATCAATTTGAGGAAAACACAAAGAAAATAGAAGAACTAATAAGACAAAGAGAAGAAAATATAACTTTAGCTAGTAAATTAAAAGGCTTAGTAGCAACAGTTAAATCAAAACAAAAAGGATGGAAAGATGAAGTTAAAGCAGCAGAGGAGGAATTACCAGAAGAAATAACAGAAGCATTATATATATTAGGAAAAACTAAGTCTGTAAAATCTGAAGCTTATCAAGACTCTTTAAAATTACTTAATGCTCGTGTAAATAATCTAGAATCAAACTTGCATATTGAAATAGATATGGAAAGAATTGAAGACAGATCAAAAGCATTAAGCTATATAGGAATTGAAGTTGCAGATGCATTAAAGGCTATTCCAGCACCAGCAGAAGAAACAAAAGAAGTTGTAGTAGAGCAAGTAGAAGAACAAAAAGTTACCAGCCCAATATTACAAGCTAAGGGAGTAGAACAAGAAGAATTAAAGGCTTATACACAAGAAACTACTTTTGAAAGAAAACCATCATTATGGCAAAGATTTAAAAACAGTAAACTAGCAAGAGCAGTAACTTATGTATTTAGAATTAGAATAAGAATAGAATTACCAAATGCTTTACCAGAAGGCAGAGGAGAAAATTATTAATATAAAAATAAAAAAGGAGTTAGAATTTATCTGGCTCCTTTTTTTGGCAAAAATTTCTTTAAATGTATTGACAAAAGTATGCAAAATAGGGTAAAATAAATAATGTGCTGTATAAATGTACATAATGGTGGATGTGGCGTAGTTGGTTAACGCGCCAGTTTGTGGCACTGGAGACCGTGGGTTCGAGTCCCATCTTCCACCCCATAAAATCAACTTAGCAAAAATTTTACATTGGACTGTAGCCAAGTGGTAAGGCACCAGACTTTGACTCTGGCATGCGCTAGTTCGAATCTAGCCAGTCCAGCCAAAAATAAAAATGATAGCAAAAGCTATCATTTTTATTTTTGAAAGAATTGGAGAGTGAGCAAAAATGGTGACCCAAAGGCCGCGGCGCCCGAATCAAGTGAGGAAGTGCCCAAGGGGCATTCGAATTTAGTCAGAGCAAATATGCTAATTTTAAAGAATATTATTTTAAATATTTCATATCTGTAGCATTTAAAATTCTCATCTGTGATATGGCAATTTTATTTAACTTCTCAAGTCTTTCAGATTGCTTTAATCCTTCATTTATAAAAACGGAATTTAAGTTTTCCAAGTTTGCTAAACATATTTGTTTTTGTTCTTCTGCTTTTAATCTTTCAAATTCTTTTATCAACAATAATTTAAATTTTGGACTAATCCACATTCCAAATTCAAATGCAATATCTTTGTGTGCGTATGTTCCCCCATATCTTCCAGTTTTTGATATTATTCCAATTGCATTTGTTTTTTCTGTCCATTCTTTGACACTAATCTTATAATTATTTAAACCAGCATGACTTTTAATTATGGCAAATTCGCCATAATTAAAATTTGGATTATGAATTTCTTCCCAAATTCCTAAAAATTCTACAGTATTTCTATTTCTTAGCCAATCTGAGACAAAAAAATCACCATCTTTCGATTTTAGCATATCAGTAATCGATATATAATCTTCATCATCAATTTTTATATAAGATATTTTTTGATTTAAAACATTTAATTCTGCCATAAGTTACCTCCCAAACAATATATGAAACTATTATATCAAACATTTGTTTAAAAATCAATGCGTATGTATAAAATTTATAATTTATTATTCATAATAGATATATACTTTCTAAAGTAATTGCACTTTTTTAAATTAAATAACTGCTAAAGTAGAATAAAATATTCCATTAAGTATTCAAATGATGATTTTTTCTCTAAAATTTGACAAAGATATAATAAATGATATAAATAAAATAAAAAAATCAAACTAAAATAAGCCGATTTCATTGACGAATGTCTTATTTTGTTTTACCATATAGTTTGGAAATGAAAGCTATGATATGAAAATAAGCAACTATATTATTAAACATAGTTTAAAAGAAAGAATAACCTTATACAAGCAAAAAATATAATAATTTATAATTTGGCACAAATAAAAAACGAGAGGAAAACATAATGGAAGAAAAATTAGAGCAAATATATATAAAGTGCATAGAAGAACTAAAAAGTATAGGAATAGATGTTTTAAACAAGGAACAAATAGGAAAAATAAGTATATCAATATCCAAAAGAAACAACCAAAGATATGGTTGTTGCAAGCAAGAACAGCCAGATTTAAAAACAAAATACATAGAAAAAGTTGGCAGAAAAAAGATAATAAGATATGCTAAATTTAATAAGCACAATATTGAAATAAGCCCTTGGCTTTTAGAATTAGATGATAATATAATAAAAAATACAATTATACACGAAATAATACATTGTATGCCTAATTGCAACAATCATGGAGAAGAATTTAAAAAATATGCAAAATACATAAATAATAAGTTAGGCTATAACATATCAAGAGTAGGAGACAAAAAGCAAGATTATATAAAAAGTAACATAGAGTATAAGGAAGAAGAAAAATACAATTATCACATAAAGTGTATAAAATGTGGACAAAGCTTTTATAGAAAAAGATTAAACAGAAATTTTGCTTTAAAATATAGATGCGGAAAATGTGGTAGTAAATTTATAGTTGAAAAAATATAAAAGAAAAATATTTTCAAAGCGAGATAATAAGATAAAAAATGCTGAATAAAATTAAATAAAAACATTAGGAGGTAGTAATGAAAAAATTAGGAGTAATTTTTGGAGGCACATCAACAGAACATGATGTATCTATAATGTCTGCCAAATCAGTAATTGAAAACTTAGACAATCAAAAATATGAAATTTATCCAATTTATATTGATAAACAGGGAAAATGGTTTAAGCAAAGTAGAGCAGGAGAAGAAATAAAAGAAGAAATAGAAAATGTTGTGCAATATTTAAAAAAGTTAGATGTAATTTTCCCAGTATTACATGGTAAATATGGAGAAGATGGCACAATACAGGGAATGCTTGAAATTCTAGGCATTCCATATGTTGGATGCAAAGTATTAGCTTCAAGTGTAGGAATGGATAAAGCATATACAAAAATAATCTTTGAAAAAGCTAAAATACCACAGGCACCTTATGTATATGTTCAAAAGAAAAATAATACATATAAAATCATAAATGATAATTTAGAAGAAGAAAAATTAGATTTAGAGCAAATAGCAAGTAAGTTAAAGTTCCCTATGTTTGTAAAACCAGCAAATTCAGGCTCTTCTGTAGGAGTAAAAAAAGTAAAAAATATAGAAGAATTAGAAATGGCAATACAATATGCCTCAGAGTATGATAGAAAAATATTAGTAGAACAAGGAATAGATGGTAAAGAAGTAGAATGTGCAATATTAGATGGTGGAGAAAAAGGTGAAATTTTAGCATCAACAGTAGGAGAAATTTTGTCAGCAGAAGAATTTTATAGCTTTGATGCTAAATACAATATGCCAGATTCAAAAACAATTGTACCTGCCAATATAGAAAAAGAGAAAATAGAAGAAATAAGAAAGCTAGCAGCAAAAGCATTTAATGCAATTGATGGAAGTGGACTTTCAAGAGTAGATTTCTTTATAGAAAAAAATACAAATAAAGTTTATATTAATGAAATAAATACTATGCCAGGTTTTACTAAAATTAGTATGTATCCAAAACTATTTGAAGCAATAGGAATAAGCTATACGCAATTGTTAGACAAATTAATTGAAAGTGCAAGTATATAACTTAAAAATGAATAAATAACCTCTTAATAAAATATATAAATATTAGGAGGTCTATTTTTATGCTAGAGAAAATAAAAAAAATTGAATTACCATATCCATTAGATGCACTAGAGCCATATTACAATAAAGAAACACTAAAGATACATTATGAAACTTTGTATACAGGCTATGTAAATAATACTAATAAAGCTTTAGAAAAATTAGAAATCGCAAGAAATAATAGCGAATATGAAAATATAAAATGCCTAGAAAAAGAATTAAGCTTTCAAGGCTCAGGAGCAATTTTGCATAAACTATTTTTCGAAAATATGGGTACCAAGCTTTAACAGATTAGAAGTTCTTCAATGTGAGAAACATCAAAACTTAACCTTATGGGGATGCACACCACTATTTATAATAGATATGTGGGAACATTCTTACTTCTTACAATATAAAGCAAACAGACAGGAATATATAAATGCATTTTGGAATATTGTAAATTGGAATGTTGTAAACAAAAGGTTTGACACTTTAAGGCTTAGTTAATGCTAAGCCTTTTTTATATTGTAGTAGGGTTGTCCCGTTGAGAAAACTTTCCATCAAAAACAATAAAAAAATTTACAAATTCTATGCTATAAAACCCTAAAAATCTCTTGTATATATAAGTGTTTTATGATAGAATAAAACCGAATTATATTAAGGAGAGGAAAGTAAAAAAATACAAATGGAAATTAGCCAAAGCAATATTAGAAATTTCAGTATAATAGCCCATATAGACCATGGAAAATCAACCTTAGCAGATAGACTAATAGAGCTAACAGGTGTACTTTCTCAAAGAGAAATGCAAGACCAAGTATTAGACAATATGGATATTGAAAAAGAAAGAGGAATAACCATAAAGTCTCAATCTGTAAGAATGAAATACAAAGCAAACGATGGACAAGAATATATTCTAAATTTAATAGATACACCTGGACATGTAGATTTTAATTATGAAGTATCAAGAAGTTTAGCTGCATGTGATGGAGCAATCTTAATAGTTGATTCAAGCCAAGGAGTAGAGGCACAAACATTAGCAAATGTATACTTAGCATTAGACAACAATTTAGAAATATTGCCAGTAATAAATAAGATTGATTTACCAAATGCAAGACCACAAGAGGTAAAAGATGAGATAGAAGAAATAATTCGGAATACCAGCACAAGATGCACCATGTATTTCAGCAAAAACAGGCTTAAATGTTGAAAAAGTGCTAGAAAGAATAGTAAAAGATTTGCCGCCACCTAAAGGAGACGTAAATGCCAAAACAAAATGCTTAATATTTGACTCATGTTACGATAATTATAAGGGAGCCATAGCATATGTAAGAGTATTTGATGGAAGCGTAAAAGTTGGAGACGAAATAAAATTAATGGCAACGAATAAAGTATTTACTGTAACTGAAGTAGGGTATTTTGAACCAGGAAATTATGTAGCAACAGATAAATTAGTAGCAGGAGAGGTAGGGTACATAGCAGCAAGTATAAAAGTAATTTCAGACATACATGTTGGAGATACAGTAACACTAAAAGAAGCTCCAGCAGAAGAGCCACTTGCAGGTTATAAAAAAGTAACACCGATGGTATACTGTGGGTTATATCCAGTAGATGGAAGCGAGTACGAAAACTTAAAAGTAGCACTAGAAAAATTAAAATTAAATGATGCAGCATTAGAATATGAGCCAGAAAGTTCAGCAGCTTTAGGCTTTGGCTTTAGATGTGGCTTTTTAGGACTGCTACACTTAGAAATAGTTGAAGAAAGACTAGATAGAGAATACGATTTAGGACTAATTACAACATCACCATCTGTAATTTATAAAGTTCATAAAACAGATGGAACAGTTTTAGACATATATAATCCGGCGGAGCTACCACCAGACCAAGAAGTATCATGCATAGAAGAACCAATAGTAACTGCAGAGATATTAACTCCAAAAGAATATGTTGGTAACATTATGAAAATGTGTCAAGATAGAAGAGGCATTTATATAGACATGAAATACTTAGACGAAAATAGAGTTACACTAATATATGAAATGCCACTTAATGAAATAATATATGATTTTTTTGATAATTTAAAATCTAAAACAAAAGGATATGCTTCATTTGATTATACATTTAAAGAATATAGACCATCAAAACTCGTAAAATTAGACATACATGTTAATGGAGAAAAAGTTGATGCCTTAAGCTTTATAGTACACAAAGATACAGCTTATGAAAGAGGCAAAAAGATGGTAGAAAAGCTTAAAGAAGTTATACCAAGACATTTATTTGTAATACCACTTCAAGCAGTAATTGGAGGAACAATTATAGCAAGAGAAACAATATCTGCAATGCGCAAAGATGTGCTTGCGAAGTGCTATGGAGGAGATATTACAAGAAAGAAAAAATTATTAGAAAAGCAAAAGCGTGGCAAAAAGAAAATGAGACAGATCGGAAATGTAGAAATGCCACAAGAAGCGTTTTTAGCAGTATTAAAATTAAATGATGAATAATAATGAATGGAGGGATATTTATGAAAGGAAAATTAGGAGAACAAAGAAGAAGTGGACAAGACAGAAGAAAAGCTGAAAGAAGAAGTGGCACAGAAAGAAGAAGCGGAGTAGATAGAAGAAAAGCAGAAAGAGATACTCCAGATAGAAGAAAGGGCGAAAGAAGAGTGGCAGAAAGAAGAAGTGGTAAAGACAGAAGAAAGAGTCAAAATTCAGAAGAAAGTAAGGTAGATGCGCCCAGGTTTGAAGATCAGGTAGAAGGTAGAAATGCA
Source organism: uncultured Clostridia bacterium (assembly GCA_947589645.1). GTDB lineage: Bacteria > Bacillota > Clostridia > TANB77 > CAG-508 > CAG-269. The sequence goes on from CANQCG010000014.1 coordinate 14,192, forward strand.
GTACTAGAATTATTAGAAAGTGGAAAAGATATTAATAAAATATTTGTCGCAAAAGGAGAAAAACATGGTTCAATAAACCAAATACTTGCAATTTCAAAAGAAAAAAGAATTATAGTTGTAGAAAAAGATAGAAGGCAGTTACAAGAAATGGCACAAACAGATAATTTTCAAGGAGTAATTGCAATAGTCCCACCTTTTGAGTATTCTGAAATATCAGATATTTTAGAAGAAGCTAAGGGAAAACATGAAGATCCATTTATATTAATTTTAGATGGAATAGAAGATCCACACAATTTGGGCTCAATAATAAGAACAGCAGAGACTGCAGGAGTACATGGAATTATAATACCAAAAAGAAGGGCAGTAGCAGTAAATAGTACAGTAAACAAAGTTTCATGCGGAGCAGTAGAACATATGAAAATAGCAAGAGTAACTAATATATCAGATGCAATTGAAGAACTAAAAAAAGCAGGTCTATGGATCTGCGGAACAGATGTGCAAACAGATAAATATTATTATAATCAAGATTTAACAGGACCACTTGCAATAGTAATTGGAAACGAGGCAAATGGCATTAGTGACAAAGTAAAGAAAAATTGTGATTTCTTAGTTAAAATTCCTATGAAGGGAAAAGTAGAGTCATTAAATGCAGCTGTTTCTACAGGAATAATAGTATATGAAGCGGTAAAACAGAGAAAATAAATATAAAGATACAAAAGTAAACAATAATGGAGGTAAAAAATGAAAAAAGGTGCAAACAAGGTATTAATAATAATACTAATAGTAATTGCTATATTAGCAATAGCAGGAGGTGTTTTTGCTTATTTATATTTTGCAACAGATTTATTTAAAACAGGTCAAGAATTATTCGCAAAATATTTAAATGAAAATTTAGAAGAAATATATAACACAGTAAATTTAGAAAAAATATCTAATATTGAAGAAAGCTTGAAACAAAACAGAAACGAACAAAATACAACAATTTCATATCTTGCAGAAGGAAGTACACAATCTGATTTAGAATTAACTATAGATACCCAAAATGATCCAATAGATAAAAAGTATTATGGAATTTTAGGATTAGCACTAGGAGATATGGAATCTGCATTAAAAGTAGAATATATGATAGAAGACGAGATATATTCATTAAGATTTACAAATGCTATTAAACAATTTTTCAGCGTTCAAAATCAAAATTTAAAGCAGATAGTAACAAGTTTTGGGTTAGATGAAGAAACAATAGATATGATACCAGATACAATAGATCCTGAAAGTTTTTCATTAGACGACCTAAGATTAACAGATGAAGAAAAAAATACAGAAATAAATAAATATGCACAATTATTGTATAATAATATTGCAAAAGAAAAATATCAAAAAAGGAATAACACAGTAATAACATTAAATGCACAAACAATAACTACTAATGCATATATATTAACCTTAAACAGAGACGATATAAAAAATGTAGCATTAAAAATATTAGAAGAACTAAAGCAAGATGAAATATTATCATCAAAGGTACAAATCATAGATGATATATTATACGAATATAATATTCAATTTTCTTTGAAAGATGCTATACTAGATGGAATTCAAAAATCAATTGATGAACTAAATGGTGAAAATAAACCAAATCAAATAAAAGATGAAAACAAAGAAGAACAAGTACAAGAACAAAATATGATAATAACTGTATATGCACAGAATGGAAAAACAGTCAGAATAAAACTAGAGCAAGGACTTGAAAATGTTACAGTAGATACCACAGAAATTGATGGTAAAAAACAAATAAACATGGCTTATAACAGTATAGACGAAAATGATGCACAATTATCTTATCAAACTACATTTATTAAAGAAAATGACAATAAATTGATAGTAAAAAATAATAATGTTATAGATGAAGAAGAAACAGAAAATGAAATTAGTATTGAATTAATAGAAGATGGAAACAATGCCAAAATTAATATTATGATGAGTAGTAATATAGGTCAAATATCATTTAATCGAAGTATTACTTTAGTAGATGAATTAGAATATGATATGGTTTTAAATTCAGAAAATAATATTATATTAAATCAATTATCACAAGAGCAAGTGGCAGCACTATTTAATGCTGCAGTAAACAGAGTAGAGGAAGTTTATATTAAACCTTTAAGTGAGCAAATAACGAAGTTTTTAGCACTATTTATGTTTAGTAATTCAAATGACATAGAGGGCAATATACAGTTTCCATCTATAGATGCTTCTGGAACTACTGATGGATTAAACCCAAACAATATAGATAATATTGATGAATAAATGATTATAAAATATTGGAAATTAAAGAAATATAAGTAATTGAACTGCATATTTTAAATGTGGTATAATAAAAATGTATGTAAAAGAAAGGGGAGAAAAATGAATCAGATATTAGTAACAGAAAAATTATATGTAACACCTGAATTAAAGAGAAAGAAAAAAATATATAAAGTTTCATTTTTCTTATCTATCTTTGCAATGATTGTTTTATCATGTGCATACATTTATGCAGAATACGATAGATATAGGCAAGAAAGTGTGTCACAAGATTTATTATCAAAACTTATAGCAGAAACGATGAAAAAAGACACAACAATTGCACCAACAGAAAATGCATTAATTATATCTATGACCCAAGAACAAATTGTAGAAGAAAATGTAAGTAGCAATGAAGCCTTGCAAGCTGAAGAAAAAAATACAATATCTACTGGAAAATTTTCAGATGAACATGGAACAGAATATAATGCTATAGGTTATATAAATATACCTAAAATTGAATGTAAATATCCTATCATAGATAGGCCATCACAAGAATTAATGGATAAATTACTAAAAGTATCTGTTTGTAAATTTTGGGGAAGTGACCCTAATGAAGTAGGAAACCTATGTATAGTAGGACACAATTATAAAAATTCAAAATTCTTTAGTAAAGTGCCTTCTATGGTCGTAGGAGATACTGTAGAAATAACAGATTTATCAGGAAAAACACTAAAATATGAGGCATATGATATTTATACAGTTGACCCATCTGATACAAGATGTACAAGTCAGCTTACTCAAGGAAGAAAAGAAATAACATTAATAACTTGTACAAATGATACAAAACAAAGAGTAATCGTAAAATGCAAAGAGGTTGTATAATATTATAATTGTAACAAGAAAAAATCTTCTTACATAATATAGCATAAGTACTATATTAAAAGGAGATTTTTTTTATGGCTAGAATATTGGTATATAACAATGATAGTAATCGTATGGAAACATATATAAGAGATGAAGCATCAGCAATGCCTTATAATACAAATTCGACATTAAGAGTAAGAGAGTTTAGAGGGTCAAGCAAAAGTAATATATTATGGACAGATAAACGAACGATGCTTGCATGGAATAGTCAAAGATATTCATGGGGAGCACCAATACCTGTAGGGTTTGCATTTAAAAGACCTTATGAAGGAGGGCATGGTTCACAAAGTCAGCATTATGCAGGCACTGCATTTGATGTAGCACAAACATATACAGCATCTAGGAGAAATGCATTAAGAAATAATGCATTAGCTTCTGGAATATGGAGTTATGTTGAACCAGTATCACTTTCACCCACTTGGGTACATTTTGATAAAAGATTCGGCGCACCTTCTTGCAGCACAGGAGGGTATCCTTCTTTAAGACGAAATTCAAGAGGAAATTACGTATGCATATTGCAAGATAATTTAAATACATTAGGCTTTAGAACAGGAGGACTAGACGGAGTTTTTGGAGAACAGACTGAAAATGCAGTAAGAAGCTACCAACGTTCAAGAGGTTTGTCAGCAGATGGAATAGTAGGATGTAATACATGGAGGTCATTACAGGAAAATGTGGTAGGAACTGGTGCGACTAGCACTACAATTAATTAACAAGAAAAAAATAACAATTATAAATTAACACACCTAAAATATCAGCGGAATAGCTTGATATTTCAAGGTGTGTATTAATTTTGATTATTAAAAAACATAATTCGACAAATATTGCTTTTGAATAATTACTATGATATAATCGATTTGGTGCGAAAAAAAGGAATATAAAGCAGATTCAAAAATAATTATATAAGGGAGGTAGCAATGGATAAGGAACAAAACTGCATAGAAAAGAAAATAACTAAAGAAATGGGAGAAATTCTAAGTAAATATCCAAAACAAAGAGATAGTTTAATTGGAATATTAAACGAAGTTCAAGAAAAGTATGGATATATCCCAAAGGAGTGCCAAATGGAAATATCAAAATATTTAGATATGCCAATGGCTGAAATTTATGGTGTTATTACATTTTATTCAAGATTTACAACAACACCAAAAGGAAAATATAATATATCTGTTTGCCTAGGAACAGCATGTTTTGTAAAAGGATCTCAAAGTATATTAGATAGACTAAAAGAAAGATTAAAAATATCAGGTGGAGAAGTAACTCCAGATGGAAAATTTTCTATTGACGAAGTTCGTTGTGTAGGAGCTTGTGGATTAGCACCAGTATTTATGGTAAATGACGAAGTATATGGAAATGCTACAGTAAAAATGTTAGACGAAGTACTAGATAAACTAGAAAAAGAAGAAAATTAATAGCAAGGTAAAACCTTGATAGAAGGAGGAAAAGCTAGATATGAAAACTTTTGAAGAAATTCAAAAAATACGAGAAGAAACAAGAAAATTACTAGATTTGCGTGTAAACACTAAAGCAGATACTAGAGAAAAACATATATTAGTATGTCATGGAACTGGGTGTACATCATCAAAATCACCTAAAATAATAGAAAACTTTAGAAGAATTCTAGAAGAAAAAGGAATAACAAATGTTAGAGTAATTCAAACAGGATGTTTTGGACTTTGTGCAAAAGGACCAATAGTAATAATAAGACCAGAAGATACTTTTTATGCACATGTAAAACCAGAAGACTGTGAAGAAATAATAAATACTCACATAATTGAGGGTAAAAAAGTAGAAAGATTACTTTGCAAAGACATAGATGGTAGAGTTGTAGAAAGATTAGACGAATTAAATTTCTATAAAAAACAAAAAAGAATTGCATTAAAAAATTGTGGTGTAATAGATCCAGAAAATATTGATGAATATATAGCATTTGATGGTTATAAAGCACTTTACAAAGTCCTAACAGAAATGTCTAGAGAAGATGTTATTAAATGTGTAACTGACTCTGGTTTAAGAGGACGTGGAGGAGCAGGTTTCCCAACGGGTAAAAAATGGCAATTTACTTACATAGAAGAATCTGAACAAAAATATGTAGTATGTAATGCTGACGAAGGTGACCCAGGAGCTTTTATGGATAGAAGTATTCTAGAAGGTGACCCACATAGTATAATTGAGTCTATGGCTATAGCAGGTTATACTATAGGAGCAAATCAAGGTTACATATATGTAAGAGCAGAATACCCAATAGCTGTACATAGACTAAGAGTAGCAATAGAGCAAGCAAGAGAATATGGTTTACTTGGAGATAACATTTTTGGAATAGGCTTCAAATTTAACTTAGATATAAGATTAGGAGCTGGAGCTTTCGTTTGTGGTGAAGAAACAGCGTTATTAGAGTCAATCGAAGGAAAAAGAGGTCAGCCAAGATTAAAACCACCATATCCAGCACACATGGGCTTATTTGGAAAACCAACTTTAATAAATAACGTAGAAACTTATGCTAATATCACAAGAATCATTTTAAATGGAGCAGAGTGGTATGCAAGCATAGGAACTGAAAAATCAAAAGGAACAAAAGTATTTGCTCTAGGAGGAAATGTTAATAACGTAGGTCTAGTAGAAGTACCAATGGGAACAACATTAAGAGAAATAGTATTTGATATTGGTGGTGGAATTCCAAACGGAAGAGCCTTCAAAGCAGCACAAACAGGAGGACCTTCAGGTGGATGTATTCCAGCAGAAAATTTAGATACACCAATCGATTATGAATCTCTTGCTCAAATAGGTTCAATGATGGGTTCAGGTGGACTAATTGTAATGGACGAAACAAAATGTATGGTAGACATTGCAAGATTCTACTTAGACTTTACAGTAAGTGAAAGTTGCGGAAAATGTACACCATGTAGAATTGGAACAAAAAGAATGCTAGAAATTTTAACTAGAATGTGCGAAGGAAATGGAACTTTAGAAGATATAGATAAATTAGAGAAACTAGCTGTTAATATCAAAAAGACATCAGTTTGCGGACTTGGTCAAACAGCACCAAACCCAGTACTTAGCACACTAAGATATTTTAAAGACGAATATCTAGAGCATGTTAAAGATAAAAAATGTAGAGCAGGATATTGTAAAAATTTATGTAGCATAGTTATAGATAAAGACAAATGTAAAGGATGCCATTTATGTGCTAAAAACTGCCCTGTAAATGCTATAAAAGGTGAAATAAAACAACCACATGAAATAGATCAAACAAAATGTATAAAATGTAACACTTGTGCAGATAAATGCCCATTTAAAGCAATATATAAAGCAACAATATAGAATTTAACTATTAAGTCTAATAAGACTTATTAAGAATAATTGAAAGGAAAGTAAAAATCATGGTAAATTTAATAATTGATGGAAAACCAATTAAGGTAGAAGAACACACAACCATATTAGAAGCCGCAAGACAAAATGGCATAGACATTCCTACACTATGCTTTTTAAAAGGTGTAAATGCTATGGGAGACTGCAGAATGTGTATTGTAGAAATAGAAGGAAGAAGAGGATTTGTTCCTTCTTGTATACAAACAGCTGAAGAGGGCATGGTAGTAAGAACAAATTCACCAGAAATATTAGAAGCTAGAAAAATAATACTAGATTTAATATTATCTAATCACCATCAAGATTGTCTAACATGTACAAGAAATGGAAATTGCGAACTTCAAGACTTATGTGTGAAATTCAATGTTAAGAAAATAGAATACAAAGGTGAAATGACAGAACATGAAATTGATGATAAATCACCAGCAATAGTAAGAGACTTCAATAAATGTTTATTATGTAGAAGATGTGTTGCAACTTGTAAAAATGTTCAAAAAATTGGAGCTATTGATTGTACAGAAAGAGGCTTTAACTCTTGTGTATCAACAACATATGATAGTAGCTTAAATGATGTAGACTGTACCTTCTGTGGACAATGTATAGAAGCTTGTCCATGTGGAGCTTTAAAAGAAAAAGAATATACAGATGATGTATGGGAAAAACTAAAAGACCCAGATGTATATACAGTAGTTCAAACAGCTCCAGCAGTTAGAGTTGCTATTGGTGAAGAATTTGGTATGCCAATAGGAACAAATGCAAAAGGTAAAATGGTAACAGCATTAAAGAATATAGGTTTTGATAAAGTATTTGATACAAATACAGGTGCAGATTTTACAATTATGGAAGAAGCAACTGAGTTTGTAGAAAGACTACAAAATGGAGGAACATTACCAATGATTACTTCATGTAGTCCAGGATGGGTAAGATTTGCCGAAAAGAATTATCCTGATTTATTAGGACATTTATCAAGCTGTAAATCACCACATCAAATGTTTGGAGCAATAATAAAATCATATTTTGCTCAAAAATATGAAATACCAGCAGAAAAAATATGTGTAGTATCTGTAATGCCATGTATAGCTAAAAAATATGAAGCATCACGTGAAGAAATGGAAGTAGATGGCTTAAGAGATGTAGATTATGTAATAACTACAAGAGAATTAGCTAGAATGATTAAACAAGCTAATATAGATTTTGTAAATCTAGAAGACGGCAATTTTGATGACCCAATGGGTGAAGCAACTGGTGCTGGAGCAATATTTGGAACAACTGGAGGAGTAATGGAAGCAGCGCTTAGAACAGCAGCAGATGTATTAGAAGGAAAAGATTTACAAAAAATAGAATATGAGCAAGTAAGAGGAGAAAAAGGAATCAAAGAAGCAACTCTAAATATCGCAGGAAAAGAATTAAAAATAGTAGTTGCAAGTGGTTTAGCAAATGCAAGAAAAATAATGGATCAAATTAAAGCTGGAAAAGCTGATTATCATTTTGTAGAAATAATGGCTTGCCCAGGTGGATGTGTTGTAGGAGGAGGACAGCCAATTAAGAACTCAAAAACTCGTGCAACAGTTGATGTAAGAAAATTAAGAGCAGATGCTTTATATTCTATAGATGAAGCAAGTACAATAAGAAAATCACATGAAAATCCTGCATTAAAACAAATTTACAAAGAATTCTTTGGAAAACCAGGAGAAGAAAAAGCTCATAAATATTTACATACACATTATACTCCAAAAGCAAAATATAATATTTAAAACTTAATAAGATTTTAAAGAAAAGTAAAGTGTCAAGGCAATAACTTAGTTAATGCTTTGGCACTTATTTTTTTAATGCATATAGCAAATTTACAGACATTTTTTAATAAGTCTAGAAAAAATAACATATTCTTTCGTAAAAACACCCCTTTTCTACAAGCTAGCATTATAATTTTATAGAAAAAATATAATGCTAGCTTGTAGAAAAGGGTCATTTTTGAAAAAGATATATAAAAATTTATTAAAAATTTGAAAAAATTAAAAAAAACTATTGCAAAATCAAAAAAGTTATATTAAAATTTAATCGAAGTGGAGAGAAGTGGAACAAAGTGGTAAAAAAGTGGAAGGAGGTAAAATCAATTGCTAATTGGTGAATATGAGCATTCTCTAGACGTTAAGGGCAGATTAATAATGCCTGCTAAATTAAGAACAGATATTGGAGAAACATTTATCGTAACAAAAGGGTTAGATGGATGTTTATTTGCCTTTTCACAAAATGAGTGGTTGAATTTTGAGTCAAAGCTAAAAGCTTTACCTCTATCAGACAAAAATGCCAGAAACTTTGTAAGATTTTTCCTTTCAGGTGCAACAGAATGTGAAATAGATAAACAGGGCAGATTTTTAATTCCTACGAACTTAAGACAATCAGCTAATTTAAACAAAGATGTAATAATTATCGGAGTAGGAACAAGACTTGAAATATGGGATAAAGAAAAATGGTCTAAATGTGATGAAGAAATTTCAGCTGATGAAATTGCTGAAAACATGACAATGCTTGGTATATAACTTGCAAAAGTTTATATAAAATACTAAAGACAAAAATACAAAAGATAAAATTTTTAAGTTACAAAAGACAAATTTACAAAAGATAAATACTCAAAAAACAAAAGACAAAATTACTTAAGATAATTTCACAAAAGAGTTACACAAAAGAGTTTCACAAAAGAAGTTTTACGAAAAACTATACAAAAGATAATGTTTTAGATACAAAAGAAATTTTACAAAACATTTGAAAAAACAAAAGTAGTTAGAGTATTCAAAAGATGACTTACAAAAGCATTTTAAGATACTAAAGAAGTAATAAACGAAAACGGCAACTGGTAAAAACTCTAAAAACCAGTTGCCTCTTAATTAATAGGAAATATATCGTTTCCTATTAATTGGCGTATTTAAAAACATATCTATATATAGAGGTGAAAGTTTGGAATTTAAGCATAAACCAGTTTTACTAGAAGAAACAATAAATGCACTAAACATTAGAAAGGGATGTACATATGTAGATGGTACTCTTGGAGGAGCAGGACACAGCAAAAAAATTTTAGAGCAGCTAGATGGTACTGGACTACTAATAGGAATAGATAGAGACGAAGAAGCATTAAAAGCTGCCAAAGAGAATCTAAAAGACTTTAAAAATGTTTGTTACATACATGGAAATCATGATGAAATAAAAAAAATTTTTGAAGAAAACGATTTTCAAAATGTAGACGGAATATTGTTAGACTTGGGTGTATCTTCATATCAGCTAGATGAGAAAAGTCGTGGTTTTAGCTACTTAGGCAACAATGAACTAGACATGAGAATGGACAAAACTCAAAAACTTACAGCTAAGGAAGTTATAAACAAATACTCAGAGCAAGATTTAGCAAGAATTATATTTGAGTATGGAGAGGAAAGATTTTCAAGAAAAATAGCATCTAATATTTGTGAAACTAGAAAACAAAAAGAAATTTCTACAACAGAAGAATTAGTCAAAATAATCGAAAAATCAATTCCGTCATTTGCAAAAAATGATGGACATCCTGCCAAAAGAACATTCCAAGCAATTAGAATTGAAGTAAACAATGAAATAGAACCTTTATATAATACAATACTTGATTGTATAGGACTTTTAAAACCAACAGGAAGATTGTGCGTAATAACTTTTCATTCATTAGAAGATAGAGCAGTAAAAAAAGCTTTTGAGCAAGCAGAAGGAAAATGCACTTGTCCTAAAGATTTACCATATTGTGTTTGTGGGGCAAAATCTTTGGGAAGAATAATAAATAAAAAACCAATTATAGCATCAAATGAGGAACAATTAGGAAATTCAAGGTCAAAGAGTGCAAAATTAAGAATCTTTGAAAAAAGATAAACGAAAAGCTTCATACACAAAATGATAAATTTGATAGAAATTATAAACTAAAGAGGAGGTGAAAATATGGCAGCATATCAATATGAAACCAGCCCGAGAAAATTACAACCAAAAACTAAAAATACGCCAAATAAAAAGAAGAAACAATTAGAAGTTATAAAAAATGAGCCAAAGAAAAGTGTTGGTGTCTCAAGACAAGAAAAAGCAAAAAGAAGAAATCAAGTGTGTGTAGTTTTAGCCATATTTGCACTATTAATCATGATTAGTTATAGAAATTCTATGATTACAGAAGAATTTAAAGCAATTCAAACATTAAAATCTGATTTAGCAAATATTGAAAAAGAAAATAAACAGTTAGAAGTAAGCATTGAAGGAAGTCTAAATTTAAACAAAATAGAGAAAATTGCCTCAGAACAATTAGGAATGCACAAAAGAACGGTAGATCAAACTATTTATACTGAATTGCCAAAAGAGGACTATGTAGAGACTACAATAGAAGATAATGTAAAAGAAAAAACAAGTATATTTCAAAAAATATTAAATCTATTTAAATAAACCATTGAAGAATGTTAATATTCTGTCAATGGTTTTTAAAATAAAAATGCCAATAAATTAATTATTGGCATAACAAAATTAAACACGTAATTTTTTAATTATTTTAATTTCATCATATAATTTTTCTATCATACCTTTTCTCATAGTGTAAGCACTTGAATATTCGTCATAAAGACTTTTATAATTGTCTATAGTTTCATCATGTTTTAATAACTCATTAATTCCTTCTAAATAATAATGTTTATCTTTTTCCTTCGTTGATGAATTCATTTTTGCTTCATATTTTTGTATTTGCTCAAAACGAGATAATTCGTTTTTTAATTCTTCAACATAGCTTTGAGTATATAGAATTTCAAGATATACGTCATCTAAAACTACTTTTATTAATTTTTTAACAATGAATTTATTTAATTTACCAACATTGTCTGTTTTATTATCTGTAGAATCTTTAGGCTTAGTATCATTAATTATTATTTTTAATGCTTCAGAGATGTCAATATGAGATTTATATTGACGCTTACTAACAATAGCATCGAATTGATCAGCTACACTTACTATTTGAGCTTCCAAAGGAATATCTTTTAAGGTAAAACCATTAGGATATCCACTACCGTCAAGAGCTTCATGATGGAATAAAGCAACTTTAGCATAAGGACGTAGTTCAAGATCTTTCATACATAAGTTATAACCATGTATTGTGTGTCTTTTCATTATTTCATATTCTTCTTCTGTGAGTCTTCCTGGCTTTTGTAAGATACGAGCAGGAACAAAAAGTTTACCTATATCATGAAGATAAGCACAAGTTGTACAATAAATTGTAAAATTTCTATTCATATGCATATATTTGCATAGACGACAAACTATACTGGCAACGTTTTCAGAATGTCTTCTTGTAAAAATATCTAAGGTATCAAGCAAATTTAACTCATATCTAATTACTTTATCTAAATTATAAGACTTTAAAGTAGTCATATTATAAAAATCAAAATTTTCTTGTTTCATAAAACCACCTATACTTAATTAATAATAACATTTATATACTAAAAGTTCAATATTTTTTGACAAAACAAATCAAAAAATGGCTATGAAATATAAAATGTCGAAATTTGTCAACGAAAATAAGTTTACAAATAAAACAAAATATAGTATTATAAGAGCATACAAATTACATGTATATTTTATTCAATTATTTTTTATCTTTAAAAAATTCCAAAGAACTAATTTAAATAAAAAGGAGGCGATAAATGTTTCTAAAAAGATAATAAAGGTTTTTGCTATTACTATAAGCATTATTCTACTTATAGTGGCATCTATTGTTCTGTTTAAAATAGGGTCAAAAAATAAAACCATATCAAACAGTGTCTCTGAATCATACATACTTGATAGTGATAATGAAGCAAATTTACAAGATACATATGAAGAAAAAAACGAAGAAATTAAAAATTGGCAAATAGAAATTCCAGAAATATCTCTAAAAGCAAACATTGCAGAAGGAACAGAAGATCAAACTTTAAAAGAGTTTGTAGGACACTTTGAAAATACGGAAAAAACTAATGGAAATGTTGGATTAGCTGCACATAATAGGGGTTACCCAATAAATTACTTTGAAAATTTAAAAAATTTAAAAGGAGGTGAAGAAATAATATACACATATGGAGAATTTACTAAAACATATGTAGTTGTACAAAACATAAAAATTAGTGAGGTTGATTGGAGTTATTTGCAAAACACAGAAGAAAATAAAATAACATTAATAACATGTATTGAAAATGAACCAGCATATAGAAGATGTGTTCAAGCAATAGAAAAGGAGGAAATTTAATTTGAAAAAAACATTAACAAAATTAAGCAAAACAGCAATAATACTAATGCTACTTTTAGCAATAGATTTATCACTAGTAACAAATTTTGTAAAAGCAGCAAGCTTTGAAAAGAAAAACATATATCAAATAGACTATTGCGAAAAAGTTTTAGTATACAAAGGAATACCAAGAGGTGCAGCATATGTAGTTTATAAACAAAATGGAAAAGAATATCCTGCGTACTGCGTAAACCCAGAAAGAATAGGGGTAGGAGAAACTGATAGTTATGATGTTAATATAAATGGCTATATATCAGATGTAAGACTATGGAGAATAATAACAAATGGGTATCCATATAAAACGGTACAAGAATTAGGAGTAGCAAATGAAAAAGAAGCATATTTAGCAACAAAACAAGCTATATATTGCTGGTTAGATAATAGAAATGTATATGAATATTCAGGACTAGGAGAAGCTGGAGAGAGAACAGTAAAAGCTCTAAGAAAAATTTGGACAGATGCAGAGAATTCAACTGAAACTAAAATATCAAATTTTGTGGAAATAGTGCCTGATACATTAGAATGGAAGCAAGATGAACTTAACAAAGAATATGTGTCTAAAACTTATAAGGTAGAAGTACCAGCACCAATAACTAATTTTAATGTACAAATTAAAGGGTCTAATTTACCAGATGGTTTAATAGTTGCAGACATCAATAATACAGCAAAGACAAGCTTTGAACAAAACGAAAAATTCAAAATATTAATACCAATAAGTGTATTAAAAAATAATGGCGATTTTGAGATAAAGGTACAAACACAAATGAAAACAAAACCAGTTTTATATGGAGTTTCACCAAATGAAACACTTCAAAACTATGCCATAACAATGGCATCTTATGAAGATAGCACAGGAACATATTATGAACAATACCAAAAAAACGAAGCGCAAATAAAAATATTAAAAAGAGAAAAAGAATCAAAAACTCCACTAAAGGGGGTAGAATTTGAATTACTAGATTCTAACAAAAATGCAATTTATCAAAGCCTACTAACAGACGAAAAAGGAGAAATTATTTTAAAAGATATAAAGCCAGGAGTATATTATTTAAAAGAAGTAAGAACTTTACCAGGATATGTACTTTATGATGAACTAATAAAAATAGATATACATTTAAACGAACAAATAAATGTCATAATAAATAATTCAAAACAAAGTAAAACAGAAGTATCAAAAGAAGTAACTAATATTGAAGTAGAAAAATCAGAAAAAGATGTAAATGCAAAAACAAATGAAACAAATATTACTAAAAAAAGTAGCGAAGAAAATATTACAGAAGAATATAATGAAAAAAACATACAAAAGCTACCTAAAACAGGCATGTAAAAATATTTTATTCTCATAAATGTAATTTGTATCATTAATAATTGAATAATAAACAAAATACTGGGAAAACTCTAAACAATAAAACCATAGTAAATTATTGGAAAGGATGAAACCAGTATGCAAACAAATAGTGTCAAAAATATTGTAGTTCTAAAGAATTTACCTTCAAATATTATGGAAGAAGCAATTATAATTTTAAAGTCTAATAAATATGCAAAAAAACTCCAAATGGTAGAAAATAATACTAATAAAGAATTAGAAAAAAAAGAATGTGATGGTAAAGATTACATCATAAAAGAAGCGGAAAATTTGCTTTGCAATTATATAAACAAAATCGAAGTTAATAAAACAATAGAAAAGCCAAGCAAAACCTTAAAAGAAAAATATCAAAAGCTAAAAAAATATAGCATAATAATAACTATATTTTTTGCAATAAGTTTAATAATTAATTTTGCTTAAGTATAAAACCTCTTTTCATATCATATACATTAGTATGTAAACAAATGAAGAGAGGTGTTTTTATGGAAAGAACTATGTCAGTAGAGGACAAAATAAGAAGAGCAGAAGAAATTTATGCTAGAAGAAGACAAAAAGAGTACAAAGTTACAAATACAAGAGTTAGCGTAGATAATACTACAAAAGCAAATGATAACATAAATCAAAGATTAAAAAAAATGATAATGCAAATTATAGTGTGTATGTTAATATATTTAACCTTTTATTATGTGATAAATAATAATTACATTTTTTCTGAAGACTTTAAAACTAAGTGCGAGGAGATTTTATCTTATGATATAAGTTTTAATGAAATGTATAAAAACATAGAAGGTGCTATAAATACAGTTAAGGAAAAATATCAAAGTATTATGCAGAAATCTAACACAAATGATAATGAAGAAAATAAACCAGAACAAGAAAACGAACAAAATAATAGCAATGTAGATGATGAGCAAACTGGCGCAGATGCAGAATCAACTAATTCTGATGCAGGAGAAAGTAATGACAATCAAGAACTAGAAAATAATCAAACAGAAAATACTTTGGAAAATGGACAGGAGCAACCAAATTTAGATGAAAATATAGGAGGAGCAGAAGAAGTTGCAAGTGTTGCTGAGACTACAGAGGAAAATTTAAGCGAAGAAGAGCAAATGAAAAAAGATGCAGAAGAAATTAAAGCAAATATAAATTTTATAAAACCATTACAAGGGACTATAACTTCTGTTTTTGGCTGGAGAAATCCTACTGTTAGCACTGTATCAAAATATCATACAGGGCTAGATATAGCAGCTAAAACTGGGACAGATATAATATCTGCGACAAATGGTAAAGTAGTTTTAGCTTCCTCTACAGGAGCTTATGGAAATCATCTAAAAATTGAAGTACAAGGAATAATAGTAATATATGCTCATTGCTCAGAGTTACTTGTAAAAGAAGGAGACGAAATTACTCAAGGCCAAGTTATAGCAAAAGTTGGGTCAACAGGAAATTCAACAGGTCCACATTTACACCTTGAAATAAGGAAAGATGATAGGTATGTAAATCCGAAACTTATACTAGATTATTAGAATTTACAAAAGTAAAAGGAGAAGAAAATGGTTTTAAAGATAGATTTAAAAATCTTTATTTTTTTTGTATTATTTTATTTAACAAAGCAAATAAAACTATATGCTACAATTATGATTTTATGCGTAATTCATGAATTAGGACATGTAATAATGGGACTAATTATGGGGCTAAAAATAGAAAAAATAGAAATTATGCCATTAGGCTTATCAGTATCATTTAAATTAAGTGTGGATGACTTCAATAAAAAAATAAAAAAAGGCAATGTGTTGGTGTTAAAGAAGATAGCAATAGCTGCTGCAGGACCACTTACAAATTTAATTATATTACTAATAGTTTTAAATACCAAGATAAATTTTTACTTAGTTTCAAATGAAATAATAGCATATGCCAACATATTAATAATGCTGTTTAATTTGCTTCCAATATACCCTCTTGACGGAGGAAGAATTTTAAAAGAGATAATATACATATTTAATGGAAGCATAAAGTCTAAAATCTACATACAAAAAATAAGTAAAGCAGTAATTATTTGTATAACTATGCTAGGAAGCATAGGAATAATGTATTTAAAAAACATTGCTATATTTTTTATAATAATATATTTATGGATGATAGTAATAAAAGAAAGAAGGGCTATAACGTTATCTACAATTGACTAAGTAATAAAATTAATATATAATATAACCGTAAAATGCCTAAAAATAGGCACTTAATTAAAAAAGGAGGAAAAGTTAGAATACTAACTTGAATTTAAAATGAAGGTTATAGTAATTGGTGGAGGTCCAGCTGGAATGATGTCTGCAATAACATCAGCGCAAAATGGTCATAAAGTAATGTTACTAGAAAAAATGAATATGCTAGGCAAAAAATTACTAATTACAGGAAAAGGTAGATGTAATATAACTAGTTCACTAAATATAGCAGATTTCATTAAAAATATACAAGGAAACGGTAAATTTTTATATAGTGCATTTCAAAACTACACTAATCAAGATATAATAGAATTTTTAAAAGAGCAAGGCTTAGAAGTAAAAGAAGAAAGAGGAAATAGAATTTTCCCTGTAACAGATAAGTCAAAAGATGTATTAGCATGCTTTGAAAGAAAAATAAAAAATTTAGGAATAGATGTAAGGCTAAATACATCTGTAAAAGAAGTTATTGTAAATAATGGTTGTGTAGTAGGAGTCAAAACAGATAAAGAAGAATTGCAGGCAGACAAAGTAATATTAGCAACAGGAGGTAAAAGCTATCCATTAACAGGGTCAACTGGAGATGGATATATTTTAGCATCAAAACTTGGACATACTATCCAAAAAATAAAACCATCATTAGTTCCTTTAGAAATATATAATAAAGAAGATGCAATAAAAATGCAAGGACTAAGTTTAAGAAATGTAAAAATTAGAATTATAGAAAAAATCTCTGAAAATCAAGAGAAAGAAATTTATGAAGATTTTGGAGAGTTACTATTTACTCATTTTGGAATATCAGGACCAACAATACTAAGTGGTTCAGCACATTTAGTAAGATATGAAAATATACAAGAGCTATTAAATGCAAGAAAAATAAAATTATATATAGATTTAAAACCAGCTTTAACAAATGAGCAATTAGATGATAGAATTTTAAGAGATTTTAAAGAAGCTAAAAACAAGCAATTTAAGAATAGTTTAGACAATTTATTACCACAAAAAATGATAAGTTATATAATAGAAAAAAGTGGTATATCTGAAGATAAAAAAGTAAATGAGATTACAAAAGAAGAAAGAAGAAAATTATTAGAACTTCTAAAAAGATTAGAGTTTACTATAAAAGGTTTTAGACCAATTGAAGAAGCAATAATAACAAGTGGTGGAATAAACATTAAGGAAATAAACCCTAAAACTATGGAATCTAAAATTGTAAAAGGACTTTATTTTGCAGGTGAAATAATAGATGTAGATGGTTATACAGGAGGCTTTAACTTACAAATTGCATATTCTACAGGGTTTGTAGCAGGAAAGCTAGAATAAAATTATTAATAATAAAAGGAGAATTATGGAGGAATTTTATACAATTTCCGAAAATATAAGTGTTACTGCAGAAGTCGTAGAGAAAAAATCAAAATTTATAGCAAATATTTTTTACATTAATAGTGACTTAGAAGCAGAACAAATTATAAAAAAGGTAAAAAAGAAATATTATGATGCAAAGCACAATTGTATAGCTTATAGAGTAATGCAAGACGAAAAATTAATTGAACGTTCAAGTGATGATGGTGAGCCTTCCGGAACTGCTGGGGCGCCTATGCTTTCTATTTTGCAAAAAAATAATTTATGCAATATATTAGTAGTTGTTACGAGATATTTTGGAGGTATTTTATTAGGTACAGGAGGGCTAGTTAGTTGCTATTCAAAGGTAACAATAGACGCTTTAAATAGTGCAGAAAAGGTAATAAAATGTTTAGGAATAGAGGCAGAGGTTAGCTTAGATTACACGAATTTAGAAATTTTTAAATATTACTGCAGAAACGAACAAATTAATATCACAAGTATTGAATATTTAGACAAAATTATTTGTAAAATAGAAACGGCAAATAGTAAAATTGATAAATTTATGCAAGATATTAAGCAAAAAAATATAATAGTGAATGAAATAAAAGTTTTAAATAAAAAATATATCTCGAAAAGTATATAAAAAACAAAATTTTATAAATAAAATGGAAAAAATTTCCAAAATCTCTTGAAAAATTATATTGTGAAAACTATAATTAGAGGCGTAAAACAATTTACAAATAATTTTATATAGGAGGAGATAAAATGAGAGAGAAAACTACAGTGCTAATTGCAGATGATAACCCAGAGTTTAGCAAAACGCTTTCAACTTACATTAATAATCAAGAAGATATGGAGGTAATAGCTAAAGTAAAAGATGGAGAAGAAGCCATAGAAGCAATATCAAATTTATCACCAGATATAATATTATTAGATGTAATAATGCCACATTTAGACGGAATAGGAGTTTTAGAAAAAATTAATTTAATAAAAATGGACAAAAAACCAATCTGTATAATGTTATCAGCAGTTGGACAAGACAAAATAACTCAAAGGGCAATTGAGTTAGGAGCACAATACTATGTAGTAAAACCTTTTGACATTGAATTATTATTAAAAAGGATTAGGGAGTTAAAAAATTATAGACCAAGTCAAAATAATAATTTCATATCAAGAGAAGTTAAACAGCAATACATAGAGATGCCAGAAAATGCTAAAAAGGAGAAAAATAATTTAGAGGCCTTAGTTACAAATATTATTCATGAAGTCGGCGTACCAGCACATATAAAGGGTTATCAATATTTGCGTGAGGCAATAATGATGGTAGTAAATGATATTGATGTAATAAATCAAATTACAAAAAGTTTATATCCAGATATAGCATCAAAATTTGGTACCACACCATCTAGAGTAGAGCGTGCAATTCGCCACGCAATAGAAGTTGCTTGGGGAAGAGGAGAGCAAAGTGTTGTAGAAAACATATTTGGCTATACAATTTCTGCAAGTAAAGGAAAACCAACAAATTCAGAATTTATTGCAATGATTGCTGACAAACTAAGACTAGAATTAAAAAGTGCATAATGTTGACACTATTTAAAAAAAAGTATAATATAATTAGGGAGGAAAGTTGTTAGTCTATAGACAGCAATAGATAAAAAATGTCTAGAAATATTCCAAATTTTTTATATGAAAAATTATTAAAACAATATGGAGAACAAATCACAAAGCAAATACAAGAAGGTTATACTAAAAATAGACCGGTTACACTAAGAGTGAACACGATAAAAACTAATTATCAAAATGTAAAAAATGCTTTTGATAATTTAAAATACAATGCGCAAAATGTTGACTGGTATAAAGATGCTTTAATTATTGAAAATATTAGTGAAAATGCAATAAGGCAATTAGATATTTATAATAATGGAGAAATCTATTTACAAAGTTTGTCTTCAATGATACCAGCATTAATATTAGAACCTAAACAGGATGAAAATATTTTAGACATGTGTGCTGCACCGGGAGGAAAGACTACACAAATATCTGCCATAACGCAAAATAAAGCATTTATAACAGCCTGTGAAAAAAATAAAATAAGAGCAGAAAGATTAAAATACAATATAGAAAAACAGGGAACAACTAGAATAACAGTGTTAACACAAGATGCAAGAAATTTAGACAGTTTCTTTTCATTTGATAAAATTTTATTAGACGCTCCATGTAGTGGAAGTGGAACAATAAATTTATATAATGAAAATTTAGAAAAAATATTTACAGAAGAACTAATTCAAAGAAGTGTAAAAACACAATATGAATTATTAAAAAAAGCAATATCAGTCTTAAAATCAGGACATGAAATGGTATATTCAACTTGTTCTATATTAAAAGAAGAAAACGAAGAAAATGTCTTAAAAATATTAAAAACTGGTGAAGTAGAAATTGCACCAATAGATGAAAATCAATTTAAAAAAATTCCACTTTTACCAGTAAAAATAGATGGAACAATTTGTGTTTGTCCAAATGAATTGTATGAAGGATTTTTTATTGCAAAAATTAGGAAGAAATAGTAAAAGGAATGAGTATGTTAAAAAAACTCATTCCTTTTTAATTAAATATAATAGAAATCTATGGAATTACTCATTGATTTTAGAATAAAGTCCAATTGAAATTATACCACTAATTCCTACTAATGAATATATAATTCTGCTAAGTACACTCATAGTTCCAAAAAGAGTTGCAACTAAATCAAAATTGAAAAGTCCTATAAGTAGCCAATTAAGTGCGCCAACAATTACAAGAGTAAGAACAATATTATACAAAACTTTCATAAACTTAACCTCCATAAATATTTTTCTATAATTAGTATATTAAAATATGCTAAAAATATTCAAAAAAGTTTATTTAAAACAAAAATATAAAATTTTTGAGATTTTTAAAAGCATAATTATATAAATATGGAAAATTTTACAAAGAATCATAATATTTTGCCTGGCACGCCAACAACAGTTGCGTTTTTAGGAACATCTTTTAACACAACTGCATTTGCACCTATTTTAGCATTATCTCCAATAGTGATATTTCCAAGAATTTTGGCACCACAACCAATCATAACATTATTTCCTATAGTAGGGTGGCGTTTTCCCTTTTGCTTTCCAGTACCTCCAAGAGTTACACCGTGATAAAGTAGTACATTATCTCCAATAATAGCTGTTTCTCCAATTACAACACCTGTACCGTGATCTATGAACAAACCTTTGCCGATTGTCGCACCCGGATGTATTTCTATACCTGTTTTTCTTTTAGCTTTTTCGCTTATATATCGAGCAATGAAAAAGTGTTTTTTCTTATAAAAATAGTGAGCAATTTTATAATATATCATAGCTTTAAAACATGGGTATAGTAGCACTTCGAAAGTAGAGCTAAGTGCAGGGTCTTTTTCCTTTATTGATTTTATTAGTTCTTTTATAAATTGCATAGCCATAACCTCTTTATATATTATTCTTATACATAAAAATAGTTATAGTGTTATGTCAAAACTGCAGGGAAAGTTGTTGACTTTAATGCATTTCAATGGTAAAATAAAAATAGGTATGTTATGTCTTTTTTATTAAAAGTTTCATATAATATCATAGCATGTAAATCCTAAAATATTAAAAAAGGGGGGTAATAATATGACGAAAAAGACGATTAAAAAAGTTGTTACTATTTTTACAGCTGGTTCAATAGTATTATCTACGCCATTTATCGCACATAAATTTATGTCACAGCATCGATTTAATTTCGATGAAATTAGCAAAGTGGCAGATGTAATGGTTAATAAAGCATCATATTCTCGTATTGTAGATAAACCGGCTTTAAGAGAAGTAAAACTTTTACAAACAAAAGATGAAAATACTAATAGTGTATCAGAAAAAGAAGTTATATTAGAACAAGTAAAAGAGGATATTACAAGTACTGAAAATGAGTTAACTGCAAAAGTACAACATAGTAATAAAATAGATGATACAACACCGGTAGAAACAAATGCAGATACAAGTGATTTGCTAAACAATAATTATAGAGAATTAAATAATACGGAATGTTTTGAAGAAGCAAAAGATGAGGAAACAACTAAACAAAATGAAATGCCATCTGTTTCTCAAGAAATGAATGATGAGGGCGAAAATTCTGCTATTGTATCAGATTTACCAAAAACTGAAGAAGTAGAACCAGAAGAAAATATAATTACACCAGAAGTTAAAGAAGAACCTAAGACTGAAAAAACACCAGAAGTTAAAGAAACAAAACCAGAAGAAAATGCAGTTAAACCAGAAACATCTAAGGCAGAAGATGAAGCAAAGCCACAAGAAAATACTACTACACCTAAAGCTAAAGAGCAAGATGTACAAAGTGCAAATTCAGAAGTTGAATCAAATTCTCAGAAAAATGAAGAATTAATTAAAATAATTCAAGAAGCAGTTAAAAGAACAGGTGAAGCTGACAGTGTTTATATGACAAGAAAAAGAACTGGTTTATATCCAGAAGATGCAAAAATAAAATACAGCATAAGCCAAAATAGACGTTGGTATGAAGATGAATATCTTAAAGTTGAAGAATATATAGAAGGTTTTCCAGGCAGATATCCAACAGATTCTACTCTAGTTAGATATTTCTATCAAACAAGGTGGACAAAAGATAAACAGACAAATGAATGGGAAAACAAAGGTGCATTATATGTAGGACATGGCATTAGTGAACTAGGATTTTTAAAACAAATAAAATCTGTTGAACAATTAAAAATAAGTTGCCCATATCCAGTTTATGTTGTAACTCTTGATAAAGAATTTGCAAATAAAGCAGCAGAAAATCTACTTAATACTACTAATTTATTTAAAACAGATGTAACAGTAACTGTTATGTTAAATTTTGAAGGCTATATTATAAGTTTTGATTGTGATTGGCAAAAAGGAGTTTTAAATGACCCTAAATTAGGTCCTGTAACTATAACTCTACATTTAGGAGACTTTAATAAAACTACCATTCAAAGACCTAAGGATTTAAACGATGAACCATTTGATTATCCAGATTGGAGAAATGTATTAACTCAAAGTAAAAAAGAAGCTATAAAATCTAGTATTTATGCAGCATATGATAAAACATATAAAGCAAATAATGCAACTTATACATTAAATGGTAAGAAAGTTCAATATGATTTACAAACGAATTCTGCATTAATAGAAAATACTGATGGATCAACCACATACTATCATGGTAATGGTGCATATTTAGATTATGATTTTGTAACACCACAATTCCAACAAGATAGTTGGACTAAAGCAAAAAATTCAGAGACATGGAATAAAAATGTTAGAAAACATACTTGCTTTATTCCTAAAGAATTATATTTCCTAACTAGAGTATTTGATGTTATAGATGTACAAGAAGGAGCAGATAAAACAACATATACTATTGAAGTTCTAAAACAATATGCAAATAGTGCTTATAGTTATTCTTGCAATACATCTGACGATAAATTTACTTCAAATGTTAGATTTACTGTAAGCTTAGATAAGCAAGGTTACATTAGTGAAATACACATTGATAGTGAAGGTTATAAAGTAGATTTAGTTATGAACAATATTAACAGTACTACTGTAGCAAGACCAGAAGGTATTGAATAATTCTAGATTAAAAATATTGTAGCAAAACTGGATTTATGATAAACAAAAATAAAATAACTTCATATGAAATGTTAAATAATAGAAAAAGTCATACATTATGTATGGCTTTTTCCATTAAAATATTGTGTAAAAAATTGTTTTATGGTATCATTTTATTGAATATAGGGGGATGTTAAAATGAAATGGGTAAAAATAGTTCTAGGAACAATTATTGTATTAATTGCAATAGGAATTATAACTGGCGAAAGTGTAACGCCAAATCAAAATGAGGCAGGTAATTCTATTAACTCTGTAGCAACAAATACAAATGAGGATAAGAAAATAGAAATAGAAAAATTAATATTATCTGATACAGATATAAAACTAGATATTAAAGATACAAAAAATATTTTAGTAAATATACAACCATCAAAAGCAGATACCGAAAATTTACAATTTTGCAGTACTAATACACAAATAGTTAAATTTAGCAAAGATACAATAAAAAGTGATGAAACCGAAGTATATGGAAAATTACAGCCAATTTCAGAAGGCAAATGTGAAATATATGTTAAATCAAATGAAATTGAAAGTAATAAAGTAAAGGTAACTGTAATAGACAAAGAAAGAATTGAAAATGAAAAAAGATTAAAAGAAGAACAAGCTAAAAAAGAGGCAGAAGAAGAAGCTAAAAGATTAGCAGAAGAGCAAGCTAAAAAGCAAGCACAAGCCCAAGCACAGACACAGTATCAACCTCCAAAGCAAGAGACTACTACAATTCAGCCTTCTACACCTAATAACAATAATAGTAGAACAGTATATATAACACCAACAGGGAAAAGATATCATTATTCTTCAACATGTGGAGGAAAAAATTCAAGATCAACAACGTTAAGCAACGCAATATCATTAGGATTAACGCCATGCCAAAAGTGTGCACAATAAATATATAAGTTAAATAAAAACATTAGCTGTTGCTAATGTTTTTTATATTTAACTTATTCCGTAATTTCCTCAAAACGATATTTCTGCTTCACATTTGGATACTTTTCGTGGTCTACTTCTGATAAAAACATTTCTAATGGTCTTGCATAAATTCCATCTTTATGATTTGTGTTTCCGTTATTATCTAAACAACAATAAACAACTAAATCTTCTCCAGTTTCACTATGTTTAGCAGTAGTAATAACTAGTGCTTTTGATCCTTTAAAATGTTTATATATAGTGTAAGGTTTTACTTTTCGCATATTAATTGCACCTCTCAATTTATTATATATTATAAAGAGCAAATATAAAAGATTTCTATGTTGGAGCGGGTAGTCGGTGGTAACTACCCTTACTTATTCTTTAAATACTTTATATTACTATATTATAAGAATTTATA
>CANQCG010000015.1 GCA_947589645.1 uncultured Clostridia bacterium
AAGAAGTCTTATCAATATTTTTTTATGGGACATTTTTGTGTGTTATTACTTAAGACATTATCACATGTTAATAAGATTTAAAAGCAATTAATATTTTTATCAATTGACAAAATTAAACAAATATGTTAAAATATGAATATAATTTAGGAGTTTACCTAAGGTAAAAATGCCTGAGCGGTAAAAAAATAACAAAAAAGGTTATTTACACTTATAAGCAATGCACTAAAAGCCTTGCAAAGGAGTCTTAAATAAAATTGTTTAGCAAATAGCTATGCAAATTTAATAAGATTTCTTTGCAAGGCCTTTTGTTTGTTAAACAGATAAAAAGGAAGGAGGTTGTCAGCTTACAGCTGACATACAAAGCAATGAAAATAATTGAAGTAAAAAATTTAAACAAAAAATTCAAAATTAAAGTAAAGGAAAAAGGGTTAAAGGGAAGTTTAAAATCAATTATAAAACCTAAATATGAAATAATCAATGCAGTTGATGATATAAGCTTTTCAGTAGAACAAGGCGAAATATTAGCATTTATAGGACCAAATGGTGCAGGAAAATCAACCACAATAAAAATGCTAACAGGAATATTATTTCCAACTGATGGTGAAATAAATGTATTAGGCTTAGAGCCATCTAAAAGTAGAAAACAATTAGCATATAAAATAGGAACAGTATTTGGACAAAAAGAACAATTATGGACACATTTGACTCCATATGATAACTTTAAATTTTTTGGCGCTATTTATGATATTCCAGAAAAAGAAACAGAGTCAAGAATACAAGAATTAATATCTACATTTGAACTAGAAAAATTTATAAATACACCTGTTAGAAATCTATCATTAGGACAAAGAATAAGATGTGAAATAGTTGCAGCATTAATTCATAAACCTGAGATATTATTTTTAGATGAGCCAACAATTGGGCTAGATCCGGTAGTAAAAGAAAATATTAGAAAACTAATAAAAAAGATGAATAAGGAATTTAATACAACAATTTTTTTAACAAGTCATGATGTAGGAGATATAGAAAAACTTTGCAAAAGGGTTATTATAATAAACAATGGAAAAATAATTATGGATGACACTATGACTAACTTAAAATATCATTACTTAGATCAAAAGATAATTGAGGTCAAGACGAAGGAAAAGGTTTATTTAAAAGATGAGGATGGAATAAAAATTATAAAAGATAAAGATTGTAATTTAAAAATAGAAATAGATGGAACCAAAAAGTCTGTAACAGATGTTATTAAACTTTTAGATGCAGATAATATCGTAGATATAAACATATCTAGCATACCATTGGAGAATATAATAACTCAAATTTATAAAGGAGAAAAACAATGAGAAAGTATTTATACATTTACAAATCAACATTAATAGAAAATTTAAGCTATATACCTAATATATTGTTTGGATTTATTAATTTTGGCGTAATGATGTTTATATTTTTAAATTTATGGCAATATATGTATTCTGATGGAGGGCAAGTAATAAGCGGTTACACAATAGAAGAAATGATATGGTATGTATTAATAGCTGAAATTTTATGGTTTGGAACTAGAAATAAGAATTTAACCAGACAAATAAGTCAAGATATAAAGTCAGGAAATATAGCTTACAATATTAATAAGCCATATAATTACATATTTTATATTATTTGTAAACACTTAGGAGACATTACTATAAAATTTATAGCTTTCATTATAGTTGGAGCAGCAATAGGTAACTTATTTGTAGGCCCTATAAAAGGTTTTAGTTTAACTAACTTACCATTTATTGCAATAACTATACTATTAGGAGTTTTAATAAACAGTATACTTAGAATATTAATAAGTATAATTTCGTTTTGGATTGAAGATTCAACTCCTTTTCACTGGCTTTATGACAAGCTTATATTAGTAATTGGTACAATTTTCCCAATTGACATATTTCCAGAGTTTATTAGACCTATTTTACAATTTACACCAATATTTGTTGTAACATATGGACCAACTAAACTGATAATAGATTTTTCTATGCAAAGATTTATTGAAGTTGTTATTGCACAAATAATTTATTTAATTATATCATTTTCTTTAACAATAATTTTATATGAAAGGGGTGTTAAAAAATCAAATGTTAACGGCGGTTAAAAATCAAATAAAAGTTATAGTTTTATCATTAAAGTATAATATAATGAGACAAATGATTAATAAAGTAACATTTCTAAGCAACATAATATTTATGATATTAAATGATGCAAGCTTTATAGTGCAGTGGGCAGTTTTATTTAGTATAAGAGATGTAATAGGAGGTTATACGCTTAAGGAAGTGCTACTTATATGGGGAATTGCAGCTAATACTTTTGCTATATCACATCTTCTATTTTATAAAACATATGAAATGCCAGATCTTATAATAAATGGAAAACTGGATAGCTTTTTAGTACAACCTAAAAATGTATTTTTAAGTGTTATAACTTCTGATACTAGCATTTCAGCAATTGGAGATTTAATTTATGCATATATATGTTTAATTATATATGGATTTTCAATAAAAAATTTTATATTATTTACATTGTTTTCAATAACGGGAGCAATAATATTGACATCAGTTGTAAGCATTGCTGGAAGCTTATGCTTTTGGATAACAAAAGGAGACATACTTGCAGATTCATTAACTAATATAATGATTAATTTTGCAACATATCCTGGAACTATTTTTAAAGGAGTTGTTAAGATAATTTTGTATACTATAATACCAGTAGGAATTGCAAATTACATGCCTGTTGATGTTATAATAAATTTTAATGCCATAAAATTTTTATATATTATTGCATTTACAATATTTATAACTGCTTTAGCATTTGTAATATTTTATAAAGGCTTGAAGAGATATTCATCAGCAAATTTGATGGGAGCAAAATTATAAAATAATTGATATATAAAAATATTTATTGTATTATAGAATTAAGCAAATATAATAAAACAAAAATTTAATTTATAGTCATAGGAGATAGTTAATGAAAATACCATATTTGTTAGAACAAGCAATTGAGAATAAAGCAGAAGGTATAAAGCTTATAGAATTAAAACAAAGTGCACATAAGTTAAGCACAAAATATATGAATGAAGAAAGAACAGGGAAATCTTTACTTTCAGAAGAAAAGGAAGCAGTTGCATACTCAATAATGAGGATGCCTGCTACTTTTTGTGCTATAACAGTAGCTTTACAGCATGTATTAAATATTGTAAAACATATTGAAATTGATACTGTATTAGATATAGGAGCTGGAACTGGAGCAACGGTATGGGCAACTAAAGAGTTACTAAATCCATCAAAAGTTGTATGCATTGAAAGAGAAAAAGCAATGCTAAAATTAGGACAAGATCTAATGGCAGATAATCCTAATATGCATGACGTAGAATGGCAAGAGAAAGATATAGTAAAAGAAGATATACCAAGTAAAGCAGATTTAATAATTGTTTCCTATGTAGTAAATGAATTAAAAGAAGAAGAAAAAAATAAATTTATTCAAAAACTATTAAATTTAGAATATAAAATACTTTTAATAGTAGAACCTGGAACGCCAGAATGGTTTAAAAATATTAAAGAAGTTCAGAGTTTAGCTTTGCAATATAGAAAAAATATAATAGCACCTTGTACTTGTCAAGAAAAATGTAAGTTACCTGAAAACGATTGGTGCCATGCTACTGTAAGGGTAGAAAGAAATAAAATACATAAAATATTAAAATCTGGTGATTCACCTTTTGAAGATGAAAAATTTTCGTATATTGCTATCTCAAATGAAGAATTTAATACGGCAGAATCACGCATTTTAAGACATCCTAAAATCGAGGCAGGAAAAATAACTTTGAAATTATGTAGAAATGGTGAAATTAAAGAAGAAATAATAACTAAAAAAGAAAAGGATAAGTTTAAACTAGCAAAAAAGAAAAAATGTGGAGATGAATTTTAATTGAGAAATTTGTCGAAATATGATATAGTATGGAAAAATGTTAAGTGTTCAAAAAGGAGGCTAAATAGATGAAAGTTTTAATGGGAACAACTAATAAAGGAAAGATAGAAGGAGCAAGACAAGCTTTCGAAAAATATTTTGACAATGTTGAGATGGAAGGCATTTCTGTTTCGTCAGATGTTAATGCTCAACCATTTGATGAAGAAATATTTTTAGGGGCAAAAAACAGAGTAAAAAATTTAAAAAAATACGCTCAAGACAATAATATTTATGCGGATTATTATATAGCAAGTGAAGGTGGAATAACTAATTTATTAGGAGATTGGATAGATATAAATGCTGCAGTTGTTGAAGATTCAAATGGACTACAAAGTGTTGGTATAAGTCAAGGATTTCCAATTCCAGACAGATATATAAAAGAGATAAAAGAAACAGAATTAGGAAAAGTAATGGATAGAATATTTAACAGTAAAGGTTTAAATACTGGTAAAGGCGGAATAAGTATACTAACAAAAGATGAAATATCAAGAATAGATATGACAAGAAATGCATTTATTATGGCTTTAACAAGACATATTAATAAAGACTTATGGAATTAATAATGTTGTACCAACAGATATTGCAAAGTTATACGAAATATTATTATTAAGATTATCAGTTTACATTAAATATTAATTGTGATAAAATACAGACGAATTGGAAAAAAATTAGGAGAATTTGATGAAAAATGAAATATGAATTTGAAGTTCCAGGCAAAATAAAAGGAAAAGGGAGGCCAAGAGTAAATTCATACACAGGCATAGTTTATACACCAACCAATACTAAAGATTATGAATATTTAGTAGAACAATATTTTATGCTAAAATACCCAAAATTTAAACTTTTGGAAGGAAGAGTAGCAGTTAATATTATAGCTACATTTAATATACCAAAAACTGTCAAAAAGCAAGAACTAGAAAAAATGTTAGAAAACGATATAAGCCCCACAAAAAAGCCAGACATAGATAACATAGTTAAAATAATCTTAGATGCATTAAATAAATTTGCCTTTAAAGATGATAATCAAATAACGAAGTTGAATGTAGAAAAAATATATGGACTAGAAGAAAAAGTATTTATAGAAATACAAGAATACTAAAATAATCGTAAAATAGAGAGGGGAAAATAAATGGAATTCGAATTACAAATATTATATGCAATAAATAATCTTCATAATCCAATATTAGATAAAATAATGGTAGGAATAACAAGCTTAGCAGATGGTGGAATTATTTGGATAGCACTTGCAATTTTATTATTATGCATTAAGAAAACCAGAAAGTGTGGCTTTTTAATGCTAATATCAATGTTTCTAGGTGTAATAATAGGAAATGGTATATTAAAGAATTTAGTGGCAAGAGGAAGGCCTTGTTGGGTAGATCCTAATATACCACTATTAATACCAAATCCTAAAGATTACTCATTCCCATCTGGACATACTTTAGCTTCATTAGAAGCATCTGTAATGATATTTTTACATAACAAAAAATGGGGAACAGTTTGCCTAATTATATCTATGCTTATTGCGTTTTCAAGAATGTATTTATTTGTACATTTTCCAACAGATATATTGGGAGGAGCAATTTTAGGAACTATAATTTCAATATCAGTATATAATATTTATGAAAACATTAAAAACAAACAAAAAAATGAAGAAATAGAAGAATAAAGGGGTTTATATGAAAAAATTATTTGGAGCAATATCAAAAATACTTTTAGTATTATTAATAACAGTAGCAATTTTAGTAATTACTTTATTTATAATGATAAAAATGATATGTAGTGGAATATCAGAAAGTGCAAAAGAATTGTTTGCAACAACAATGTTAGAAACAGGCCAAATGAAGTTTGTTGCTACTATGTTTTTGTCAAAAGAAGAATTAAAAGAATTAGTAGATAGAAATTCTGTAGAAGCTATGAGTACAGAAGTAGATACAAACCTAATAAACACCGATACTTCAAAAAACAATGAAGAATTTGATAAAAATGCAATTACAATAGAAGAAATATCTGGAAATACATTTTTTGCAAAAATGTTAATTGTAAATGATCCTTCAAGAGTAAAACTTGCAACAACATATCCTTGGAAAGAATATGGAGTTGAATTAGATAAATTAGTAAACGATAATAATGCATTAGCTGGAATAAATGGAGGACTTTATGAGTCAACAGGAAACAAAGGTGGTAAACCTCTTGGTGTTGTAGTAAAAGACGGAGAAATACAGTTAAATAAACCATATGGTTATCCTGGCTTATATTTAATAGGATTTGATGAAAACAATATATTAAGAATAGAAAATATAGAAGGAAAATCAACTTTGCAAATCGAAGAATTGATTAAAACGCAAAAAATTCGTGATGCAGTAACATTCCAAGAAGAAAGCAGTGATGCTAACAACCATTTCGTAAAGTTAATAGTAAATGGTGAAGAAAGAAAGGTAGATGGTAAAGGAAGTGGAGCAAATCCACGTACAGTAATAGGACAAAGAGCAGATGGAGCAGTATTATTGTTAGTTACAGATGGAAGAGGAGCATCTGGACATTTAGGAGCAACAGCATCAGATTTAATAAAAATAATGAAAGAATATGGAGCAGTAAATGCAGCTAATTTAGATGGTGGAAGTTCATCAAGCATGTATTATGATGGAAAATACGAGATGTCAAGTGTAACATTTTATTATGCTAATTCATCATGGAAATTGCCAACAGGCTTTATAGTAGAAAAACGAGATTAAAATGTATAAATATATGAAGTAGAAGGGAGATATGTTAGTTTACTAACATAGAAAATAAATGAAAGAACAAAAAAAATCAAAATTTAAAAAATTTCTAATAATATATGCAATAATTTTAACCATATTGATGTTAGCTTTTTTAGGCTATGTGCTAGATAGTTTAATTAAATATGAAAATAACCAAATAGATAATTATATAGAAAATTTTATAGGAAGCTTAAAAAGTAAAAAACTATCAAAGTACATAGATGTTTCACAAATAGAAGTGAGTGAATTCGAAAAATCAAATACAACAATTGATTCTGGTTTTAAAGAACTTATTAATTCTTCAGATGTAACATACAAACTAAACAGTAATAGCACAGATGAACAAAAACCTATATATGATATATTTATAGAAAATGAAAAAATTTTAGAAGTTGAGTTAGACGGAAGCAAAAAAGAAAATAGGTTAGGCTTGCTTACATTTAATGTATGGAACGTAAAGCAGGTTACTTCTAAAATGGAAAATGGTTTGTACACATGCAATGTGCTAGTACCTAATAATTGCAAAGTATATTTAAATAATAAACAATTAACTGAAAGCCAAATAGCAGACACTGTTCAAAATGAAGGCTTAGAACAATTATCAAAATATGCTGACATACCAAATATTATAAAATATGAAGTTAAAAATTTATTAAAAAAGCCAGATATAAAAATATTAGATGCTGAAGGAAAAGAGGTAGATTACAAGCAAGAGGGCAATACAATATCAAAAACACTAGACTTTAAAACAGCTTCATCAGAAGAAGAAGCTATGCAAAGCATTAAAGGTGAAATTGATATTTTAAAAATAGCAGAAGACTGGAGTTTATATTTAACAGACGATTTAAGTGGTCGTTTACATGGCTTTTATAATATAGGGCAATATTTAATAGAAGATTCAAACATAGAAAAATTTGCTTACGATTGGGCTACAGGAATAGATATAACATTTGTAAGTAGCCACAGACTAGATAATCCAACATTTACAGATGAAAAAATAAGTAACTTTGAAATTTACAATGAAAATGCATTTTCTTGCGAAGTATATTTACAAAAGAATTTAATATTAAAATCAGGTAAAAAAATAGAAGATAAAATGAACGAAAGAATGTATTTTGCATATTATGATGAAACAAATGATGGTAAAGATAACCCAACATGGAAATTAATAAATATGCAATCAATTACAGATAACAAAAAATAAAAGAGGAACTAGTAAATGGATGATATAGTAATAGTAATTCCAGCATATAAGCCCGAAAAACAAATTATGATGGAATTTATAGAAAAAGTAAAAAGCAAATTTAAAAATATAATTGTAGTAGATGATGGATGCCAAGAAGAATATGCTAATTTTTTTGAAAATATACAAAAACAAGGAATTGTAGTACTAAAACATCATATAAATTTAGGTAAAGGCAGAGCTATAAAAACGGCATTTAACTATGCTTTAAATAATTATCCTAATATGATCGGAGTAGTTACTGCAGATTGTGATGGACAACATTATGTAGAAGATATTGTAAAATGTGCTGATAAGTTAAAAGAAAATCCAGAAAAGTTAATAATAGGTTCTAGAAATTTTGACGAAAAGCAAGTGCCATTTAAAAGTAGATATGGTAACAAGATTACAAGGGGAGTTTTTGCTACTTTTGTAGGATTAAAAATAACAGATACCCAATCTGGCTTAAGAGCATTTGGAAAAAATACAATAAAGGCTTTTTTAGAGGTGCCAGGTGAAAGATATGAGTATGAGACCAATATGCTAATTGAATGCAAACAAAAACATATAGAAATAGAAGAAGTACCTATATCAACAGTGTATATAAGAAATAACTCATTAAGTCACTTTAACCCAATAAAAGATTCAATAATAATATACAAATTATTTTTAAAATATATTATATCATCATTAAGTTCATTTATATTAGATATAATATTGTTTACAGTTTTTGTAGGGATACTTCCTCAAATTAGAATTTGGAAAATAACAGAAATAGTAATAAGTACTATAATGGCTAGAGTAATTTCTGCCACATATAATTTTATTATAAATGCAAAAATAGTATTTAAAAACCAAAAGGCAAATTCTATAATTAAATACTTTATATTATGTTTACTACAAATGTTTGTATCAGCATTTGCAGTATCAGAATTATTTAAATTATTGCATATAAATTCTACACTAATAAAAGTAGCAGTAGATACAATTATTTTTATAATAAATTTTGTTATACAAAGAGAATGGGTATTTAATAGTAGAAAACATACAAAAGCTTGATATTTAAGCCAAAATTTGATATAATATTATAGCAAATAAATAAAAAAGGAATAAATAAAATATGTATTTAATAGTAGGATTAGGAAACCCAGAGGAAGAATATAGCGGAACAAGGCACAATATGGGTTTTGATACCATAAATAAAATAAGCCAAAAATATAATGTAAAAGTTATAAAAAACAAGTTTAATGGTTTATATGAAAAATGTAATATAGAAGGCAAAGAAGTAATCTTATTAAAGCCTCAAACTTATATGAATCTAAGTGGAAATTGCATAAGAGAATTTATGAACTTTTATAAAATAAATAATGATAATATCATTATTGTTTATGATGATATGGATGTAGAAGTAGGACAAATAAAAGTGCGTAAAAAAGGACATGCAGGCAGTCATAATGGAATGAAGTCTATTGTAGAAAATTTAGGTACAATTGAATTTGCACGAATAAGAGTAGGAATTGGAAAGCCTATGGAAAATGAAGACAAAATAAAATATGTAATAGGAAAATTATCAAACAAAACTAAAGAAGAGCTTGATGAAGGTACTACAAAAGCAGCAGAAGCTGTTATAGAAATATTAAAAAGCGGAATAGATACAGCTATGAACAAATTTAATTAAACAAATATACATTAATTGCAAAAGGGGAAAACAATGTTAGAATTAATAGTAAGCAAAAAAAATAAAAATAAACAAATAGCTTTGGTAGAAAATGGTAAATTAGTAGAAATATATGATGAAGAAGACGATATAAACAAAAATGAAGGCAATATTTATTTAGGAGTAGTAAAAGATATATTACCAGGAATGCAGGCAGCATTTTTAGATATAGGAACAGAAAAAAATAGTTTTATTCATTTAAAAGATATATTACCTCAGCAAGATCAAAAAGATACTAAAAATCTTAAACCACAAGAGGAAGACATTAAAAAAGTAGTAAAACCAAATGATGTTTTATTAGTACAAGTAAAAAAAGATAGTAATGCTCAAAAGGGCGCAAGAATATCAACACATATAAGTTTAGCAGGAAGACTTGTAGTACTTATGCCAAACACAGATATAATAACAATATCACAAAAAATCGAAAATGAAGCAGAAAGAAAAAGATTATTAGAAATAGCAAAAAGTGTACTTCCAAAAAATACTGGGGTAGTTATTAGAACATCAGCTTCAAAAAAATCAAAAGAAGAAATAGAAAAAGATATAAATTTACTTCTTACAAAATGGGAAAAAATAAAGCTTGATGCAAGTAACTCAAAAACAGTACCAAAACTAATTTTCAAGACGCCTAGTATAGTAGAAAAAATAATAATAGATTTGTCTGATAAAAAAATAGAAAAGATAATATTTGATAGCAAAGATGAATATCAAAATATATCTAAAATGCTAGAAGAATATGGTATTTCAAACACTACAAAGCTAGAATTAGATGAAAAACTTGAGATATTTGATTTATATGAAATAGATAAGCAAATAGAAAAAATGGGTGCAAGAAAGATTTGGCTAAATTGTGGAGGCTTTATTACAATTGACCCAACAGAAGCATTAACAGCAATAGATGTAAATACAGGCAAATATATGGGAAATAACTCATTAGAAGATACAGTTTATAAAGTAAATTATGAAGCCACAATAGAAATTGCAAAACAATTAAGATTAAGAGACATTGGTGGAATAATTATAATTGATTATATAGACATGTTAAATGAGGAAAACAAAGACAAAATTGAAAAGTTATTAAAACAAGAGCTAAAAAATGATAGAGCAAAAACTCAGGTAGAAGGTTTTACAAAATTAGATTTGATGGAAATGACCCGTAAACATATATGTAGCCATAAAGATTAGTTTTACAAACCCAAATACCAAGTTGCAATTATAGAAAGGGGGAAATGTTAGACTTTAGGCTAACATTATCAAAAAAATGAATGTAGGATTTGTATCTTTAGGCTGTAGCAAAAACCTTATAGATACAGAAGTAATGATTGGAAAATTTAAAAATCATGAATTCAAAATTGTAAATAACCCAAAAGAAGCCGAAATTATTGTAATAAATACTTGTGGTTTCATAGAGCAAGCAAAAGAAGAAGCCATAAATACAATTTTAGAAATGGCAGAATTTAAAAATAAAAGGTGCAAGTATTTAATTGTTATTGGATGTTTAGTACAAAGATATTATGATGAACTTATCAAAGCACTTCCAGAAGTTGATTTATTTATTAGAATAGATGAATACGATAGCTTCTGGAATAAAGTAGAATCATTGATAAATGGCGGAGAAAAGCAAAAAACAGCATATAAAAAAATAACAAAGGTATCAGAAATTAAGCAAATACCTTTATTGCAAAAAGACGAATATGAAGAAAGAATAATAACAACTGGTGAAAATTTTGCTTATTTAAAAATTGGTGAGGGTTGCAGTAATATGTGTACATATTGTGCTATTCCTTACATACGTGGAAAATTTATAAGCAGAAAGATGGAAGATATATTATCAGAGGCAAAACTACTTGCAAAACAAGGCATTCAAGAACTAATAGTAATTGCCCAAGATACTACGAAATATGGAATAGATTTATATGGCAAACCAAAACTTACAGAATTACTACATAGCTTAAGCCAAATAAAAGAAATTAAGTGGATAAGGTTTTTATATTCATACCCTGAAGGAATTACAGATGACTTAATAGAAGAAGTAAAAACAAACTCTAAAATATGCAAATATTTTGATATACCAATTCAGCATATTTCAAATAGCATACTAAAAGCAATGAATAGAAAGACTAATAAAGACGCAATAGAAGATTTAATTAAAAAAATAAGACAAGAAGTTCCAAATGTCACTTTAAGAACTAGCTTAATAGTAGGCTTTCCAGGAGAAACAGAAAAAGATTTTAAACAATTATTTGATTTTGTACAAGCCTCAAAATTTGATAAATTGGGTACATTTATGTATTCTAAAGAAGATGGAACTCTAGCAGCAAGAATGAAAAATCAAATTCATGGAAATACTAAAAAATCAAGATATAATAAAATAATGGCATTGCAACAGCAAATTTCAAAAGAAAATTTATCTAAGAAAATTGGAGAGCTGCACGAAGTCTTAATAGAGGATATTTCTTTTGATAAAAAATACTTAATTGGAAGGACAAGCAAAGACGTTCCAGATATTGATGGAATTGTATATGTTATATATAATAATACAAATAAGACTAAAGACATTACAGAATATAAAAATAAGTTTATCGCATGCAAAATTATAGATGTAAAAGATTATGATTTAATTGCAGAAATTTTATAAATTAAAGGAGAAAAAACAAATGGAAAATGAGAATTTGGCTAGAGAAGAAGTAATTGCAAAGGGAGAACAATTAAGAGCTAAAATCGATAGAGCTATGTTTGAACATAACTCTCAAGAGGCTTTTGGAGATAATTTAATGACACTTCATGAAATTAAGTATTTAGGTAAGTTTGAATTTACAGTTGAAGGCAAAGAAGAATTAGTTGAAAAAGATGTATTTATGACCATCGAAGAAATTGATGGACAATTTCAATACAAATATTATGATGAAAATATGCAATTCATTGGTATGCAAGATGCAAGAAATATGAATATAATTTCATTTAATGAACATTTACCTGAAAATTCAATTATGAAATTAGAAAACCTAGATAAAACATCTTTAAAAACAATAGATGAATTAAAGGAAGAACAAGAGCAGAACAAACAAAAAGAGCAACAGGAACAGCAAGAAGAAAACAAAAATAAACCAGAGCAGAACAATCAAGAAATATCACAATTAACTAAAGCACAAGTAAATAGTTTAAATGGCCCAAAAACGAGATTAGCTCAGGTGGTTGATGGAGTTACTTTAGGAAACGCAATAGGACTTTCAGGAGAATATATTAAGCTTGTAGATGCAGATAAAATAAAAAAATTATTTCCAGATATGGATATACCAACAGGTCAAAGATATATACCTATTGAAATTTTTACAGATGGAACAGCAAATGTAGTAGGAGAAGATAAACTTTCACTTAGCCATATAGAAGGAACAAATTCAATGAAAGAACAAGTTACAGTAACTAATGAAGGTGCCGTTACAAATGAGCAAAACATTGAAACTTTTAATATAGCAGCCAAAGGAAATATGCACACCATTTCAATAGGATATGATGAAAATGGCGCAAATCCAAAAGAGATAAAATATGGTAGAAGAGATATAACAGAGCCAACACAAATAGCTTATTCTGAGCTTGAAACAGTTCATGAGGATAGAGTACAAGATAGTGATGCAAGAATATATAGAAAAGAAACTGGTGATGGAATATATAAATCTACAGAGACAAAACAGCGTGCAGAAGCACATGAAGATTGTGGCGAAGAGTTACAAGCAGAAGATGTAGATGCAAATCCAAATAATAACAATATACATGAAGAAGATGTTGAAAAATACGCAAAAGCAATGAATATTCGAAAAATAGACGAAAGTGGTTATCCAACAGCTGAATATGACTTAGAGATGGCTAGAAATGAGTTAGAAAAAAGGTTAAGCGAAGAGCAAGATATGTCTGTTGATGAAATAATTGAAGAAAATCAAAAAACAATGGGACCAGCAGAAAGTCCTAGACCACATTAAAATATTAAACTCAAAAAATAGTATTAAAATAGAAGAGGAAAAAAATGATAATAGAACAACTCATATTTAATATACTAGCATTTACGCTTTTTGTAATAATATTTTTAAAAATAGTAACTAAAAATGATACAAGCTATGTATTAGTATTACTTACAGAAACTATAGGGATAGCATTAAATTTTATTCAGCTAATAACAAAAAATAGTTTACCTATAATTTTAAAAGTAATTTCTTATACATTAGCTATAATATTGCCTATAGTAATAATAGCTATCGAAAAAACAGGAGTATTATTTTTAGAGGCAATAGATTTACTAAAGGCACAAATATTATTATTGTTTAAGAACAATAAG
The DNA here is from genome assembly GCA_947589645.1 of uncultured Clostridia bacterium. Taxonomy (GTDB): domain Bacteria; phylum Bacillota; class Clostridia; order TANB77; family CAG-508; genus CAG-269. The sequence goes on from CANQCG010000015.1 coordinate 14,031, forward strand.
CTAGCTAAAAAAGTCTTAATAAAACTAGTAACAAAATACCCAAATAGTTATTTAGGACATAAAAAACTAGCAGAGGTTTATGAAAAAGAAGGCGGAATGAGAAAAGCTATAGATGAATATGTAAAAGTAATAGATATACAAAAACAGGACTATAACTCATATTTTAAAGTAGCTAATTTATTAAATAACTTAGACAAAAAAGAAGAGGCTTCTCAAATGTTAAGTAGCTTGTTGCAAAAAAAACCAGAATATATTGAAGCGTCTAAACTGTTAGGTGATATTTTAATTGAACAAGAAAAATACAAAGAAGCTGTATATATACTTTCTGATGCTTTAAAACTTTCTCCAGCAGACTATGATTTAAACTATAATTTAGGAATAGTTTATACAATGCTAAATGACTTCCAAAATGCAAAAATGTATTATGAAAAAGCAGCAACACTAAATACACTAATATATAATTCAAAATATAGTTTAGCAGAAATAGCATTAATATATAAAGAATTAGATGAAGCAGAAGAGTATTTTACCCAATCTGCTCAAGACCCAGAATTAGAAGCAGACTCTTATTTCGAGTTAGCTAGAATTAGTTTGATAAGAGGAGAAAAAGATAAGGCAGTACAATATGCAAACATAGCTTTAGAAAGTGATCCTAAAAAAATAACAGAGAAAATAAAAAATGATGAAGCATTTGTAATAATAATGCCTAAGTTAACAATACCTTTAAATTTAGAAAATATAGAAGAAAAACCAAGCAAGCTAAGCAAGAAAGACAAAAAAGCAAAAGAGCATCTAGAACAAAGCTCTGAAATAGCAAGAAACATTGGATATGATGATATAAAAATGGCAGAATACAAGAAAAACAAGGCAGAAATAAATACAAAAAATAATGAGATAGAACTCGAAAACGAAAAACTAGATCAGCAAAAAGAAAAAGAAGAATAAAAAATAAAAATTTCATAAAAACCGTTACAATAAATATATTGTATAAAGGAGGTTTTATGAAATTTTTAATTATAGGTGGAGATAAGCGTACACTAAAACTTAAAAGTATGCTTGAGGAAGACAGACATAAAATAGAAACATTCGCATTATATGATAATCAAATTAATGATATAAGCTTTTTAGAAAATATATTAAATAATAAATTTGATTATGTAATAGGACCAGTACCTTTTACAAAAGATGGGGAAAACTTAAGCACAGAATTTATACAAAATAAAATTACCATAGATACTTTATTACCTTATTTAAAAGGTCAGACACTTATTGCAGGTCCATTTTCAGAAGCGCTTAAAAGCAAGTTAGAAAAGTATAGTATTAAAGCTATTGATATTATGGAGTCAGAGGAGCTGGTAATATACAATACCATAGCAACTGCAGAAGGAACAATTAAAATAGCAATAGAAAATACACAAAAAAATTTGCATGAAAGTAAAATATTAATTTTAGGTTTTGGAAGAGTTGCAAAAACTCTTGCATTAAAATTAAAAGGCTTATGCAATCAAATTACATGTTCAGCAAGAAAGCTTAAAGACTTTGCTTGGATAGATACACTAGGTTTTAGCATAAGCAATATAAATAATTTAAACAATTTAGAAGATTATGATATAATAATAAACACAGTGCCACAAATAATTTTAACAGAAGAAAAATTGCAGAATATAACAAACGATACGTTAATTATAGATTTAGCATCAAAGCCAGGTGGAGTAGATACAGAAGCGGTAAAAAAATTAAATTTAAAATATATTTGGGCATTAGCACTTCCAGGAAAAGTTGCTCCAATTTCGTCAGCAAAATATATAAAAGATGCAATTTACAATATAATTAAAACATAGTTATTACATTTAAGAAAAAGATATTAATAAACTAAGGAGGATTAAAAATGACAGTATTACAAGCGACAATATTAGGGATAATACAAGGAGTTACAGAACTTTTACCAATATCAAGTTCTGGACATTTAAATTTAGTACCATTGATTTTTGGATGGGAGATGCCAGAAAGTTTTGATGTAGCATTACATCTAGGAACTTTACTTGCAATAACAATATTTTTCTTTAAAGATTGGGTAAATTTAATAATTGGTGGCTTTAACCAAGTATTTAAAAAACAAAAATCTTTAGATGGAAAAATATTTTGGTATATTGTAGCAGTTACAATTCCTACTGGAGTATTAAGTTTAGTTTTAGATAAATTTTCAGATTTTCTTTGCGAAAGATTTGGAATAGAGTTGCCATTAATTGCAATTATGCTAATAGTTTTAGGAATTGTTTTATACATAGTAGATAAAAAATCAGAATCAAAAGTAAACTTAGAAAATATAACATTTAAACAATCATTTTTAATAGGAATTTCGCAAGCAATCGCTGCTGCGTTTCCAGGAACTTCAAGATCTGGAATAACAATGACTGTTGCAAGAGCCTTAAAACTAGATAGAGAAAGCGCAGCAAAATATTCATTTTTATTATCAACACCAATTGTTTTAGCAGCAGTAATATTTAGCATAACCGATTTTGAATTTACACTTGCTTTTTTTGCAGGAGTAATTGCAAGTTTTGTAGTTGGTTTATTAGTAATAAAATTCTTATTAGAATATCTAAAAAAAGGAAGTTTTAAGGTATTTGCAATTTATAGAGTTGTTTTAGGCTTAATTGTAATTGCGATTTGTTTTTTTTAGATAATACCAAAAATAATTATGCCGAGCTTTAAGATTTATTAAAAATCTTAAGCCCGGCTTTTAAATTATCTTTTATCTTCCATTCTATCACGCATGCTAGATGTACTAGAAGAACTAGAATTGCACATTTTTTCGTATTCCTTACATTTAATTTTATATTCCATCTGCATAGATAAATATTTATAATAAGTATAAGCTTGCTCATATTGAGCTACAGGATTAAACATAGCATCCTTATATAAATCTCCTTCAGGTGAATCAAATTGGTTAAAAGGTGGATAAGAAGAATATTCCATAACAAAACCTCCTAAACCAATATATTATATAATTTAATTAAATATACCATCATATTTATTTCCAACTGTACGAATTTTAAGTAATCGAAAATTTTCGTTTTCATCTAATTTTTCAAAATTAATTTCAATATATTCTTTTGGTAATGCATCAGAAATTATTTGACCCCATTCAATAATGCAAATTCCTTGCGAAAAATAATCTTCTCCGCCAATAGCGTAAAATTCACTAGAATTAGAAAATCTATAAACGTCAAAATGATATATATTTATGTTTTTGGCATTATATTCATTAACAATAGTAAAAGTAGGACTAGAAATTTCTTTTTCAAGTCCAAAAAACTTCAAAAAGCCCTCAGTAAATTTAGTTTTACCAGAGCCTAAATCACCATTTAAAACAATAGTATCACCAATATTTAATTTCTCTGCTAATTTGCTTGCAAAATTCATTGTTTCCTCAGGCGAATGAGAAATATATTCAAAATTAATCATTAACATAATCCTCCAAATATTTATATTTTACTATAAAACCTTAAAAAAATCAAATTCTAGTTCTAAAAATAAAAATTAATCATATATATAGTATAAGAGGGTAGATAAATGGGTATAATAAAAGGCATTTTTTTAATAACAATTTTTGGACTAGCAGTTTATATAGGAAATTTTAAGGCTAAGCAATATATAAATAGATTAAAAGAGCTAATTAGCGTAAAATCTGCCTTAAATATTTTTGAAAACAAGATTAAATTTACTCAAACACCTTTAGAAGAAATTTTTAAAAATATATCTGAAAACTGTTCTGAACAAAATATAAAAAATATATTTAAAACTCTGGCATTAAATGTAAAACAAAACATGAACATACATAAAGCATGGGAAGCTTCTATAAGAAAAAGCGAAACCAATTTAAAAGAGGAAGATAAAAACATTTTAATAGATATGGGAAAAATACTAGGAGCAACAGATGTTGAAGGACAAGTAGCTAACCTAAGAATAGCATCTTCGTTTATAGATAAACAAATACAAAATGCTGAAAAGGAAAAAGAAAAAAATGTAAAGCTTTTTAGAACTCTAGGAATAGTTTTTGGACTAGCAATAGTAATAATTTTAATATAAGGCAAAGGAGAAGAAATGGATATAGATTTATTATTTAGAATAGCTGCAATAGGAATACTAGTTGCAGTACTTCATCAAGTTTTAGCAAGAGCAGGTAGAGAAGATCAAGCAATGATGACTACTTTAGCGGGACTAATAATAGTATTATCAATGGTTATTAAAGAAATTAGTACATTATTCGAATCTGTAAGAACATTATTTAATTTGTAATAATTTTAGAAAGGTAAAAGTTGAAAAATTTATTTTTCAACCATACAGTAAAAATGAGTGAAGTTATCAAAATAATAGCGATTGGGATGTTAGCACTAATTATAATAATTATTATAAAACAGTATAAGCCTGAATTTGCTATATACATATCAATAATAGCAGGTGCACTTATACTACTTATATCACTGCAGAAAATGGGAGAAATTGTTACATTAATTAAAAATATTTCAGATAAAGCAGGTGTAAATGGAAAGTTCTTATCAATCATACTAAAAATAACAGGAATTGCAATTTTAACAGAATTTGCGGTCAGTATATGTAAAGATTCAGGAGAATCATCAATAGCAAATAAAATAGAAATGGGAAGTAAGGTAATAATTATTTCAATGTCTATTCCAATAATTTCTTCTTTGCTTGAGCTAATGCTTAATATTTTGCCATAGGGGGAACAAATGAAAAAAATAATAGTAAGCTTTATATTGCTTATATTAATTATCACAATTCATAGCAAAACATTTGCCCTAGATACTAATAATAATCAAATTTTAGAGGAGCAAAAGCAAAACTTTGGAATAACAGATTTTATTAAAGAAACTCAAAAATATACTAATGATTTTTTTGAGAATATAAATATTTCAGAAATATTTAACAGTGCTTTAACTGGCAAAATCGATAATGGCAAAATTGTAAAAAAGATAATAAGTATATTTGGAACAGAAATAAGGAAAAGCATTTTAACTTTAATAAGTATATTAGTAATAATTGTTATACATAGCATATTAAAGAGTATTAGTGACAATTTAGATAATGGAAACATAGAAAAAGTAATTTATTATGTTCAATATATATTAATTGTAACTATAGTAATGACAAATTTTGCAGAAATTATAGCTTTAATAAAAGAAACATCAAGCAATTTAGTAGACTTTATGAATGCATTAATACCTATTTTAATAACGCTCATGACTTTTACAGGAAGCATTGTGACTGGAGGCCTAATACAGCCAATAATTTTATTTATGATAAATTTTATTGGAAACATAATACAATCTATACTTATACCAATAATATTAGTAGTTGCAACTTTATCAATAGTTTCAAAAATTTCTGATAAAGTTCAAATATCTAAATTAACCAAGTTTTTTAAAAGTAGTATAGTATGGTTTTTAGGAACTATATTAACTGCATTTGTAGCAGTTGTTTCACTTGAAGGCTCTTTAAGTAGCAGTATTGATGGAATAACAGCTAAAACAACAAAAGCAGCAGTATCTAGTTTAATACCCGTAGTTGGAAAAGTACTAGGAGATGCTGTAGATTCTGTCTTGGGATGTGGAGTAATTTTAAAAAATGCTCTGGGAATTGTTGGAATAGTAGCAATTATAGGAATATGTGTTATACCTGTTATAAAAATAGGAGTACTAAGTATAGTATACAATTTATCATCAGCAATAATAGAACCTATTTCTGATGAAAAGATAGTTAAATTATTAGAAGAAATGGGCGGAATTTTTAAATTACTATTTGCAATATTAATTAGTCTTTCTGCGATGTTAATAATAGGAGTTGCACTAGTAGTAAAAATTTCTAATAGTGGGATGATGTACAGATGATAAATTTAATAAGTAATTGGGCAGGAGAGCTTATAGTTGCTTTAGTAGTAACGACAATAATTGAAATGCTCTTACCAGAAAATAAAGTAAAAAAATATGTAAAAACTGTAATTGGTGTATATATAATGTTTTGCATAATTTCGCCATTTATTAATAAACAAGAATTTTTAAACATTTTTGAAAATACAGAAAAAAATTTATTAAAAATTCAAGTAGAAAATAGTATAGCATCTTCTCAAAATGAGACAAGCAGTATAGAAGATTTATATATACAAGAATTTCAAAAAAATGTTGAAAAACAAGTTCAAGATTTAGGGTACAAAGTAAATAAATGCGATGTTTCTATACAAATAGATGCTACAAAAGAAAATGCGGGAATTAATTCTATATATTTAAATATAGATAAACAAAAATTAAATTCCAAACAAGGACAAGACATTCAAATTGAAGATGTAGAAAAAGTAGAAATAAGTATAAATAATCAAGAAGATGGAGAAAATAATGATAACTTACAAGAAACTGAAGACACAAAAAAAGTAAAAGAATTTTTAAGCCATTATTATGAAATAAGTCAAGATAAAATCAAAATTGTTCAAGATTAATTTATGGAGGAAATTATGTTTGAAAATTTTAAAAAGAAATTAAAATTAAACTCTGAAACTCAAGAAGATGCAGAAAGTAAAGGCAAAAGGAAGAAAATCGAAAATATAATATTTTTGATAATATTATTAATAATTACAGTAATAGTAATAAATAATATTTGGAACGAAGACACAAAAAATTCGGAGCAACAAAGTGATAAAGTATTAGCCAAAGTATTAGAAAGTGACAACAAAAATATGTCTAATACAAATGGTTATTACAGCTTGCAAGAAAATTTAGAAGATATTTTAGAAACTATGGAAGGCGTAGGAAAAGTAAAAGTTTTAATAAACTATGCTGAAACAAGTACTACAGTTGCAATGTATAACGAAACTAAAACTGAAAGTACAACCGAAGAAAAAGACACCTCAGGAGGTACACGAAATGTTACTCAAACAGATACACAAAAAGAAATTGCTTACACTAACGAGACTGGGGAATCTTCACCAATAACTGAAAAAATTATTATGCCAACAATAGAGGGAGCAATAATAACAGCTGAAGGAGCAGGAAACGCAACAGTTAAAGCAAATATTATTTCTGCAACTGAAGCCATAACTGGTTTAGCAACACATAAAATTCAAGTATTTCAAATGCAAAAAAATTAGAAAAGAGGTACATATATGAATAAATTTAAGAAAAATCAACTTGTTGTTTATGCAATAGTTTTAATGTTAATAGTTGCAGGGTATTTAAGTTATATAGATAATAATAAATCTATAGAAATAAGCTCAAATTCTCAAAATAATACTAATATTGGAGATGCCACCTTAGTTAGTAATAATGAAACGAATGAAAAACAAGAAAATGTAGTAAAAGATGAAGAACAGCAAAATACAAACCCAGAAGAAAACAATCAAGAGCAAAATCAAGAAACATCAAATACGCATGTTAATAATGAAGACGATTATTTTACCAATTCTAAATTAGAAAGAGAAAAAATGTATTCACAAATGCTAGAAACATATCAGAAAATATTAGAAAATACGACTATATCAGAAGAACAAAAAGCTGTAGCATCAAAAGAAATTACAAATATAAATAATACTAGAAATGCTATAATGATTTGTGAAAATTTGATGCAAATAAAGGGCTTTGATGAAGCAGTAATACTTGCAAATGGAGAAAATATAAATGTTGTAGTTAAAGCAAAAGAGCTTGGAACAGAAGATATAGCACAATTACAAAATATAATTACTAGAGAAATGTCAACAGATATAGAAAATATACATATAATGAAAAAATAAATAAATTGTCCCAGATATGCAAAAACATATCTGAGGCAATTTTATTTTTCTAAGATTCAAGTATTAATAATGTCGAAAAAAGTCAATGGAAAGATTAGAATAATAATACTAAAATATTGAAAAATAATACATAATTTGCTATTATATATGCAATTCTTTATTCAGTTTTTCTAAATTCTAAAATTTTATTCCTACTATTTAAATCGTTATAATCCATATATAAGTATAATTCAAATAGCTTTAACACAAATTAAAAAAAATTTAAAAAAGCCATTGTAAAAAAGTTTAAAATTGGTATAATAATAAAAGATTAATAAGTATCAAAATTAATATTGGTATTTATAACTATCCAATTTGATACAACATATAATACTAGGGGGAAAATAAAATGATTAAAAAAGTAGCAATATTGACAAATGGTGGAGATGCACCAGGATTAAATGCAGTAATCAGAGCAATAGTAAAAACAGCAGAAACAAATGGAATAGAATGTTATGGTTTTATTGAAGGTTATAAGGGATTATTAAGCAATAACTTTATTAAACTAGACTCAAAAACAAATGCTTCAGGGTTACTACACAGAGGAGGAACTATAATTGGTACATCTAATAATACAAATGTATTTAATTACAAAACTGTAAATGAAAATGGCGAAGTTGAATACAAAGATTTATCTGATGTTTGTGTTCAAAATTTAAAAGATGATGAAATAGATTGTCTATTTACATTAGGTGGAGATGGAACACAAAAATCAAGTAGAGACTTTTCAGTAAAAGGAGTTAAATGTATAGGAGTTCCAAAAACTATAGATAATGATGTTGCAGACACAGATATTACATTTGGATACAATACAGCTGTATCAGTTGCAACAGAAGCAATTGACAGGCTACATTCAACAGCAGAATCTCATCATAGAGTAATGGTTTTAGAAGTAATGGGAAGATATGTAGGATGGATCGCTTTAGAGTCAGCAATAGCTGGAGGAGCAGACATAGCTTTAATTCCAGAAATACCATACGATTTAAATAAAGTAATAGAAAAAATAAATGATAGAAGAGCAAATGGAAAGCAGTTTACTATAATAGTTGTATCTGAAGGAGCCAAACCAAAAGATGGCCAAATAATAGTAAAGAAGGAATTAGACGAAGGAAAAGGCTTAGATAATATCAGACTTGGAGGAATTGGAGACAAACTTGCAAATGATATAGAGGAATTAACTGGTCTAACTTCAAGAAATACAGTTCTAGGTTATGTACAAAGAGGTGGCACACCTACTGCATTTGACAGAGTTCTTTCAACACAATATGGTGCTAAGGCAATGGAACTTGCAATGGATGGAGTTTTCAATGTATTAGTAACATATAAAGATGGAAAATTTGGAAGTGTATCACTAGAAGATGTTGTTGGTAGAAATACTGTTATAGGAGCAGCTTCTGGAAACACACCAGAAAGTAACATAAGAAAAATACAAATGGATGATAGGCTAATAAAAACTGCAAAAGATATCGGCATTTGTTTAGGAGATTAATAGAAAAAGTGGCTAACACCGCTTTTTCTGTTTATTGTAAATAAATGCAGAAAGGAATGGAAAATTTGAACGTAGCAGATTTTGATTACAACTTACCAGAGGAACTTATAGCACAAGTGCCAATTCAAAAACGTGATGAATCAAGATTAATGGTTTTAAACAAAACAAATCAAACTATTGAGCATAAGACATTTAAAGACATAATAGATTACCTAGACGAAGGTGATTGTTTAGTTATAAATGATACTAAAGTACTACCAGCTCGTCTTTATGGCAAAAAAGAAACAGGTGCAAATGTAGAATTTTTGCTATTACATAGAATCGAAAATGATATATGGGAATGCATAGTAAGACCAGGAAATAAATTACATGTAGGTGCTAAAGTATCATTTGGAGATGGACTTTTAAATGCAGAAGTATTAGACACATTAGAAGGTGGGACAAGAAAGGTTAAATTTACATACAAAGGAATTTTTAACGAAATTTTAGATACCATAGGTTTAATGCCACTTCCACCTTATATACATGAAGAATTAAAAGAAAAAAATAGGTATCAAACAGTATATGCAAAATATGAAGGGTCAGCCGCCGCACCAACAGCAGGCTTACATTTCACAGAAGAATTATTAGAAAAAATAAAACAAAAAGGCATAAAAATAGCAAAAGTAACTTTGCATGTTGGAATAGGAACTTTTAGACCTGTAAAAGTAGAAAAAGTAGAAGATCATCATATGCATTCAGAACACTTTTTTATTAAGAAGCAAGATGCAGATGCCATAAATGAAGCAAAGAAAAATGGAAAAAGAGTAATATCTGTAGGAACTACTTCTTGTAGAACATTAGAATCAGTAGCAGATGAGAATGGCTTTGTAAAAGAAATAGAGGGAGATACCCAAATATTTATATACCCAGGTTATAAATTTAAATGTATAGATGCATTAATAACTAATTTTCACTTACCACAATCAACATTACTAATGCTAGTTTCTAGCTTAGCAGGAAGAGATTTTATAATTAAGGCATACGAAGAAGCTGTAAAAGAAAAATATAGATTTTTCAGTTTTGGTGATGCAATGTTCATATATTAAAAATTTTTTATAAAAAAGTATTGACAAAACAAAAATTTGGTATATAATGCAACTAAAAGAACAAAAGTTTGTAAAATTAGGAGGAAAAATTATGGAAGCAAACACAGAAAAGAAAAAAGCCTTAGAGGCAGCAATGGGGCAAATAGAAAAACAATTTGGAAAAGGTTCAGTAATGAAATTAGGAGAATTTAAAGCAATGGAGGTAGAAGCTATACCAACAGGTGCTTTAGGCTTAGACATAGCATTAGGCATAGGAGGAGTACCACGTGGTAGAATTATAGAAATATTTGGACCAGAATCATCTGGAAAAACAACACTTGCTTTACATGTAATAGCAGAAGCACAAAAAACAGGTGGAGAAGCAGCATTTATCGATGCAGAACACGCACTAGATCCAGTATATGCTAAAAAATTAGGAGTAGATATAGATAATTTAATAGTTTCACAACCAGATACAGGAGAGCAAGCATTAGAAATTACAGAAGCACTAGTTAGAAGTGGTGCATTAGATGTAATAGTTGTAGACTCAGTAGCAGCCTTAGTTCCAAAAGCTGAAATAGATGGAGATATGGGAGACTCTCATATGGGCTTACAAGCTAGATTAATGTCACAAGCATTGCGTAAATTAGCAGGAGCCATTAATAAATCAAAAACTGTTTTAATTTTCATTAACCAATTAAGAGAAAAAATAGGAGTAATGTTTGGAAACCCTGAAACAACAACAGGTGGAAGAGCATTAAAATTCTATGCATCTGTTAGAATGGACATTAGAAAAGTAGAAAACATCAAGCAAGATGGCGAAGTTACAGGCAACAGAGTAAGAGTTAAAGTAATAAAAAATAAAGTTGCTCCACCATTTAGAGAGGCAGAATTCGACATAGTATATGGACATGGTATATCAAAAGAAGGCAACATATTAGATATGGCTGTAAATCTAGCAATAGTAGAAAAAAGTGGTGCTTGGTTTAGTTATAATGGCGAAAGAATTGGACAAGGTAGAGAAAATGCAAAAACCTATCTTACAGAAAACCCTAAAGTATTAGCTGAAATAGAAAAGAAAGTAAGAGACAACTTTGCAAAAGCCTTTGAACAAAGCCTTGGAGAAGATTTGCCAGAAGCAGATGACGAAGAAGAGGAAGAAGAGTAATAATGTATACAGTAGAAGAATTTGATAAAGAAAAAACCAAAGTATTCAAATACATAATGTTCAAAAAAAGAACTGAGAGCGAAATTAGAAACAAATTTAGTTCTCAAATAGAAGAAAATATGCTAGACGATATTATAGAATACTTAAAAGAAGCAGGGTATATAAACGATTATAATTTCATAGAAAAACAAGTAAATGAATATATAAACTTAAAAAATATGTCTATTCAAGAAATCAAATACAAATTAATGACAAAAGGAATAGATAAAGAGTTAATCGAAGATTATATAGACAAAAACAGAGAAAAGCTAGAAGAATATGAGAGACAATCAGCAGAAAATATAAAAATAAAAAAATCAAATCAAATGGATGAAAAAGAAATTGAACAATACCTATATAAAAAAGGTTATAGAAATATCAAATAATGCTACAAAACTGACTAATTGAAAGGAATTAAACAAATGCAAAACATATTAGCACTGGAAACAACTAAATATGCTATAAAAATAGAAAACTTTGAAGGCCCTTTAGATTTGTTATGTCATTTAATAGACAAAAATAAAATGAACATAAACGACATAAAAATAAGTGAAATTGCTGATCAATATTTAGAGTATGTTAATCAAATGCAAGAAATGAACTTAGATATAACAAGCGAGTTTTTAGTAATGGCATCAACGCTATTATATTTAAAATCTAAAAGTTTACTTCCAAAACAAGAAAACGAAGAACAAGAGCTTACAGAAGAGGAGTTAATAAGAAGAATAATTGAATACAAAAAATATAAAGAAATAACAAACAAATTTAAAGAAAATTTCTTATTATACTCAAGAAGATATTTTAAGCAAGAGGAAAAAATAAATTTACCTGTTCAAAAAATAGAAGAACAATACGATAACACTCTAATACCACAAATTTATGAAGACTTAATAAAACGAAATGAAGAAAAAATAAATGCAAATGCTAAAAACGTTGAAAAATTAGCAATTACAGAAACATATACAGTAGCTGAAAAAGTAAAAGAAATGTTTAGGGAATTATCACGAAACAGAAAATTTATATTTAATAAATTATTTTCAATTAGAAAACGAAACAAACAAGAGGTAGTTACAGCTTTTTCTGGACTTTTGGAACTATCGAGAAGAAATAAAGTTGTAACAGAACAAGAAGAAGTATTTGGAAAAATTCTTGTAGAGAAATCTCAAAGACAAATTAATAAAGTATAAATAAGTTAAACAATGGGAAAAATAATACTAAAGCTTCTAAATGGAGGCGATAGTATTGTTTTTTATTTTGCTTATTTTAATTTTGGTAATAATTTTAATTATAAACTCTAAATTACAGCTAAAAATTTATAATTTAGATATATCTACGGTTCGAAAAGAAAAAATTAAAAAGAACTATGAAATATATCTAGGAATAATAATTTTTGACAAAATAGAAATATTAAAACTTAACTTAAAAAAATTGCAAACAAGACAAATAAATATGAAAACTATTTTAGATAAAGCAAAAATGATTGAAGAAAAAAGCAACAACAAGAAACAACTTGCAAAAACAGCACTTATAGGTTTTAAAGATTTGCAAATAAAAATAATAAGTGCAGATATAAACTTAGAGTTAGGAACAGAAAATGCTGCAACAACTGCATTACTAATCGGAGTAATTTCAAGTATTTTTGGAATAATATTAAAAGGGAAAAAATTTAAAGTTAGTCCTTTATATCAAGATAGAAATATTTTGAATATAAAATTAAACTGTATAATTAGGTTTAATTTAATACATTATATATATAAAACTATATTGAAAGGAAGAGATAAAAATGAAAGAAAATCATCCGATAGAAGGCCTTATGCTTACAGCAATGAGTAGTATAAGAGATATGGTAGATGTAAACACAATAATTGGCGAGCCAATAGAAAGCATAGACGGAATGATTATTATACCAATTTCAAAGGTCACTTTTGGTTTTGCAGCAGGTGGAAGTGAGTTTACAGGAGAAACAGTAGACGAATATTCTAAAAAAGAAAAAGAAGAATTGGTACAGTACAGATTACCATTTGGAGGACGGAGCAGGTGCAGGTGCAAGTATTAATCCAGTAGCTTTTCTAGTAGTACAAAATGGAACAGCAAGATTATTACCAATAGATCACAGTTCATGTATAGATAGATTAATGGACTATGTACCAGACTTAATGGAAAGAGTAAATCAAATGTTTAATAAAAAAATGAAAACTCAAAATGAAAAAACAGAAAAAATAGTAGAACAAATAAGAAAAAATAGCCAAAAAAGTCAAACAAGAGAAGACTTTGAACAAAAAGACTTTGAGGAAAAGCAAAGTGATCCATTTATATTAAAACATCATGTAAGTACTGATGTTAATGAAGATATAAATGAAGAAATTAAAAAAGAAGAGCCAGAATCAGACGGAGAAGATTTATAAAAAATCTTCTTTTTTTATGGAAAATAACACATAACAATGCATATTTAAGTAATTTTAAAATGCATATTTAAGTAATTTTAAAATTGACATAAATTGTAAATAGTAGTATAATAATGTAGATTAAAGGGAGAATAAAAACTAATAGAAATAAATTTACCAAAATGCAATATTTTAATTAAAATCTGAAAGAAGAAATGTTGAAATCAATTTATACTATACTTAAAAAGAATGTTCCAATTGTTTTAATAACAGGAAGAGGAGAAGGTGGACTTAAAATTTTTGTTAATACATTAGTAAAAGAATTAAGAGAAAAATATAATGCATCTTCAAGTTTTTTAAAAGACATAATTGGAATATCAAACAATGGAAATTTTTTATTTTATACTTCTGGTAAAGATAAAGAAAAGTATCTAGACAGTTTTTATAACTTAACAGACGAAAAATCATTAAAAATGTTATCAAATTTTAGAGATGAATTATTAATAGAAAAAAATGATATTATTAGTAATAATTATATTACATATTCTTATTGTAAATCACTAAATAATAATGAAGAACCAAGTGAAAAAATAAAAAATTTTATAGAAATAGATAATAAGTTTTGGAAAGATAGAGCTGCAGGAAAGATAAAAGATCCATATGAATTTAAAACTAACGAGGAAAAAACAGATTATAACAAATGGTCCAACAAAAGCTGTAAAAAATAAGTTAGAAAAAATTAATGTGCTAAAATACATTACGTGTATATTTACAGCAGAAGAAGCAGGAAATATGAAGCCACGTCGTAAATTTTTTGAGAAGTTTTTCGAAAAAATAGATGATTATAGAATAGAAAATATGCTTATAATAGGTGATGAATTAGAAAAAGATGTTGCAGGAGCTAACCAAAATGGAATAGATTCTTGCTGGTTAAATATGAGTAAAGTAAAGAACTATACTGCCTTCAAACCAACTTATGAAATTAGTGATTTAATTGAATTAAAAAATTTTTTGTAGGAGGAATACTTTGATGGATGAAATAGTATTTGTGACACATAATAAAGGAAAAATAGCTTCTGCTAGCAGACAATTAGAAGGAGTTAATTTTAAAGTATTTGAATATGATTTAGAGGAACCAAGAAGTGATGACATAAAATATATATCTAAATATAAAGTTATGGAAGCTTATAAATTAGTAAATAAGCCATGTATATCTTTAGACTGTGGATTTTGGATAGATGAATTAGCTGGTTTCCCAAGAGCCTTTGTTAATTTTGCATTAGATACTATCGGAATTAATGGTATGTTGAAACTAATGGAAAACAAACAAAATAGAAATTGTAGATTTACTGAATGTTTATCTTATTATGATGGAAGTAAATTGCATCAATTTATGGGAAAACATGAGGGCTTTTTGTCTAAAAGAGCATTAGGAAATGAAACGGATAAAAAATGGTCTGATTTATGGTATATTTTTAAACCTTTTGGCTATGATAAAACATTAGCTGAAATGTCTGAAGAAGAAAGAAAAAATAGAATTAAATATAAAGATATAGATGCCATGAGAGAATTTGCAAAGTGGTACAAAAATGAAAATTAGTGTAAATCTAAAAATATTATAAAACAGGAATAAAAATATTAAACAAGCATACAATTAAATAAGAAAGGTAGGACTAGGATGAAAAAAATACTTCGAACTACTTATTTAATAATTGTATGCTTAATTTTAATTAGCAACAGTTGCATAGCAGCAAATATGTATACATGGTCTGTAACACAAGACGCATCTTCATCTCCAACAAGTGTAAGTACAGTAAATGCAAAGGTAAGCGAAAAAGATGAAACAGGAAATACTCTTAATTTACAGTCAGGCTCTGCAATATTAATAGAACAAACAACAGGTCAAGTTTTATACGGTTATAATGTGCACGAAAAACTAAGGCCAGCAAGTGTTACCAAAGTAATGAGTATTTTATTAATAATGGAGCAAATCAAACTTGGAAAATTAGACTATACAACAAAAATATCATGTAGTAAAAATGCGGCAAGTATGGGTGGTTCACAGATTTGGCTAGATACATCTGAAACACTTTCTGTAGATGAAATGCTTAAGGCAATTTGTGTAGTATCTGCAAATGATTGCGTGGTAGCTATGGCAGAACATATTGCAGGTACAGAAGAAGCCTTTGTAGAGCTAATGAATGCAAAAGCAAAAGAGCTTGGAATGAATGACACCACTTTTAAAAACTGCCATGGACTAGATGAAGACGGACATGTAACATCTACATACGATATTGCATTAATGTCAAAAGAACTTTTAAATAAATATCCAGAAATAACTAAATATACAACAATCTATATGGATAGTCTTAGAGATGGAAAATCTAGTTTGGTAAACACAAACAAATTAGTACGAAATTTTAATGGATGCACAGGTTTAAAAACAGGCTCAACTTCACAAGCACTTTTCAATGTATCTGCATCTGCAACTCGTGATGATTTATCTTTAATTGCAGTAATAATGAAAGGCCCTACATCAGCAATACGATTTGAAGAGGCTGAAAAGCTACTTAACTATGGATTTAACAATTTTGAATATAGACAGCTAGGAACAGCTAAAGAAAAAGTAAAAGACATAAACGTAGAAAAAGGCATTTCAAAAACACTAGAAATAGTATTTGAAAAAAATGTAGGAGTTTTAATTCCAAAGGGGCAAGGTTCAAGCATTTCACAAACTATTAGCTTATCTGACAGCATGCCAGCGCCAATCTTAGAAGGGCAAACACTAGGAAAAATAACTTACACTTTAGGAGAAAATAAGCTTTTAGAAGTTAATTTAATTGCAAAAGAAGAAGTAAAAAAAATAGACATGATAACTATGGCTTGTAAAATTTATGAAAATTGGTTTAACTTATTAAGGTAATTATTCCTTAATAAGTTTTATTAATTTTATTTTAATTTCATCAGTTGTATTTTCGGCAATAATTTTATAGGTAGAATCTGAATTATTTTTAAATTTAAAATCATGAGTGCCATAGGAAACAGCAGCATCTTTACCAGTTTCAATATATGGCACAGGTGCACTATGTGGATGTCTTTCAACTACCTCTAAATCTTGTGGAACAGCCATAACTGCATTATACAATGTAGAACTTACTTGACAATTACCACCGCCAAGACCTTTAATTTCATTACCTTGAATAATAATATTAGCTGGTTTATAACCTCTATCAGTTGTAGCTTTACCTACAGTATCACAAAAAGAAAAAGTGTCACCAGGTGCAATACTAGCATTATTTAAAGAAGAACATGTAAGAGTAATATTTCCTTGCCTATTACCATCTTTTTTATTTTTTATTTCAGTAGAATAACTTGCTACTTCTTTTTCTACAATAGTAGGTTGATTATTTTTAGTTACATTAGAATCGGTATTTGTATTAGAACTACTTCTTTGGGCAGAATAATTGGAGTTAGAATTAGAATTTGAAAAATAAAAATATATAATTGCTCCTACAATTAAAATAACTACTAAAATGGCAAGCCATGCATATTTTTTCATAAAAAAATTCATTCCTTTCAAAAATATAAGTATCTTATTTAAAAGTATGACCTAAAAAACATCTTTTTATTACAAAATTCATATTTTAATATAAAATAACTTTACCTTTGAAGCAAGCTTATATTGACAAAATCAAAAAATATAGTATAATTAATATGTATAATTAAAAGGAGAAAAAATATGTTAGCAAAAACATGGAAAAAAATAGGAATATTTATTTTAATAGTTGCATGTATCTTTAATGTAATGTTTAAGTTAGTTAAAAAAATATCTTTAAACACACATTTAAAAGATACTGTACAATATGTTCAAGAAGAATACCAAGAAATGAAAAATAAAACTAAATAATACTTGAAAAAAATATAAAAATATGTTATTATGGAAAATAGCGAATTTTAGATTAATAAGAAAGAGGTGACTTTTCGTGAAAGAAGGAATACATCCAACATATGAACAAACTACTATAACATGTGCATGTGGTAATGTTTTAAAAGTAGGTTCAACAAAAAAAGATATAAGAGTTGATGTTTGCTCAAAATGTCATCCATATTGGACAGGAAACTTAAAAATGGAGAAAACAGGTGGAAGAGCAGAACAATTCAAGAAAAAATATGGTATTGCATAAAATTTTAGCTGAGGGTATAAAATACTTCAGCTTTTTATTTTTTTATGCAAATTAGATTAGGAGAGAAACAAATGAGTATAGGATTAGCATTAGCAGGTGGCGGAATGCAAGGAGTAGCACATATAGGAGCTATAAAAGCATTAGCTGAACTTGGAATAAAAGCAGATTATATAGCAGGAACAAGCTCAGGGAGTATATTTGCAAGCATGTATGCGATGGGTTTTTCTATTGAAGAAATGTTTGAAGTAGTAGACGAATATTATAAAACATTAATAAATATTGAAAAAAGGCCAATCATAAAAGCAATTGCAACATATTTAATGCAAAGACAAATTAAAATTGGTGGCTTAATAAAAGGTGAAAAACTTGAAAATTTAGTAGCAAGAATTGCAAGCAAAAAGAAAATAAAAAACATATCAGAAATTAAAATGCCACTTGCAATTCCCACAGTAGACACAATTTCAACAAAAGAATGTATATCAATGTCAAAAAATTATAATTTACAAAATGACAATATTGATTACATATATGATATACCAATTGCAAAAGCAGTTAGAGCAAGTATGGCATTTCCAGGTATATTTACTACTTGCAATTTTGGAAAATATAATTTTATAGATGGAGGAACTAAAGACAACTTACCAGTAGAAGTTTTAAAAGATATGGGAGCAGACAAAGTAATAGCTTTAAGTTTTGATATAACAAATTATATACCTACTAACAATATATTAAGTGTATTGTTAAGAGCTGTAGACATCTTTTCTTTAAAAGATGTAAGAAAAGCACAAAGCCTAGCAGATATAGCAATAGAAATAAGAAACGATGATACAAGCTTACTACAAACAGACAATATAAAAAAATGTTTTGATATAGGTTATGAAACAATTATGAAACATAAAGAAAAAATACAAAAACTAAAAGAGGTAGAACACATTTATTAACCAATAAATTAATAAACAAAATACAATTAATTAAGAATAAAAAGAAAATCACTAAATAAATATTATTAAGTGATTTTTTTTGATTTAAAACCTATACAAAAGGAAAAATTAGTTATATAATAGATGCGGACGTTTACCACATTTAACTAAATGAGGCAAATATATTATTTTTGAAAGAGGAAGTAATATGGAATTAAAAAAACTTTTAATAGGGTTAGAAGGACTCAAAGGAAAAGGAAAATTAGATATTGAAATAACAGGAATTGAGAGCAATTCAAAAAATGTTAAACCTGGCTTTGTATTTATAGCAATAAAAGGTTTTTCAGTAGATGGACACGATTATATAGAAAGTGCAGTAGAAGCAGGAGCTACTGCAATAGTCATCCAAGAAGGATGTGATTTAAGCAAAATAAAGAAACTAGAAGATGTAACAATAGTAATGGTACCTGATACAAGAAAAGCTTTGGCAATAATAAGCAGTAATTTTTATGGCAACCCATCAAAAAAATTAAAATTAATTGGTGTAACAGGAACTAAAGGAAAAACAACAACGACCTTTATGATAAAAGAAATTCTAGAAAAAGCCGGTAAAAAGGTTGGACTTATTGGAACAATTGCAACATATATAAATGGAAAAAATATGGGAGATAGTGATAGAACTACACCTGAAAGTTTAGAGTTACAAAAAATATTTGCACAAATGGTAAAAGAAAAAGTAGAATATGTAGTTATGGAAGTATCTTCACAAAGCCTAAAATTACATAGAGTCGAGGGCTGTGAATTTGAAATGGCTATATTTACTAACCTATCTGAAGACCACATTAGCGAAAAAGAACATCCAGATATGAAAGATTATTTTGAATCAAAATTAAAGATCTTTGATATGTGTAAAAAAGCTTTTGTAAATGTAGATGACTTATATGGTGCAAAAATTGCAGATAGATTTCCAGACAAAAATATAACTACTTATGGAATTGACAATTATTGCGAGGTATTAGCAAAAGACATTACAATAACAAATTCATATGTTGATTTCAAAGTAAAAATGGGAGAAAGAAACGAGAGAGTAAAAGTAGGAATACCAGGAAGATTTAGCGTTTACAATTCTTTAGCTGCAATATGTGTAGCAAGAAATCTAGGCATAGATGCAGAAACTATCAAAAATGCTCTTCTAGAGGTAAGAGTACCAGGAAGATCAGAACTTGTAGATAATAAAAAAGAATTAACAATAATGATAGATTATGCCCATTCACCAGAAAGCTTAGAAAATATTTTAAGAGCATGCAAAAGTTATACGCGTGGAAAAGTAATATCAGTATTTGGATGCGGTGGAGATAGAGATAGAAGAAAAAGGCATACAATGGGAGAAATATCAGGTAGAATAGCAGACTATACAATAATTACTTCTGATAACCCAAGAACAGAAAAACCAGAAGCAATAGTACAAGAAATTGAAGAAGGTATAAAGAAAACTAAAGGAAATTATACTGTAATAGTTGATAGAATTGAAGCAATAAAAGCAGCTATAAATATGGCAAACAAAAACGATATGGTAATTTTAGCAGGAAAAGGACATGAAACTTATCAAGAAATAAATGGTAAGAAATTTCCTTTTGATGAAAGAATTATAATAAAACAAATTATTGATGGAGAAAGTAAATAACGAATTTAAATTTTGTACAAGAGAAAATTAAAAGGAAAGGTATGAAAAAACATTGGATTTTCAAACAAAAATATTATTAATATCATTTGGCTTAACAATATTATTAGCCTTATTAATAATACCAATATTAAAAACATTTAAAGTTGGGCAAGTAGAAAGAGATGATGGACCAGAATCACATCTAAAAAAACAAGGAACCCCTACAATGGGAGGATTAATAATTATACTTGCAATTATAATAGTTACAATATTTGCATATATATATTATACAAAACAGGGCGATACTCAAATTGCCAAAAATTTATTGCCAATACTTTGCTTAACAGTGGGATTTGGACTAATTGGATTTATAGATGATGTAAGAAAATTAATATTAAAAAATACAAAGGGCTTAAAACCAAGCTTAAAAATGTTAGGACTATTATTTATCTCAGTTGCATATGTAATATATTTATTAAAAGTAATGAATTTGGGGACAGACACTTATATACCATTTTTAAAGATATATGTTACTATACCGGTATTTGCATATATTCCATTTGCTATTTTAGTAATATTAGCAACCACAAATGCTGTAAATTTGACAGATGGAATAGATGGTTTAGCCTCAAGTGTAACAGTAATTATAATAACTTGTCTAGCAATAATAGCAACACTTTTAGGAGTAAAAGAATTAGTAATATTCTGCTCTATTGTTATAGGTTCAATATTAGGCTTTTTAATGTTTAATATGAAACCTGCAAAAATATTTATGGGAGATACAGGTTCTTTATTTTTAGGAGGAGTAATATCAGGTGTAGCTTTATACTTAAAAATGCCTATATTATTAATTTTAATTGCTATTATACCAGTTATAGAAACTCTTTCTGTAATAATTCAAGTAATATATTTTAAAGCAACCAAAAATAGATTTTTTAAAATGGCGCCAATACACCATCATTTAGAGCTATCTGGTTGGAGAGAAAATAAAATAGTAATAGCATTTAGCATTATAACACTAGTTGTATGCACAATAGGATTACAAATAATATAAACAAAAGATAAGTGCCAACTGAAAAGAAAGGAATGATACTTAGAAATGGCAAAAAAGCAAAAAGTAAAAACCTATTCAAGCTTTTTAAACAATTCTATAGATTTTACTTTACTTATAGTTATATTAATACTTTTAGCATTAGGTCTTACTATGGTTTTATCAGCAAGTTCACCAAAATCACTTTCAGACTATAAAACTAGTTATCACTTTTTTATAAGACAGTTAATTTTTGCTTTACTAGGACTTGTGGCTATGGGGATAATATCTAAAATTGACTATAGGTTTTATCAAAAGTTTTATAAAATAGCATGGATATTATCAGTAATTTTGTTAGCATTAGTATTAGTAATTGGAACAGAAGTAAATGAAGCAAAAAGATGGATAGAAATAACTCCAAGTTTTTCTTTTCAACCTTCAGAAGTTGTAAAATTCTTGATGATTATTTTTTATGCAGGAGTTTTAACACATGATAGAGACGAGCTAGGAAATTTCTGGCTAGGCTTAGTAAAACATGTGTGTATGTTAGCTCCAATTATAGTTTTACTATTATTAGAGCCACACTTTAGTGTATCTGTAGTAATACTTGCGACTTGCTGTGTAATGATGATAATGGCAGGATGCAAATTTTGGCAATTTATGACATGTGGAATAACCATTGGAGTTCCAGCTTTAGTTGCAATGGTAATAATGGCACCATATAGACTTGTAAGAATAACAACTTTTATGGATCCATGGAGTGATGCAAAAGGAAAAGGATGGCAGATAATACAAAGCTTATATGCCATTGGATCAGGAGGTTTATTTGGCCTAGGCTTAGGCGAAGGAAATCAAAAATATTTATATTTATCAGAGCCACAAAATGACTTTATTTTTGCAATACTAGCAGAAGAATTAGGCTTTGTGGGATGCGCATTTACAATAATATTATTTGCTATATTAATTTGGAGAGGAGTATTAATAGCAATGAAAGCTCCAGACATGTTTGGTAGCTTAATTGCAGTAGGAATTACAACTTTAATAGCTGTTCAAGTTATAATTAATATTGCTGTAGTAACAGCATCAATGCCAGTAACAGGAATGCCACTGCCATTCTTTAGTTACGGAGGAACTTCGCTATTTATATTACTTTGTGAAATGGGAGTATTATTAAATATTTCAAGAGCAACTGCTCATTCAAATTAATAAAGGAAGGAGAATATGTTAGTCTAAAAATTAACATAGGAAGTAAAAATGAGAGTAATAATAGCTGCAGCAGGTACAGCAGGTCACATTAACCCAGGCCTTTCTATTGCTAATAAAATAATGCAAGAAG
>CANQCG010000016.1 GCA_947589645.1 uncultured Clostridia bacterium
TTTTGATCAGAAATTTATGAGATTACAAGATATTAAAAAAATTTTATCTGATACAAAAAAATAATTTTTTCACAAGACAAAAAAGACAAAACTTAAAGCCTTGTACATACTGATATAGTCAATGTACAAGGCTTTTTACCATTTTTTACTGTCAAAGTCAGGTTATATACTTTTTTGCCTTTTTTTTCAATAGTTTCAAGGAATTTTGTCATAAAATTAATATAAAAATTTCATTAAATGTTCTAAAAAAAATATTATCGAATAGACATTATGTAGTTACTAAAATCGATAAGGAGTTTACTATGAACTTAAAAGAACAGATGAAAAAGCCCAAAAACATATCTAGAAAATATAAATATGAAAACATAAGAAATAATATAACGCAAAAGGTAAAAAAGAAAAATAAAATTATAGATGTAGTAATGAACTTTGTAACAAATAACATAAAAGAATACATAATAATAACATTGATATTTTTACTTGGAATATTCTTAGGAGTAATGTTTGTAAACAACTTAGAAGAAGGGCAAAAAACAGAAATAATTTCGTATGTAAATACTTACATAGAAGCATTTAAGCAAAGTGATTCAAGCATTAACATAACATTGTTACAAAATAATATAAGAGACAATATAATTTTAACTTTAATAATATGGTTTATAGGAAGCACTATTATAGGAATACCAATAGTATTTGGAATAATAGCATTTAGAGGGTTTTGCTTAGGGTATACAATTTCTGCAATAACCATAGTATTTGGAACAGCGAAAGGCATAGCATTTATAGCAATATCTATAATAATGCAAAATATTTTGTTTATACCGGGAATAATATCGCTTGGTGTAAGCTCGCTAAAAGCGTATAAATCAATATACACTGACAAAAGAAAAGAAAACATAAAATTAGAACTAGTAAGGCACACTGTATTTTCTATATTAATTTTGTTTATTTTAATAGGTTCTGCAGTGGTTGAAACAGAAATTTCGACAAATTTATTAAGAGGTTTAATAAAATATTTTTAAAAAATTATGAAAACCTATTTACTTTTTTTAAAATGTTTGATATAAATTATATCAATATTTACATAAACATAAAAATAGATGGGGGAACGAAATGGAAAAACAATTAAAATTATTCTTTGATTTTTTAGAAAATGAAAAAAAGGCTTCAAACAACACATTGCAATCTTATAGAAGAGACATAAAGCAATATGAGAACTATTTAGATGCAAAACAAAAGAAATATGATGAAGTTACAAAAAAAGATATGAAGGAATACATAGACCATTTAAAAGAAATTGGCAAAAAACCATCTACAATATCAAGAAACATAGCATCAATAAGATCTTTTTACCAATATGAAGTAAAAAATAAAAAGATAAAAGAAGACCCTACTGACGGTATTCAATCACCAAAAGTAGAAAAAAGAGTTCCAAGCATATTAACTTCTAGTGAAGTATCTTTATTACTAGACCAACCAAAAGCAACAGACTTAAAAGGTGTTAGAGATAAAGCTATGCTAGAATTTGCGTATGCAACAGGAATGAGAGTAACAGAGATAATATCTTTAAATGTTGAAGATGTCAACTTAGAAGAGGGATATGCTGTTTGCAAAAATGGAAGCAAACAAAGAACTATTCCACTAGGAAACATGTCTTTGAAAGCATTAAAAGAATATGTAAATTCTGCAAGAGAAGTTTTAATTAAAAAAGATGATGAAAAAGCCCTTTTTGTTAATATAAACGGAACTAGACTAACAAGACAAGGCTTCTGGAAAATAATTAAATATTACAAAGAGCAAGCCCACATATCAAAAGATATTACGCCACATGTTTTAAGACATTCTTTTGCAACACATTTATTGCAAAATGGAGCTGACTTAAAGTCAATTCAAGCAATGCTAGGACACTCAGATATACTTTCAACTCAAGTATATATGCAATTCCAAGATGATAGCTTAAAAGATATTTATAGAAAGGCTCATCCAAGGGCATAAAGCAAAAACACTTGTCCAAGGGCATAAAGTAAAAAAACTCATCCAAGAGATTAAAGTAAAAACACAAATCCACAAACTCATTAATTTAAAGTGAGTTTGTGGATTTTTTGCTATATTGACACTCTAAATATTTGGTAGATTTTGACCTTTAAAGTCTGTAGCTTCTACAATTACTACACTGTCATCTGGGTTAAGTCTTTCAGTAACATTGTCCCTAAATTCTGGTAAAGGTTGCATAGAAAATACTTGGTATGCATTGTCAAAAAGCTTAGTGCTATACTGAAAAGACTCCATGTAGTCGATAATATCTTTTTTGCTATCTCTGCATCCAGGTCCAGGTGCAGGATTATTTGCAAAGCTAAACATTATTACGAAATTATGCATAATATCCACCTCTCTTTCCTTAAAGTTTTTATACTTGATGGAAAGTAGTTAAGTTAATGCATTTAACATAAGTATAATTTTGTTAATTGCTTTTCATCAGTTACATTATATATTTTTAAATTTTACAAGTCAACGATTATGAAAAACTTTGAAAAATTAATAAGTTTTGTTGCATTAGAATTTTGAATGCACAATGCAATAAAATATGTAAAAAATAGCAACAAAAGGTTGCTATTTTTTGCTTTTTGTAGTAAAATAATAAATTAGTTGGTATACTTATTTTTACTATAAATTTTAATAAAAAAAGAAAACAAAAAGAAAGTCTAAATATATTGTTATTTATCAATTAAGGAGATACATATGGATATTTATATGCTTATTTTAGTCATAACTTTTATATTTATAGTTTTATATAAAGCAAAACTAAAAAACAAGAAACTATATGGATTACAGATAAAGAGCAAACAACTATGATAAGAGCAATTTGTTGTATAATAGTAGTACTGGTTCATATACCTAAGGAGAATAGTAATTTTATTCAAGATAGTATTGGATCATTTGGATATATTGCAGTAACCATATTTTTTATGCTATCTGCGTATGGGCTAAAATATAGTGTGGCAACCAAAAAAGATTATTTAAAAGGTTTTTGGAAAAATCGAATATTGAATTTATTAATACCATTTTGGATAGCTAATACTATATCGGTTATATTGAAACCTAGTAATGATATAACAACAAATATATTAAAAATTATAGGATTGAATGGAATATCATTTATAACAATATTATTATTATACTATGTCCTATTTTGGGTGATAAATACTATTTTTAAAAAGCAAAAAATTGCCGATTACATATTATATGCAATAGTTTTATCATATAGCATATTGGGAAAAGTAATGAATTTTACAACAGGATGGCAAGTTGAAACCATGGGATTTATATATGGCAGTTTGATATATGATATTATTCCTAAAATAGAAAAAAATGCAAAGAAAAAAAAATATATATATATATATATTTGCGGAATTATGTCATTAATTTTTGGACTTTTATATTTAAAATATAAAGATCTTTATATTTTAGGTACATGGTTTATAAGAACAGCACTAGGAATAACTATTATAAGTTTTATGACAATAATATTAAACAAAATTGAAATTAAAAATAAAATTTTAAAGGGAATTGGAAACATAAGCTACGAAGTGTACTTGCTACATGGAGTTATTATGAAAATTATACCTAAAACTATAGGTTTAGTATCAGGTCAATATATAATACTAGTATTTATACTAACTTTTATAAGTGCAGCACTTTTAAAATTTGTTGATACTAAGATAATTAATTTTATAAAAAATACGCCAAAAATAAAGCAAGAAAGTTAAATGATTGGGAAAGGCACATATATGAAAATAGCGATGATAGGGCACAAAAGGATTCCGTCAAGAGAAGGCGGAGTAGAAGTTGTTGTTGAGGAACTATCTACTAGACTCGTAGAAAGAGGAAACTTAGTAGATGTATATAATAGAAAAGGCAAAAATGTACAAGACAAAAGTGCAGATAAAGACAAAAAAAACATCAAGGAATATAAAGGTGTAAAAATAAAAACTATACCCACCATTAATAAAAAAGGACTAGATGCATTAATTTATTCTTTCTTTGCATCAATAATAGCATCATTTAAAAAATATGATGTATTACATTACCATGCTGAGGGAAGCTGTGCAATGCTATGGATTCCACATTTATTCAAAAAAAGAATCATTGTAACCATACATGGGTTAGATTGGCAAAGAGCTAAATGGGGTGGATTTGCAACAAAATATATTAAATTTCGGAGAAAAAATGGCAGTAAAATATGCAGACGAAATAATAGTTCTATCAAAAGGAGTCCAAAAATATTTTAAAGACACATATGGTAGAGATACGGCCTTTATACCAAATGGAGTTAACAAACCAGAAATAAAAGAAGCAGATATAATAACTACAAATTATGGTTTAAAGAAAGATGATTATATTTTATTTTTAGCTAGAATAGTTCCAGAAAAAGGCTTACATTATTTAATAGATGCATTTAAAGAAACTAATACAGACAAAAAGTTAGTAATTGCTGGTGGAGCAAGCCATACAAACGATTACTTAGAAGAAATAAAAAGAAAAGCATCAGAAGATAGTAGAATTATCATGACAGGCTTTGTACAAGGACAAGAATTAGAAGAATTATTTAGTAACTGCTATTTATATTGCCTTCCAAGTGACATAGAAGGAATGCCAATAAGCTTACTAGAGGCAATGAGCTATGGATGTACTTGTTTGGTAAGTGATATAGAGGAAAATGTACAAGTATGTGAAAATTATGCTATTCAATTTAAAAAAGGAAACATTGAGGATTTAAAAATAAAATTAGAACAAAGTTTAAATAACAATATTAATAATTCTACAACGGATATTAGTAACTTTATTTTAGAAAAGTATAATTGGAATAAAATAGTAAATGAAACTATGCAGTTATATAAAAATTAAAATTTGTGGTTGCATTATAATTAAAGGTTTAATAATTAGATAGGAGGGCTTTTTTTGAATAATATATTAAACATAAAGCAAGGGGCTATTGAAGAGTTATATGATATATTATTATCTAATAATATTACAGGAAAATTTTTGTATATAAGTGATAAATTTATAGACAATTTATATGGCAATCTAATAAAACAGCAAATTCAAAAATTAGGAATATTGCAAATAGAGTATATAGACAATAATTCAATAGAATTGGCAATGAAAATTGCAGAAGAAGTCATAGAAAACAATATAGATTACATTGTTGGCTTAGGAGGAGGAAAGGTTTTAGATGTATGCAAATATGCTTCATATATATCTAAGATTTCATGTATTTCTATTCCGACAACTATTTCTAATGACGGTATTGCTTCTCCAATAGCAGTATTAAAAAAGAGAGACGGAAAAGTACAAAGCTTAGGATGTAAAATGCCTAAAGCAATAATTCTTGATACAAATTTTATACAAAGTTGTCCAGTGGAGCTAACAAAAGCTGGAATAGGTGATACTATATCTAATTATATGGCATTAAAAGATTGGAAAAATGCTTATTTAAAAAAGAAAGATCAAATGAACAATTTTGCATATTTAATGTCAGAAAATGCTTTAGATTCATTGATGAGAACAAATTATAAATCAATTTGCCCAGAATTTATAAAAGCATTAGCTAACTCTATAATTCTATCTGGAATTGCAATGGAATTTGCGGGCAGTAGTAGACCAGTAAGCGGTTCAGAACATTTATTTAGCCATGCATTAGACTATTATACAAATCATAATAATTTACATGGAATTCAAGTAGCTTTAGGAACAGTTAGCATGTTAAAATTGCTTAAAGAAGATTATTCTTTAATATTGGAATATTTAAATAAGTTTGATGTTAATATTAATCCAAAAAAATTAGGAATAACAAAGCAAGAATTTGTATTATGTATGCAAAAAGCTTCTTCAATGAGACCTAACAGATATACATATTTAAACGAAATTAATCTAGATACAAAAGAATTAGAAAAAATATATGAAGAATTAGAGGAGGAATTATAAAATGAAAGCCTTAATTTTAGCAGCTGGAATTGGAAGCAGATTAAGACCATTAACAGATGAATGTCCAAAATCACTAGTAAAAGTAAATGGAAAAGCAATATTAATTAAACAAATAGAAAACTTAAAGGAAAATGGAATCAATGATATAACTATTATTTCTGGATATAAAGCAGAAATATTAGAAAAAGAAGTACATGCAAGCTTTCCTGAAATAAATATAATATGTAGTGAAGATTATTTAAATACAAATAACATGTATTCAGCTTATTTAGCAAGTGAAAAATTATATGGACAAGCATTTCTTATGATGAATGCAGATGTGTTTTATGATTCATCTGTTATAAAAAAATTATTAGATTCTGAGGCTGATAATGCAATTGTTACAGATATAGGAAGATATATGGAAGAATCTATGAAAGTAATAGAAAAAAATGGTAGATTAATTCAAATTTCTAAAGCTATAAGTAAGGAAGATGCATTAGGTTGTTCTATTGATGTATATAAATTTTCTAAAGAGGGTGGAATTAAATTTTTTGATAAATGTAAAGAATTTATTGAAGTAAAAAAAGAATTAAAATTATGGAGTGAAGTAGCATTAAATGATATCTTAAACGAAATAGAATTCAAAGCTTGCCCTTTAATAGGAAGATGGTACGAAATTGATAATCACGAAGACTTAGCAGCAGCACAAGAACTATTTAAGGAGATATAAATGATAGAAAGCATAAAAAGTAAAAAATTATTTTTATTTGATTTGGATGGAACAATTTATAACGAGGATACTTTATTTAATGGAACAAAAGAATTATTAAATAAGATTATAGAAATTGGTGGTAAATATATTTTTATTACTAATAATTCATCTAAATCAATCTATGAATATATAAATAAAATAAAAGGCATGGGAATTAAAGCTGATTATGATAACTTTTATACATCTACACAAGCTACTATTGAATATTTAAATACTAATTATTTAAATAAATTGATTTATGCAATGGGAACCAAGGAGTTCATTAAGGAATTACAACATAATGGTATTAATGTTACAACAACATATAGCAAAAATGCAGAAGTAGTACTTATAGGTTTTGATACAGAATTTAATTATGAAAAAGCAAGAGATGTTTGTAAATTATTATATGAGCATAAAAATATACCATATATAGCGACAAATCCGGATTTGGCTTGCCCAGTTAAAAATGGATTCATTCCAGATTGTGGAGCTATAGCTAAAATGCTTGAATGTGCAACAGGAAGAAAGCCAATATTTATAGGTAAGCCTGAACCTACAATGATTAACTATTGTATGAATAATTTTAAGTGTTCAAAAGAAGAAACTGTAGTAATAGGAGATAGGTTATATACAGATATAGCCTCTGGAATAAATGCTGGAGTATGCACAATTTGTGTTTTAACCGGTGAAGCTACCGTAGAAGAGATAGAAAAAAGTGAAACAAAGCCAAATTTTGTTTTGAATGGTGTGAAAGATATATATGATATTTTAAATGCTATATAAACGATTTTTATAAAATATAAGGAGTGACTCTATGAAAGAATTGATGGATCAAGAGACATTAAAAAAGTTACACAATACTCAACAAGAAATATTAGACGAATTCGTAAAAGTATGTGAAAATAATAATTTACAATATTTTTTAATAGGTGGTACATTACTTGGAGCTGTAAGACATAAAGGGTTTATTCCTTGGGATGACGATTTAGATGTAGCAATGACTAGAAAGGAATATAATAAATTTTTAGAGATAGCTGAGAAAGAAATAAGTCCAAAGTACATGATAGATAATATAAATACAAATTCTAAATATTATTTAAGTTTCACCAAAATAAGAAACAAAAATACTATTTTTGAACAAGATGTTCAAGTAAAATATGACGGACCAAAAGGTGTATGGATTGATATATTTCCATTAGATGAAACTAAAAATATAAATAGCAAAATAACTTTTATACAAAAGAAAATTGGAGCAACTCTTGCTAGATTAGTATTGTATAAAAATTATGTAATTATGGGGAAACTTAAACCTCTAAAATGGCTAATAGGAAGATTTATATTTTTAAAAAATAAAACAATAATAAATTGGATAGACAAAATATACCAATTACAAAATGATAAGCAACAAAACGAATATGTAATTAATTTTCCGTCTGCATATACTATTAAAAGGGAAACAAATGAAAAAATCAATTATTTCCCAGCAAGTAAAGTAGAATTTGAAGGAAAAATGTATAATGCACCAAAAGATTATGACAAGGTACTTAAAAGAGTGTTTGGTAATTATATGGAATTACCTCCAGAAGAACAGAGAATTACTCATAACCCAGTAAGACTGGAATTGTAAAATATCAGTAGTTTAAAAGTAATATTTTGTTGATATTTGAGTTTTTGTATGGTAAAATATTTATGCTAAATTTATTATACATCATGAAAAAGGGGACGAAGCTAATGAGAATTTTATTAGTAAATAAATTTTTGTATCCTAAAGGCGGTTCAGAAACTTATGTAATAAAATTAGGAAAATTCTTAAAAGAGCAAGGGCATGAAGTTCAGTATTTTGGATTAGAGAATGAAAATAATACATTATTTAATGACTGGAACTTATATGTAAAAAACATAGATTTGCAAAAGAAAAATTTAAAAGCAATATTTAGTTCTTTAAGAATAATTCATTGTCATGAAGCACAAAGGAAAATATATAAATTACTTAATAATTATAAACCAAATTTAATTATAACAAATAACATAGAATACCATCTAACACCATCTATAATTATATCAATAAATAAATATAAGCAAAAAATAAATAAAAATGCAAAATTATTTTATGTAGCACATGATTATCAGTTAATATGCCCAAGCCATGGGCTATTCGATAGTAATATGATATCATGTGAGAAATGCTTAAATGGTAATTATTGGAACTGTTACAAAACTAAATGCTTAAAACAATCTAAATTAAAAAGCTTAATTGGAACCATGGATTCATTGTATTGGCATAAAAGAAAAATATATAAATGTATCGATAAAATAATATGTCCTAGTAATTTTTTAAAAAGAAAATTAGATACGCAAAGTGAATTTAAGGATAAAACAATTGTAATACATAATTTCGTCGATAAAAAAGAAATAAAAGAATACACAAAAGAAGATTATATAATATATTTTGGAAAGCTATCAGAGGATAAGGGTGTAAGGACAATACTAGAAACTGCCAAAACATTAAAAGATATTAAATTTAAATTTGCTGGATATGGTCCATTAGAAGATGATATTTGTAAAATTAAAAATGCGGAATTTATTGGATTTAAAAATGAAACAGAGTTGGAAGAAATCATTTCTAAAGCAAGATTAAGCATATGCGCATCAGAAATTTATGAAAACTGTCCATTTTCTGTTATAGAATCGCAAATGTATGGAACTCCAGTAATAGGTTCAAACATAGGAGGTATACCTGAATTAATTTCAATAGGACAAACTGGTGAAATTTTTGAACCTAAAAATATAAAAGATTTAAAAAATAAAATTTTAATGTTATGGAATGATAAAGAAAAATTAAGACAATATTCAGAAAATTGCTTAAAAAAGGAATGTGAAACTTTAGAAACATATACTAAAAAGCTATTAGAAATTTATGAAAAAAATTGAGGTAAAAGATGAAAATAATAGAGGTTGGAACAGGGTATACATCAATCCCTGCTAGTATGGGTGCAGCTACAGAAATTGTTGTAGAGGAACTATCAAAAGTATTTGAAAAAGATAATATTAATTATGAAATTTTTGATATTAAAGATGAAAACAGAATAAAAACTAATTTAAAAATAAAAGAAGTTAATGTTCCTAAAATATTTAGAAAAAAAGATACTACATTAGGAATAATGCACAAGTTAAAAAGAGTTGTTTATTCATTAAGCTTGGCAAAAGCATTGAGAAATGAAATAAAAAGTTCTATTGAAGAAATATCAATACATTTTCATAATCAATATAATATGTTTTTCTTTTTAAAGACAACATCAAAAAAGCTAAGACAAAAAGTTAAAATATATTATACAGTTCATAGTTATATTTGGAGTAATACATGGGAAGATATACAATCAACTATTAGAAAAAAATATTTTCAAGAAGTGTACTCTGTACGAAATGCTGATAAAATATTTGTGTTAAATAAAACAACAATAAAACATTTTGTAGAACACTTAAATATAAATAGTGAAAAAATAGTTTTAATCGATAATGGAGTAAATATAGATATATATAAACCGCAATATGAAAAAAACGATAAGATAACATTTTTTCATTCTGGTTCTGTATGTGATCGAAAAAATCAAATGGAATGTGTACAAAGATTATCGAATTACATGAAAAATGATAAAAATATAGAATTTTTATATGCAGGAGGAATTATAGAACAAGAATACAAGCAATGCATAGATAATTTTGTAAACGAAAATGGATTACAACAGCAAGTAACATATCTTGGAGAATTGAGCCCAGGAGAAGAGATTGGAAAATATTATAGAAATAGTAAAGCTTTTATTTTTCCTTCTAAACAAGAATCATTTGGAATGGTAATCTTAGAAGCGATGGCGTCTGGATTACCTGTTATAATGAATAATAAATCAATATTAGACATACTTGGAAAGTTGAAAGATGTTATATTATTTTATGAAGACCAAAAATCTTTTAATGATATAATAGAAAATAAAATTTTAAATGAGACTGAAAGAATGAAAATAGCTACACTTTCAAGACAAATCGTTGAACAGGAATATAGCTGGGATACTGTAGCACATAGATATGAAATAGAAATGAGCAAAATGATAAAAGAATACTAAATGTATTACCTAAGTAAAAAATATTTTGATACACAAACTTTCAAAATATATAATTAAATTGAAGGATAAAGAATATGGAAAATATAATTAAATCAGAAGTGGTAAATAATAAAAATAATAATGAAATATGTAATGAAGATAGAATTTTGTGGGTAGATTATGTAAAGGCATTTGCATGTTTCTTAGTTGTTTTGGGACATCTTATTCAATCGCTTCAAGCGGCTAATATAGATAATTATATATCAATTACAACGTTTATAAATTGGTTTATATATTTGTTTCATATGCCATTATTTATGTGTATGAGTGGTTTTTTATATTGTAAAACTAAAAAAGAATTTACGTGGGAATATTATAAGAAATTTGAAATAAAAAAGATAATAAATTTATTAGTACCTTATGTAACATTTTATTTATTATTTATTACTATTAATATGATATTTTCAAGTAGTGTAAACAATGCAAGAGGAATAAAAGATATATTAGGTATATTCAATAATCCAATTGCACCATACTGGTTTTTGTATGCATTACTATCTATTTTTTTAGTAGTACCATTGTTAGAAAAAATATTTAGTAATAAAATGCTATTTGTGATATTCATTATTTTAAAATTAATAAGCATTTTTATTAAAACGCCAATATATGCCATTAATTCAATTATGTCTTATGGAGTATACTTCTATTTAGGGATATTTATATCAAAAGATAATAAAAAACTAGATATGAAAAATGGCATTATTAATTTTATATTAGTAATTCTATATTTATCAATAGCTTTAGTTACATACAAATTTAAGCAAAATAATTATCTTAAAGCATTATTAGCTTTTGCGGGTATTTATATATGTGTCAATATTTTTAAAACAATAAAAAAGTCAAGAGTTTTAGACACATTTAAAAGGTATACTTTTCAAATATTTTTATTACATACAATATTTGCAGCAGGTATTAGAATTGTATTATTAAAACTAGGAATAATTAATTATTGGATTCACTTTATTTTAGGGTTGCTATTTAGTATATACATTCCAGTAATAGTTTCAAAGATTAGCGAAAAAATAGTTTACACACAATTTTTCTTTTATCCATTAAAAACAGCAGAGAAATTAAAAGAAAGGAAAACAAAAAATGAGAGTGAAAAAGCTTAATGGAACAGTTATAGTTACATATCGTTGCAATGCAAGATGCACTATGTGTAATAGATATAAAGCACCATCAAAACCAGAAGAAGAAATAACTATAGAAACAATAAAAAAATTGCCAAAGATGTATTTTACAAATATAACTGGTGGGGAGCCTTTTATTAGAGAAGACTTACCAGATATAGTTAGAGAATTATACAAAAAATCTGATAGAATAGTAATTTCTACAAATGGTTTTTTCACAGATAGAATAATAAAATTATGTCAAGAATTTCCAAATGTTGGTATTAGAATTTCAATAGAAGGCTTAGAAGAAACTAATAATTCAATTAGAGGATTAAAAGATGGATATAACAAAGGATATTCAACACTAAAAAAATTAGTAGAAATGAAACATCCGGATGTTGGATTTGGAATGACGGTTCAAGATGCAAATGCAAAAGATTTAGTTGCATTATATGAAAAATCTAATGAGCTAAATATGGAATTTGCAACAGCTTCATTACACAATAGTTTTTATTTCGTAGAAGCCAAAAATATAATAAAAGATAGAATGATGGTAGCAAAAGAATTTGAAAGATTAATAAATAGATTATTAGAATCAAATTCACCTAAAAAATGGTTTAGAGCATATTTTAACCATGGATTAATAAACTATATATTTTCTCAAAAAAGATTATTACCATGTGATATGGCTTTTGATACATTTTTCATAGATCCATATGGCGATGTAATGCCATGTAATGGAACCAAAGAGAAACAGGTTATGGGTAACTTAAATACTCAAAGCTGGGATGAACTATGGAATTCAAAACAAGCAGAAGAAGTCCGTAATACAGTTAAACATTGTACTAGACAATGTTGGATGATAGGCTCAGTTAGTCCTGCAATGCATAAGTACATTTGGAAACCAGCATGGTGGGTAATAAAGCATAAGTTTTTAAGATTCTTTAAAAAACAAAAATATTCTATGTTCGAAAATAAGATTGTAAGAGATTTTAGAGATGGAAAAGTTACAAAAGAACAACTAGATAAATGTTCTACTTGTGATATAAGTTCTAATCCTAATAATGGACTGCTTGAAAATTCCGAAGATAAACATTAAATAATGGAAGTATATTGAAAAATAAACATTGTATCAATAAAAGGAAGGATTAATATAGATGAAAATTCTAATTGTAAGAACAATAGCACTTGAAT
The DNA here is from genome assembly GCA_947589645.1 of uncultured Clostridia bacterium. Taxonomy (GTDB): domain Bacteria; phylum Bacillota; class Clostridia; order TANB77; family CAG-508; genus CAG-269. The sequence goes on from CANQCG010000016.1 coordinate 13,185, forward strand.
ATGATCATAAAGTAAAAACTTATAATACACAGGGGATAGGTTTAGCTACAGAATTATCAAGGCTTGGACATGAATGCGCTTTAGTATATTATGCAAAAAAAGGGAAACGGCTTTACAGAAACTGTAGAATCTGATGGTTTTAAAATTAAAGTATATCATATTGAGGGAAAAAATTTTATTGGAAATGCAATTTATAATAAAGAACTCTATAATATTTGCGAACAATATGATATTATTCAATCATCCGACTATGACCAAATTGCAAGTTGGAATATATACAGAAAATTCCCAGAAAAAACAATAATTTATCATGGACCATATAAATCAAAATACACAAAAAAATATAATATAAGAAGTAAAATTTTTGATATATTTTTTTTACATAGATATAATTATAAAAAAGCTCATATTATTACGAAAAGTAAATTGGCTGAAGGTTATTTGAGAAAAAAAGGATTTAAAAATATAACAACTGCAGGAGTTGGTCTAAATCCTTATTATTTAGAGCAGAATGTAGAAATAATACCAGAAAAAATATCAAATTTGCAAAAGCATAAGGGAAAAAATAAATATATATTATATGTAGGAGCCATTTCTAAAAGAAAAAATTTTAAATTTATGTTACAAATTATGAATGAAATAGTGAATGTAAGAAATATGAAAGATTATAAACTAATAGTAGTGGGGAACAAAATACATAAAGAGCAAAAATATTATGACGACTGTTTTAAGTTCATTAATGAAAATAATTTAAAAGAAAATATAATAAATTTACAAACAGTAGAACAAAAATATTTAAAATACATTTATGGTTGTAGTGACATTTATGCTTTACCAACACAATATGATATTTTTGGAATGGTATATTTAGAGGCAATGTATTTTGGGGTACCAATAATAACAACTTTTTGTGGAGGATCTTCTTTATTGATAAAGGAAAATGAAAATGGTTTTATAAGAAACTTAAATGATTATAAAGAATGGGCTAATGTTATAATAAATATAACTAATGATAGTGTAAAAATGTCTGAAATAGCAAATAAATCGAAAAAAGAAATTAATGAAAATTATTTATGGTCAAAAGTTGCTTTGAAATTTGAAAACAATTATAAAAAAATACTAAATAAAAAATAACAATTACTGGAAATTTTAAAATATAAAAATATTTAGATTTTCTAAGCTATTTGTCGAAAATGTAAATTATAAGGAAACAATCTTTACAAATGGAGAAATTATAAAAATGAAGTATAAAAAATTTCAAAATTTTGATACTATGCAACAAGAAGACAACGATATAATACAAATAAATAATATACAAAACAATAATGAAAACATTAAAGAAAAAAAGCTTACAAAAATTCAATTATTATATATAATATTAATTTATTTATTAATTTTTCAAAATGTTTTGCAAAATTATATAGTAATATTAAGATATCTTGACGAGTCATTTACTATAATAGGAATTGGTGTGGGCTTAATAAGTCTGGCTAAAAATAATTTTAAATTAAAAAAGGAAGATTTTTTAATAATCCTATGTTTAAGTATTATAACTTTTATTGGATTTTATTCAATATTTAAATATCAATATCAAACATTAAAATATGCATTAATTGATTGGGTATTAATAATAAAATTTTTTGCAACATATTGTTTTAGCCAAGTAATATTTAAAAATATTTATAAAGACAACAATAGTTCAAATATTGAAATTCATATAAAAATTATGACAGTAATTTTATTTGTATTAACAATTTTGAATTATATATTTGACTTATATGAAGAAGCAACTAGATATGGCATAAAAGCAAATAAACTTTTTTTTGGACACCAAACTAATTTAGCAGCATCATGTATGACCATACTTGCTAATAATATAGTATTTTCAAAAAAAATAAATAGTGTTTATAATTATATGATAATGTTGGTATTAGTATCAACAATAAGGCTTAAAGCTATTGGAGCTGCTATTGCAAGTATAGTAATAATAATATATGTAGTAAAAAATAATAAAAAAATAACTTTTTCCAAATTAGGAATAATTGCTATAATTTGTATAGCAATAGCATATAACCAAATATCAAGTTATTTTATAAATACTGATGGATCAGCAAGAAAAGTTTTAACAACAACATCTATACAGATTGCAAAAGATTATTTCCCTATTGGAACTGGTTTTGGAACGTATGGTTCATTTAGTTCTTCAGTGAATTATTCACCAGTATATTTAGTATATGGGCTAAATAAAATTCAAGGGTTAGGAACAACTGGAGGATTTATTATAGATACATTTTGGCCAATGATAATAGGACAATTCGGATATGTGGGTACTGTATGTTATATTATATGTTTATTATTAATATTCAAAAAAATACAAAAAGGATATAGTGGAGAAAACAAAAAAATATATATTGCACAATTAATATGTTTTTCGTATTTACTAATATCAAGCACATCAGAGGCAGCTTTTACAAATTCGTTAGCAATACCATTGACATTAATATTGGGCATGCATTAGTATAGTTAAAAATAATAATAAAGATAGAAAGAAAGATAAAAATGAAAAAAAGCAGCGTAAAGAAAAATTTTGCATATCAATTTATATATCAAATGTTAATTTCAATTTTACCATTTGTAACATCACCTTATATCTCAAGAGTATTAGGTGCAGATAATATTGGTATATATTCTTATGTTTATTCGGTAATAACTATTTTTATAGTAGTTGCTAATTTGGGAATTAGTAATTATGGAAATAGGATAATAGCTAAATCAAGAGATGATAAAGATAAACTTTCAAAAAATTTTACAGAACTATTTGTATTACATTTAATATTAAGTGCAATGATGTTGAGCGTTTATATAGCATATATTCTTATTTTTGATTTAGATAATAAACTTATATTTATAATTCAAATCTTGTTCTTAATTGCAAATTCTATTGACATAAGTTGGCTCTTTTTTGGCTTAGAGCAATTTAAATTAACGGTAACAAGGAATGCATTAGTAAAAATATTGGCAGTAATTTTGATTTTTTTAGTAGTAAAAAGTAGAAATGATTTGTGGAAATATACTTTAATTATGTCAACTGCGACTCTGCTAAGCCAAATAACCTTATGGGGATTTTTTAAAAAATATACATCATTTTGTAAAATTAAATTGTCCAACATTTTAATACATATGAAGCCTATGCTTGTACTATTTGCAGCAGCTATTGCTGTTACAATTTTTAATTATATAGATAAAGTGATGTTAGGAAGCATGAGTTCAATGCAACAATTAGGCTTTTATGAAAATGCACATAAAATAATAGAATTTCCAACAGGATTTATTACTGCTATTGGTGCAGTGCTATTGCCTAAAATAGCCAATTTATTATCAAAAAAAGATGAAAAACAAGTAAAAAGATATATTGGATTGTCTATGCAATTTTCTATGTTAGCAGCATCAGCAATTTTTTTTGGAGTATCAGCAGTTGCAAAAGAATTTTCTTATTTATTTTGGGGAAAAGAATTTATTACAAGTGGTGTAATTATACAATACTTATCAGTATGTATTATTCTTATGTCTTGGAATAGTGTTATAAGAACACAATATTTAATACCTAATGAGAAGGATAAATCATATTTATTAGCAGTTTCGATGAGTGCTATTATTAATGTTATTATTAATTATTTATTGATTCCTAAATATGGAGCAGTTGGAGCGGCTATTGGTACAATTTGCTCATATTTGATGATATTTTTAATGCAAAATGTTTCAGTATATAAAGAATTACCACTTTTATATTATGCAAAAAAAGTAATTCCGTATTTTATTATAGGATTTATAATGAATTCAATTATAAGAATAATAAACAATTATACAAGTTATTCAATAATGTTTTTAATATTAAAAATATTATTAGGAGCTATTGTATTTATAAGTTTATTAATACTGTATGCAATAATTTTTAGAGATGAATTTATTGTCGAAAATTTAAAAAAGATAAAAAGTAGTATTGAACTCAAAATAAAAAAAGTAAAATAGTTCAAATAAAATAGTATAATATGTATTTGGAGGAAAATAAAAATGAAAAGTAAAATAAAAAGGATATTATTTCATCTACCAAAAGAATCCATTACTAAACTAAGATATTATTATGTTACCGGTAAAAAATTAAATTTAAAAGAACCGAAGGATTTCAACCAAAAAGTATTATATTTAATGCTTAAAGAATTTGGAGAAAAACAAACAAAATGTTCAGATAAGTATTTAGTAAGAGAATATGTGAAAGAAAAGGGACTAGAAGATATTCTAACAAAATTATATTATAAATATAATAATGCAAATGAAATCAATTTCGAAAAATTACCAGATGAATATGTGCTAAAGCCCAATCATGGCTGTGGAAATATATTTGTAGTTACGAAACATAATACATATTCAAGAGAAGATATAATAAAATCATTAAATAATGCTTTGTTAAAGAATTATGCAAAGGAAACTTTAGAGTATCAATATAATAATATAAAACCTTGTATTTTATGTGAACAATATTTAAAAGAAGAAAATAGAGAAACTCCAACAGACTATAAAATATCTTGTTTTAACGGAAAAGCAAAATTTATATTAGTAATAGCAGATAGAAATACAGAAATGAAAAAGGCATATTATGATTTAGATTGGCAAAAAATGGATTGTACTATAAAACCACAAAATGGAAATTTTGAGAAACCAAAGAATTTTGAAAAAATGATAGAGATAGCAGAAAAACTTTCAGAGGATTTTAAGTTCGTAAGGGTAGATTTATATAATATAAATGGAAATATTTATTTTGGAGAACTAACTTTTACGCCACGAGGAGGAATAAACACCACTATAAAGCAGGAATATCTAGATAAATGGGGAGAATTAATTAAACTTTAGGTATAATTTTGAAGTGAAAGGTAATATAAAAAGAATGAAACAAGAAAAAAATAAAAAAGCGGAAACCGTTGATACTGTACACACACACACACACACACACACACGGTGATTTAGATAATAATAAAAACAAAGTGTATTGGTGGGAAAATTTTAAGAGCGATTATAAAAAAAATTATGAGGAAGATTTTAGCATAAAAGGATTTCTTAAGATAATGAAAAACAGAAGAGTAAGATACATGTTATATGGTAGAGCATCTTGTTCGAAAAATAAAATTATAAATACATTAGGAAAAACAAAATTAAAAAAATATGAAAAAAAATATGGACTAGAAATAAACTTTAGAAATATAGGTCCAGGAGTATTACTAGCACATCCATTTAATATTACAATAAATGGGAAAGCAATAATAAAAGGAGACTGTACAATATTTAAAGGAGTAACAATAGGTTCAATTAGATCAGGGAAAAGGGAAGGAGTACCAACTATTGAAAAAAATGTGGTATGCTGTATCAATTCAGTAATAGTAGGAAATGTTCATATTGGAGAAGATGTATTAATAGCACCTAATAGCTATGTTAATTTCGATGTGCCTAATCATTCTGTAGTTGTAGGAAATCCTGGGACAATACACTATAAAGAGAATGCAACAAAAGATTATAGAAATGGTAAATAATTTAAGGAGGATATTATGAAAGTAGCAGTAGCAGGAACAGGATATGTAGGATTATCAATAGCAACATTATTAAGTCAAAAAAATGAAGTAGTTGCATTAGATATAATTCCTGAAAAAGTCGAAATGATAAATAGAAGAATATCACCAATAAAAGATAAAGAAATAGAAGAATATTTACAAAATAAAAACTTAAACTTAAGAGCAACATTGGGTTATAAAGACGCGTTTAATAATGCAGAATATGTTGTTATAAGTACACCAACAAATTATGATGATATAAATAATCATTTTGATACATCAAGTGTAGAAGATATCATACAAAAAGTTAAAAGTATGAATATAAATACAACAATGGTAGTAAAATCAACAATACCGGTTGGTTTTATAAATGAAATGAAACAAAAATATAATATCGATAATATAATGTTTTCACCGGAATTCTTGCGAGAAGGACGAGCACTATATGATAATTTGTATCCTTCAAGAATAATAGTGGGAGAAAAAAGTAAAAGAGCAGAAACATTTGCAAATTTACTTAAAGAATGCTCATTAAAAGAAGATGTTATTATTAAATACATGGATAGTACAGAAGCAGAAGCAGTAAAATTATTTGCAAATACATATTTAGCTTTAAGGGTAGCATATTTTAATGAATTAGATACATATGCTGAATTAAATAGATTAAATACCAAAGATATAATTGAAGGAGTAAGTTTAGATCCAAGAATAGGAAATCACTATAATAACCCATCTTTTGGATATGGTGGATATTGCTTACCGAAAGATACAAAGCAATTATTAGCAAATTATAGCAAAGTACCACAAAATTTAATAGAAGCAATTGTCAAATCTAATGATACTAGGAAAGATCATATTGCTAATATGGTAATGAAATATAATCCTAAAGTTGTTGGAGTTTATAGATTAACGATGAAAATTAATTCAGATAATTTTAGATCTAGTGCTATACAGGGAATAATTGAAAGAATAAAAAAACAAAATGTAGAAGTAATAATTTATGAGCCAACATTAAAGCAAGAAATATTTAATGATTGTAAAGTAGAAAAAGACTTGCAACAATTTAAAAATATTTCAAATGTAATTTTAGCAAATAGAATGGATGACAATTTAAAAGAAGTAGCAAATAAAGTATATACTAGAGATTTATTTAGCAGAGATTAGAAATTTAATTGTATATAAAAATTAAATAATACATATTAAATTCATATAAACATATAAAAAATGGAGATTAAAAAAATGGATAAGAATAAAAGAAAATCTAATTTTGAACTATTAAGAATAATTTCAATGATTTTTATAATACTCTTTCATTATGTTTTTAAAAGTGGTTATAAAGTAGAAACTTTAACTTTAAATAATTATTTTATTAAATTATTTTGGCTATTAGGAGAAATTGGAGTTAATTTATTTATATTAATAAGTGGTTACTTTATGGTCAAGGGCAAATTTTCTATAAAAAAAGTTATATCTTTAATATTAGAAGTTATATTTTATAACTCTATTTCTGCTATACTCGCTCATACACTAGGGGGGGAAGATATACTTAGAATTTTTTATTCACCATATTCATTTGTTAGAATGTATATTATGCTATATTTTTTAAGCCCTTTTTTGAACATGCTAATACAAAATATTACTAAAAAAGAATATCAAAAATTATTGGTTATTTGTATTATTTTTTGGAGTATTATGCCTACTTTTCTAGGAATATTTAAAAATTCTACAGAAAATTTAGATTTTTATAGTAGGATGATTTGGTTCATAATTATATACTTAGTTGGAGGATACATAAGATTATATGATATTAAATTTTTAAATAGTAGAAAAAAATCACTTATATTTTCTACAATATCTTTCCTTCTTCTTAGTATGTCTATACTAGTTATATATTATGCAAAAATATTAATTCCTAGATTGTCAAATTTGGAAATAGCATATCTATGGGGACCAAACAATATTATAACTTTTGTATTTTGCATATCGTTTTTTAAATTATTTGCTAGTATTGATATTGGAAGTAACAAAATTATTAATAAAATTTCATCTACTACCCTTGGAATTTATATGATTCACGATGGCTTATTACGAAATTACATATGGAATAATATATTTGATACAAAGGAAATGCTTGCTAAAAATGATGCAATAATTCATATTTTGATAGCCACCATAATCATTTTTGTAGTTGGTATTATAATTGATTTAATTAGGCAATTTATTGAAAGAAAAATAATAAAGCCAATAATTGAAAAAAAGAGTTTTGATAATTTTTTGGAAAATACTAAATTAAAAATATATAATATTATAGATAATATGTTATAGAAGCAATTTTATTTAAAATGAATAAAATTAGAAAAAGGTTGGAGGGAAAAATGGAAGATATAAAACAGCAATCGCTTGCTACTGTACACACACACACACACACACACACACACACACACACAGGGGATATTAAAAAATCAAATGATAAAATTGAATGGATAGTAATATTAAAAGCATTTGCTTGTATGGCAGTAATAATGATACATGTTATAGCAGGTTGGATAAATAATGAGCATAATGAATTATCTAGTGCAAGGAATTTTTTAGACACAGTAATTTTACAAGTACTTATTAGATTCGCAGTACCATGCTTTATTATGATTTCAGGTTGTCTGCTTTTAAATCCAGAACATAAAATTGGAATTGATAAGATAAAAAAATATATTTTTAAAATGCTATGTTTGCTAATAATATTTGGCTTTGGTTATAGTCTGCTAGAAAATATTCTTGTATATGGTTTTTCAAATATATTTAAACTAGTATATGAAAGTATGGCTTGTGTATTAAAACAAGAAGTTTGGGCACATTTATGGTACATATATATGCTTGTAGGCTTGTATTTAGTAACTCCCATATTAAGAAAATTTGTAGAAACAGCAGATATTTCTACTACAAAATTTACGTTAGGAACATTATTTATAGTTTCAGTAATAATACCTACAATTAATGAAATTTTCAATGTGAAAATCACACAATTTTATTTAGAATCTTTTAAATATATTTTTATATATTTAATTGGATATTATTTAGTATATACAGATATAATTAAGGAAAAATACATTTATATTGGTGGCATATTTGGAATAATATGTTATATATTATTAGCGTATTTTTGTGAAAGTAATTCACAAACAAATTTATTTATAATATTACAAACAATGCTAATAATAAAATTGTTTTCAACAGAAAAAATTAAAATTGAAAATAATAAGATAATTAATTGTATTTCAAAATACAGTTTAGGAATTTATTTAATACATTCATTTTGGCTAAATTTATTATACAAAGTATTTGGAATCTTACCAGATGTATTTCCTATACTAATAGGTGAATTATTGGTTTGGATATATGCATTAATTTTGTCAATAATTTCAAGTATTGTAATGTATAGACTTCCGATTATAAAAAAGATTTGGTAAAAATTTAATAAAAATAAAATAGCAACCAACCCTTGCTATTTTTTTTGTTGTATAGTACAATGTAAAAAATAAAGAAAGGATTGATAAAGTTTTGACAAAAAGAGTAAAAAATGCATCAAATGCGCTAAAAGCAGTAATAATTGCATCACTAATCCTTATAATAATTATAATGCTAAGAAATATAATAATAAAAATAAGCTATCCACAAAAGTATAAAGAATATGTAGAAAAATATTCAAAGGAATACCAAATAGATAAAGAACTAATATATGCAATGATAAAAACAGAAAGTAATTTTAAGCAAGATGCTATATCAAAAAAGAAAGCTTTTGGATTAATGCAAATATTAGAAAATACAGCCTATGAAATGGCAGATGAGTTAAAAAAAGAAATAACTAAAGAGGACATATTAAACCCAGAAATTAACATATGTTTAGGTGCAAAATATATTTCAAATTTAATTCAAAAATATGGAAATATTGAACTGGCAATTGCTTCATATAATGCTGGAATTGGAAATGTAGATAATTGGCTTGAGCAAGGTATAATTAAACAAGATGGAACTGATTTGCAAAATATTCCTTTTAAAGAGACTAACAATTATGTAAGAAAAATACTAAGAGATTATGAAATATATAAAAAGATTTGTGGGTAAAATAAGAGTATATAAAATTTAAAGGATGTATAAAATGTTGGATGTAGTAATAAAATTTGTAGCAATATTAATAATACTAATGGGAGTAACATTTATCTATGATGCAAGAATTATAACAAAAAAAATTTTTAGCTTTGGTGATCAAAATGAAGCCTCAGCTGGTTTAAAAATTTTAGGAGTTTTTTTGAGTGTTATTGGTATTCTAATTATATTTTTTACAAAATAATTAAAAAAATACACAAAACAACAAAAATCTGCAAAAAATCAAAAAAACACTTGCAAAAGTAAACATAAAGTTATATAATTATGAGGGTCATATGTTTAAAAAGAATTATAAAAGAGTAATTTATTTATTATTAGTTATAGTATGGATGACAACAGTTTTTACGTTTTCAAATCAAAAAGGCGAAGAATCACAAAAAACAAGTAGTTCTATAACTAAACTAATAGTACAAATTATAACTTACAATAAAAATTTGACAGAGAGTGAGCAAAAAATACTAATAGAAAAAACAGATTTTATAATTAGAAAATGTGCACATTTTAGTTTATATGCATTAGGAGGAGTACTAATTTATAATTATATCAATACATATTATGTAAAGCAAAATAAAAAAATATGCATATCCATAATATTAGGTATTATATTTGCTATAACAGATGAATTTCACCAATTTTTTATATCAGGCAGAAGTGCTCAAATTTTAGATGTATGTATAGATTCATTAGGAATAGTAGTAGGGGTAATACTCATAAAATTATTAAAAAAACAAAAACCTTTATATAATTAATTATTCTAAGGGGGAGAATAAGTTGAATTTAGAGGGAGTTAATATAGGCGTTTTTGAAGGCAATACTACAGATGCACTTACAGTAAAACGTGATAAAATAACTAGAAACAAAATAATAGAAAAAACCGAAAAATGCATTAGTAGGGGAATTGATGTAGTAGGTTCATTGTGCGGAATTGTTTTGTTAGTTCCAATAACAATCGGAATAGGAATAGCAAACATAATAAGCAAAGATAAAGGTCCAATTTTTTATAATGTAGAAAGAATTGGAAAAGATGGAAAGACTTTTAAAATGTATAAATTTCGTTCAATGGTAGTTGGAGCAGACCAAAAATTAAAACAATATTTAGAAGAAAACCCAGAAGCTAAAGAAGAATATAAAAAGTTTAAAAAATTAAAACACGATCCAAGAGTAACAAAGGTTGGCAATTTTATAAGAAAAACAAGCTTAGATGAATTTCCACAATTCATAAATGTATTAAAAGGAGAGATGAGTTTAGTAGGACCAAGACCATATTTACCAAGAGAAAAAGAAGAAATGGAAAATTACTATAACAGTATTATAAAATGCAAACCAGGACTTACAGGCTTTTGGCAAATTTCAGGAAGAAGTAATACAACATTTTTAGATAGATTACAAATGGACACACAATATTATTATACAAAAAATTTAAAAACAGATCTAAAAATACTTTTAAAAACAGTAAAAAACGTTATTTGCAAAGATGGTGCAATTTAATAAAAATAGTAAACTAAAAATATTAAAACTATTGCATAAAAAACATATAAATGTTATAATAAGCAATAGTTTTAATGCTTTACAAAATGCGTACAAAAGCCAAATAGAAGAGGAGTAAAAAATGGAAGAAATCGATTTAAAAGAAATATTTAGAGTTATATGGGAACAAAAAGCTACTGTAATTTTATTAGTTGCAATATTTATGGTTATAGGTTTTATATATTCATCATTTATATTAGTTCCAGTATATACAGCAACTACAAAATTGCTATTAATACAAACCGCAGGACAAGAAGATGGAAAAGCTATTACATCTAGTGATGTTACTTTAAGTAATAATTTATTGGAAACATATAAAAACTTGCTTAAAAGTAATGATTTAGTTATTAGACCAGTAATATCAAACTTGGGCCTAGATGACAGTGAAGGAAGCATAATTAAAAGCATTTCAATAACTAGCCAAACAAATACTCAAATAATAAACCTTTCTGTAAAAAACACTAACCCAGAAAAAGCAGCTCAAATAGCAAATGAGATAGCAAAAGTTTTTATACAAGTGGAAAAAGATTTATATAAATTAGATAATGTACACATAACAGATTATGCTGAAGTTCCGAAAGGACCATCTAATATAAACCATACGAGAGATATTATTATATTTGGAGCAGTAGGCTTTGTACTAGCTATGGCATATATATTTGTTGTATATATGTTAGATAATTCAGTTAAATCACAGGAAGATGTTGAAAAAAATATAAAAGTTCCAGTTCTAGCAAATATTCCAATATATGAGACAGAAGAAAATGTTGGAGCAAAAGGAAAAAAGAAAAAAACACAAAAGAAGTCTAAGGGAGGAAATAGAAAATGAGAAATGAACTTATAACATTTACCGATCCTAAATCGCCAACTTCAGAAATGTTTAAAACATTAAGAACTAATTTACAATTTATGGGTAACAGTAAAAAAATTCAAACCATATTAATTACTAGTACATTACCAGGAGAAGGTAAAAGTTGGACTTCAGCAAATTTGGCCGTAACATTTGCACAAGCAGGGAAAAAAGTAGTATTAGTAGACGCAGATATGCGTAAGGGTAGACAATTTGCAGTATTTAATGTAGTAGCACGTCCAGGCTTATCAAACTTTCTATCAAGCGTAGTTAATGATGGAGAAGTACGTAATGTTGATGATGTTACATGCTTTGTAAAAGAGACAGGCATAGAAAATTTATATGTAATTCCAGCAGGTGATGTACCACCAAACCCATCTGAATTGCTAGTAAATAGCAGAATGGGCTATTTATTAAACGATTTAAAAAGCAATTTTGACATCATAATTTTTGATGCTCCACCAGCTTTATTAGTTACAGATGCTATAATATTATCTAAAATAGTAGATACTACTATGATTGTTGTAGCACACCAAGAAACAAAAATGGAAAATCTAGATAAAGTACAAAAATCAATCAAAAATGTAGGTGGTAATTTAGCAGGAGTTGTAATAAATAAAATTCCAGCAGCTGTTAAAAAATATCAAGATTCTTATTATGGTAGTTACTATGGAGATACTATAGACATAGAAAAAAGTAGAAAAGCTAAAGTTAATCCTAGTTTATACTTAAGAGGCAAAGCTACAATTTTAGAAGATAGAGATAAACAAAGAAATAACAACATTAATAGGGCAGATTCTAATACAGAAAATAAGCAAACACTTAATGGGCGTGTTGTTGAAATGCCTCAAAAACCTTTAGAAAATAATAGTAATGCATTTCAAAATGTAGAGACAAAAGAAGTAGCTAGTGGCGTGTACCAAAATATAGATGCAAATAAAAAAATTTCCACTCCAACATTTAATAGCACAGAACCAAAAAAAGAATCAGTATTAAATTATAGATTCCAAACTACACAGCCAAAAGTAGAACCTACAACCAATACATCATTTAATAATTCTGTAGGGCAAGAAAAAAGTGTAACAAACGGAGTATATCAAAATATTAATTTAGATAAAGAAGTTCCAAGCCAAGCACAAAATAAAGCTCAAGCAGAAAATGCGTCATCAATTAGTAAAACCGAAGAAATGATAAGAAAAATGAACGAGCAATTACAAGCAGAAATGAAAAAAATGAATAATCAATAATAAAGAGGTAAGTTATGATTGATTTACATTCACATATAATACCAGAAATAGATGATGGTTCAAGAAGTATATCTGAGACGATGCAACTTCTAAAAGAAGCTGAAGAAGCAGGATTTGATAAAGTAATTTCTACGTCTCATTATATACAAAATCAATTTGAATTTGACGAAGTAAGCAGAACACAATTTTTAGAAATAATAAAAAACGGAGCAAAAGACCTAGGTATAAATGTAGAATTATATCTAGGCAGTGAAATTTATGTTACTTATGAAATGGCTGAACTGGTAAAACAACATAAAGCCTCTACAATTAATAATTCAAAATATGTGCTATTTGAATTACCTATGAAAAACGAAATTCCTAATTTTAAAAATATATTATATGTTTTATTAGGAAATGGTTATTTGCCAATTATAGCTCACCCAGAAAGATATGAGTATGTTAAAGAAGATCCAAATTGGCTTATGCAATATCTAGAGATAGGGGTTATGTTTCAAGCAAATTATGGTAGCATAATTGGTTTATACGGAAAACAAGCACAAAAAACGGTAAAAAAATTATTAAAAAATAATATGATACATTTTTTGGGGTCAGATGTACATAGACAAGAAACAATCTATAAAAGAATGCCAGAAATATTAGAAGAACTAAGAAAAACTATAGATGAAAAAACTTTAAAGAGATTGTCTACTACAAATCCAGGTTTAGTTTTAGAAAACAAACCTATATATACTGAAATGCCAAAAAGAATAAAAAATAGCTTTTGGGACTAAAACCCAAAAGCTTATAATATGCCAATATAGCTCAGTTGGTAGAGCAACGGATTCGTAACTCGTAGGTCGGCAGTTCGATTCTGCCTGTTGGCACCATATTTATTTAATTTTAGTTATCTTATTTTTATTAACAATATATGCATTATTTGAAATATCAATTAAAGGTTTATCACTATAACTATCTGTATAAAAGTTATTTATAATAATATCTTTGTATTTATTTTTTAATCTATTTACTTTTTCAATTCCCTTACAATTTTCTGATAAGAATTTACCAGTCTTATTATTTACCTTGCTAGCAATTAAATCTTTAACTCCTAATTTTTTACATATAGGTTCAAGTAGAAATTCAGGAGATGCAGAAATTATAATATCATTATTATGATTATCATTAGATAGATAGAAAGTTTTAATTTTATTTTTATTTACTTCCCAAAATTTATCGACTTCTAAAGAAATATTATCAATTTTACTTAAGAAACTAAAAAATACTTCTTTTACTTTAGTTTTATGTACAAGTTTAAAAAAATATAATATATAAAATATTGTTAATTTGAAAATGCCAAGTATAATTTTTTTATGTCTTTTGAGACAAAAAACATAGAAATCGACAGAAGAATCTCCGTCGTATATTGTTTTATCAAAGTCATAGGCATCAACATACATAATAATTCACCTTATATCTAAAAAATAGTTTTACCATATAAAATAAAAAATATAATAATTGAATATATAATTCCAAATAAGATTATCATTTTATCATGCAGAACAACTTCTATAGGATCACCATCAGAATTGCCTTCAACATCTAGGCTATATCTCATGCATAAAAGTAAGACTAATGGCACTGTATATAACATATATTTGTTAGTTAGACTCATTGCCCATAAAGAATAAAATGCAATAGCTAATGTCATACACATATACATATTTTTGTCTAAGAAATCATAATTGTAGTATTGTAAAACTTTTCTTGTTTCACCAGTCGTATGCTTTTTTTGTTCATTTCTTCTTTTTCCTAATCCCATATAAAAAGATAAAGACATTATAGTTAAAAATAGCCATCCAGATATTTCAATATTAGTAATACAACCACCATATAATACTCTTATAACAAATCCTGAAACTAATATTGCTATATCTAATATTACTGTATTTTTTAAACCAAAGCTATAAGCAAGATTTAAAACAAAATATGCAATTATAAATATTAAAGCATATATATTTTTTATTATAAAAATATTTATAAATATAGAAATAAGTACTAATACTATTGAAAGTACAATAGCAGATTCCTTTTTTATTTTACCGCTTGCTAATGGCCTTTTGCATTTAACTGGATGCAATTTATCTTTTTCTATATCACATATATCATTAATTATATATATTGAAGATGCTATAAAACAAAAACTTATAAATCCTAATAATGAATAGAACAATTTTATTTTATTAAAAATTTCGCCACTAAAAATTATTGGCAAGAAAATGAGTACATTTTTTAAATAGTGTTTACATCTTAATAGTTTAAACCACTTTTTCATATTATAAAACCTTTCTAATTATGTGTATGTGTAATTATTTTGAATGAATTGTAATTACTATTTACATTGTAAGAATCATTATTATCAAAATAATCATATAATTTTTTACTACTACATTTTTCAAATAATATTAATATAATTTTTTCACGATTTGAAAATTCATCAATTATATCTTGGTCTTCTAATGATGTTCCATCAATATAATATTGTTCTGGAACAAGACTTTCAACATTATATAGTTTTATTGAAAAATTTGAAAGTAAATAATAGGAATCTATATTACTTTCTTTTATATAATTATATACTCCTTTATAGTCATCACACTGATAATAATAGTTATATCTTATATTAATAGAAGAAAAAATGATAATAGCAATATATAATAATAACCATAATGAGCTCTTTTTATCTTTTATTAAGTATAAAGTATCAATAAAAATAACCATAAATAGTGGAAATATTGTTAGGCAATGTCTTTCCCACATTCCAAATTGTATAATAAATGCTATTGTAAATACTATCACAAAAAATGATAGCAAGCAAATTAGATAGTTTTTTTCTTCTTTTAAAATTGTTTTTAATTTTTTTATGATAAAGTATAACAAACTAATGCATGCAATACTCATAAGGACTAACGCTATTATTTGAGGACCTGTAATTTTTGAAAGTTTAAATGCTCTTAAATCGTTCCTTGATAAACCAATACCTGCCATTCCAATAAAGCCATATAGTACATAAGCTGGATTTTTTATGCTAAAACCGGTAGTTACATGAACTAAGTTTAATAAATATAAAATAAGTAATGGCAAATATATTATAGAAAATAAAAGCAATATTTTAATATGCTTAAAAATCATTTTCTTATCTTTATAATTGGTTAATAAGCACATAACTATATAAGGGATAATAATAAAGCCAAACATAAAATGCACAAAAACACCTAATAAATATATTAAGTTTATTATAAAAATGTTTTTTGTAGAATTAAAATCTTCACTAAAAAATACATAATATGTATATGCTAATGACAATGCATATACAATTATATATGGTGTAGCTTCATTCATGTAATACACAAATATGGGATGTATAAAAAATAGAAGTATGGTCCATAAACTCCATTTTTTTGCTTTAGCTATTTTATACGCATAAAATATGGCAATAGGTACAAAAACTAAATTGCTACAGCGTATAAAAAATTCTATTTGAGTTCCAAATGTTATTCTTTCCCATAAATGCATAAATAGCATATAACCTGGTTGAGCAAAACTTAGACTGGTTTTAATTGTGTTTGCTAAATTTCCAGTAATGGGATCAAAAACCCTGCATATTTCATCATACCACATACCAGTATTACTAATTGATAAAATTGCTATAAAAAATATTATACAACTAATAAATATCATTTTATTTTTTTCATTCTTAAAAATGTTATTGAATATATCTGACATAAAAAATTCCCCTCTAACTTAATTTTATCGAAAAATATACCATTTGGCACATATAAATATAATAACAAAAATGAATAAAAATTGCAATAAATTTTCGAATTTTAAGACGAAAATTGTGTTGTTTAACTTATTATTAAAAAAAATCTAAAAAAACAGTTGACTTTTACAAACATTTGTTTTATAATAACACCTAAAGAATTAAAAATAAAATATTGAAAAATGGAGATGATATTTATGAAAGAATTAGATAAAAATAATAAATCTTTTGAAGATATAAAACATATTGATGAAAATGGAGTTGAGTTTTGGTATGCAAGAGAACTTATGCCTATTTTGCAATATGCTAAATGGCAAAACTTTAAAAAAATTATTAACAAAGCAATGATTGCGTGTGAAAATAGCGAGATGTCAACAAATTATTGCTTTACTGACATCAGTAAGCCAATAATTTCTGGAAAGGGAAAAGAAGAATTTATAGAAGATTATAAATTAACTCGTTACGCTTGTTATCTAATAGCACAAAATGGTGATAGTAGAAAAAAAGTAATTGCTCTTGCACAAACATATTTTGCTGTTCAAACCAGAAAACAAGAAATAACTGAAAGAGAGTACAGCTTATTAACAGAAGACGAAAAAAGATTTTATCAAAGAAATTTAACTAGAAAAGGCAACTATTCACTAAATCAAACTGCAAAAAAGGCAGGAGTGAAAAATTTTGATAAATTTCACAATAGTGGATATAAAGGTTTATACAATGGAGAAACAGCTGATGACATTGCTAAAAGAAAAGGATTAAGGTATAGAGAAGATATTTTAGACAATATGGGAAGTATTGAGCTTGCAGATAATTTATTCAGAATCGCACAAACTGAAGATAAATTAAAGAGAGATAACATCCAAGGAGAAGAAGAAGCTTGCAAAACTCATAATAAAATTGGAAAAATAGTGAGAAATGCAATTAAACAAGCTGGGCGGAACTATGCCAGAAGATTTACCAACGCCTAAAAAGAGTTTAAAACAATTGGAAAAAGAAAATAAGAGAAGTTTGAAAACAAAAAACAAATAGATGCCACCATTTAATCCCGAAGTCTTGTCAGACTTCGGGCCTTTTATTATGTCAAAAAAGAGGGCTTGCTTATTGATATTTGGCAGATATTGGTATATAATATAAAAGAAAAATTACATAAATAAAAAAACTATATAATAAAAACAAGCTAAAAGCGAAAGGAAAGAAAAGCATGAGTTTTTTTGATAAATTAAAACAAGGATTAAGTAAAACCAAAACATCATTTAACGAAAAAATAAACGATGTATTTAGTACTTTTAGAAAAGTAGACGAAGACTTTTTAGAAGAATTAGAAGAAGCGCTAATTTTATCAGATATAGGAATAGAAACCTCAGAAAAAATAATAGCCAATTTAAGAGATAGAGTAAAAAAACAAAAAGTAGAAGATGAAGAAGAAGTAAAAAATATTTTAAGAGAAATAATGCAAGAAATTTTAGATGTAGCAGAGCCTAAACTAAATTTAGATACAAAGCCATCAGTAATATTAGTAGTTGGGGTAAATGGGGTAGGAAAAACTACATCAATAGGAAAAATAGCAGCCAAGTTAACTCGTGAAGGCAAAAAGGTTGTAATAGCTGCAGCAGATACATTTAGAGCAGCAGCTGTAGAACAGCTAGAAATATGGGCCAAAAGAAGCGGAGCAGAAATAGTAAAACGCGAAGAAGGAATAGACCCTGCATCAGTTGTATATGATGCAATAGAGAAAACCAAGCAAATTGGAGCAGATGTACTTATTTGTGACACAGCAGGAAGATTGCACAATAAAAAATATTTAATGGATGAGTTAAACAAAATACAAAAAGTTATAAATAAAGAAATGGAAGATTGTTCAAAAGAGGTTTTATTAGTAATAGATGGAACTACGGGACAAAATGCAATTTCACAAGTAAAAGCTTTTAAAGAAGAAGCAGATATAACAGGTTTAGTTTTAACAAAACTAGATGGTACAGCAAAAGGTGGAGTAGTAATTGGAATTGTTGAAGAAAACAGAATTCCAGTAAAATTCATAGGTGTTGGTGAACAAATAGACGATATGGAGATTTTTAATTCAGAAGATTTTGTTAAAGCCATAATCTAAAATATTATGAAGGGAAGGTAAAAGTGAAAAAATCAAAATTAAAAGATATTTTAAAAAATAAATACCTAAAGCCTATAATAGTAATTGTATTTATATTAATATTTATATTAGTAAATTTTATATCAATAAGGGGTAGCTATCTAGAATACAAAGAATTAGGAGAAAATTACCTTGAGATTTTCCGCACTAACATAAGATACAAATATATTATAATGGCAGTTAACTTTGTTATTTTATACATATTAATATATTTTACAAATAGAGGAATAAAAAAAGGCATAAAACCTTTCTTAGAACAAGATAAGGTTGCGATGCCGAAGCTTCCTAACAAATCAATAGCACTAATAATTGCCACAATTGTAAGTGTAATATTTTCAAATCAAATTTTACAAAAAATATTAACTGCAACAAGAAATACCACATTTTCACTAGCTGATCCAATATTTAATTTAGATATATCTTACTATCTATTTATTAAGCCAGTTATAGAATTTTTTATAGGTTATTTTGTAATATTAATAATAGGCTTAACAATATATATGGCTGGTTATTATGTTATAGTATTTAATACTTATTGTGACGGAGTAGATAGGACACTTTTAAAGAAAAGTTTATTCTTTAAAAAATTATTAAGAAATGTAATAATTTTAGCTATAGCATTAGCAATATCAAATATGTTAAAAACACAAAATATTTTGTTAGAAAACTTCTTAACACTAAAAAATTCAGCTGAAACCGAGTTGACGGGTGCAGGGTTTATTGAATCTACAATAAAACTTGCTGGCGAAATAGTATATTCAATTTTAATTATAATTGTAGCTTTTACATCAGTAAGATATTTTAAAAAGGAACAAGCCAAAAAGGTAATAGCTAGCTTATCAGCTATACCAATATATTTTATATTATTATTTATAATTTTAACTAGTGTAAATCTAATATATGTTAAACCAAATGAATTAGATATAGAAAGAAAATATATAGAAAGAAATATAGATTTTACGCAAAAAGCTTATAATATATCTACACAAGAGGTAAACCTAGATTATTCTGGAACCATATCTAAAGATGAAGCAGAAGAAAATGTAGATGTTATAAATAATATACCAATTGTAAGTGAGCAAATGGTAGTTAATACTTTGCAAGATACCCAAACTGAAAAAGGTTATTATAGTTATAGAAATGCCATGATTTCTAAATATGAAATTAATGGGGCAGAAAGAATAGTATATGTATCTCCTAGAGAAATTGCCAATTCAAGTACGACATATAATTATAAAACTTATGAATACACACATGGCTATGGAGAAATTATAACTTCTGCAACAGAAGTATCAGATCAAGGAGTTATAAAGTATTTCCAAAAAGATATTTCTGGGGAGGATAATGTAATAAAAATATCTGAGCCTCGTATATATTTTGGAATGGAAACAAACGATACTATTGTAATAAATTCAAGAAACAAAGCAGAATATGACTATACAGATAGTGAAGGAAACGAAAATGTATATACTTATACAGGAACAGCAGGCTTAGATTTAGACTTTGGCGACAGATTAGTGTTAGCAATGAAAGAAGGAGACTTAAAACTTGCTTTATCTACCAGTGTAACAAATGAAAGTAAAATATTGATAAATAGAAACATTCGTGAAAGAGCTAAAAAAGTATTACCATACTTAATGTATGACGAAGAGCCATATACTGTAATAGGTGATGATGGTCACATTTATTGGGTATTAGATGCTTACACAACATCAGACCAATATCCTTATTCTACATATACTAAAATTGAATATGAAGGCCAAACTAGAAGAATTAATTACATAAGAAATTCTGTAAAAGTAATAATAAATGCTTACGATGGAACTATGAGATTCTATATTACAGATAAATATGATCCAATCGCCATGGCTTATAGAAAATTGTATCCAAGTTTATTTGAAGATATAAATTCAGAAATTCCAGAAGATATATCTAGCAAATTTGTTTATAAAGAATTTTTATATAATGTACAAGCTGAAATACTTCAGGTTTATCATAATGTAAAGCCAGAAGTTTTATATAGAGGAAATGACATTTGGCAATTTGCTACATATAATACTACCCAAACAAATAAAGTAGTTGGTTCTGCTATTGAATCTTATTATACAATGATGAAGAACGAAAATAACGACCAAGGAGAATTTGGGCTAGTTCAAATGTATACAAAAGACAGCAAGTCTAATATAATTGCATATCTTGTTGGAACTAGTAACAAATGTGAGCAAAAGCTTACAGTATATAAATTTTCATCAGATAGCAATATTTTAGGTCCTACACAATTAGATAATCAAATAGAGCATGATGAAGTCATATCTAAAGAAATTGATGAGTTAAATGTAACCGGAGCAAAGGTAAGTAAAAAAATTATTATTGTTCCTATAAATAATACTTTGCTATATATTGAGCCAATATATCAAACAATACTAAACGAGTCAAATGTTCCAAGCTTAAAGAAGGTTATAGTTGCATCTGGAACCAAGATGGCAATAGGAGATAATTTACAATTAGCTCTAGCAAGCTTACTATCTCAAAATGCATTAAATATTGAGGTTAACAGAACAGATGATATTGAAGAGATGATTCAGTTAATAATTCAAGCAAATAAAAATCTTGAGGAATCAACTAGAAGTAATAATTGGGAAATGGTTGGAAGTGATTTGCAAGAATTACAAAATCTAATCGAGTCTTTAGAAAAAATAGTTGATGAACAAAAGAAAGAAGAAGCTGATGAACAAAATAAAGACGAAGCTAATGAAAAAGGTGAGGGTGCATCAATCAGTGTTGAAAATTCACAAGAGTCTATCTCAAATATTAACAATAATGTGATAATTGGTGAATAACTTTAAAGTGAAAGCAATTAATTATTTATGAATAAAAAAGCCAAAAAAATCCACCCTAAATAAAAGGTGGATTTTTTATGTTTAGAAGGCAGTCGCAAGATAGAAAGGTAAATATTTTGCAAAGAAGCATAGATAATTTAATAAAGATATTGCAAAATAGCAATATTCATGAATTAACTTATATTTTAGGAAGTAAAAAGGAAATTATAAAAAGAAATCTACTTGCAGGTATATCAAGGGGAATTGGTACACGGCATAGGGTTTACCATAATAACTGCAGTTATTATATATTTCCTACAAAAAATAGTAAGATTAAATATTCCAGTAATTGGAAAATATATAAATGATATTATCGAGATTGTTAAAAGAACGAAATAATTAAACACACAGATTCGCGTTAATCACTTAAGACACAAAAAAACCGCATTTGCTGCGGTTTTTTGAATATAGAATGAAGACTTATTTTTCTAATTTATGGAAAACTTTTTTACCTTTTTTTAAGATAGCGTAACCATCAGCAAAATTGCTGTCAGTTAGCATATAAGATGTATCTGATATTTTGTTATCATTTAATGTAATTCCACCTTGTGCAACTAGAGTTCTTGCTTGACCTTTTGATGGTGCAATTCCAGCTAGAACGATAGCATCAATTATAGATATATTAATATTTTCTAATTTTGTAGATGGCATGCTTTCTAGATTACCTTGACCATTGAATAATGCATTAGCAGCTGATTCTGCTTTAATTGCTTCTTCTTCGCTGTGAACTAGCTTTGTTATTTCAAATGCTGCAACTCTTTTTGCTTCATTGATTTGTTCATCTTTTAAAGAAGACAATCTATCAATTTCCTCCATAGGAAGACGGGTTAATAAGCATAATACATTTCTTACATCGTTGTCTCCGATGTTTCTCCAATATTGATAAAATTCATAAGGAGAT
>CANQCG010000017.1 GCA_947589645.1 uncultured Clostridia bacterium
CTTAAAGCCTTGTACATACTGATATAGTCAATGTACAAGGCTTTTTACCATTTTTTTACTGTCAAAGTCAGGTTATAGCATCTTTTTTAGTTTTTACAATGACAATTCCGTTACATCTTGATTACAATATTATTACATATTTCTACATTTATTGACTTGCCCATGTGTCTATGCTAAAATTATTATTAGACAGCATATTTAGTGATTTTTTACTTATGGAGGTCTTTATTTATGAAGTTTAATAAAAAGGTATTTATTTATTATTGTGCAATTATTTGCCTATTTTTAGCAATACTTTTAATTAGAAGCACATTTGCTAGATATGTTACATCATTAGATACTGCATCACACATAGAAATGGGTAGATGGTTATTACGAATAAATGAACATGATGTTTTAGAAAATTCTAATTTTTCTGGTGTATTATCTCCTATTTTTAAAAGTGAGCAAGACTTAATTGAAACAAATAAATTAGCACCTACCGCAAAAGGTTATGTTGATATTGAAATAGATTATTTAGACGTTACTGTTCCTTTTAAATACGAACTTACTTATGTGCAAGGCAAAGATACATATTTAGACGATTTTAAACTAATGACTTTTTCAATAGATGATGAAGAATTTGAGTATAATGATGAACCTATAACTAATGTTATAGTTCCAGATAATACAACAACTAAACAACTTATTAGATTAAATTATGAATGGTTAGATGGAGATTCGACAACATTAGATGACATTGAGGATACCGATTTTATTCGTACTTTTGACAATATATTTTTAAATTACACTATTAAGTTTACACAATTAACACCTGAGGACATTACCCCTTAATTCTTTAGCATAAAAATCTTAAATTTATTTTAGGGCAAAGTCAAATTGCTAAGCAAAAATATGAACCCTACATGTTACACATAAAACATGTGGGGTTCATTTTAAAATTAATTTAATACTTTTTTATTTTTTCTATTCTGCTAATCTTTCAGCTGTTATTTTTACTTTGATTTTTAAAGGCGCTTCTACAGTTTCATTATCTTGCATATAATAATCATATACTAAATTTCCTAACTTAGTGTCTTCTACATTATTTTTTTCATCATTATCCCATATAAAATTCATTGTAAAGACCGCTTTTCCGCTTATATCATTTCTACTGCCTTCTATAACGGGCTTATCATATTCATAATTAATTAAAAATGGAGTTGGATATCTTAGTGAAAAACTATAATTTTCATTATTTTCATCAAATATTGTTGCTTCTTCGTTTTCAAATAAATTACATGTTGTAATTTGGGTTTCTTCATCAGTTTTTTCTTCTCCTACTGTATCGCAATTAAATATTTCTTGTCCATACAAAATTATTTGTGTAATCTCAAATTTTAGCTGTGAACTGTCTTCTTTTGTATTATAAATATTTATCTTTTTTTCTACTGGTTGCATACCTGGGTAAAAATCTTCTACTTCTAATAATACCTCATCTTCTACATGTTCATCATTAATTTCATAATCTACTGACCATGTACGTACTTCTGCAATTAAACCTTTCATCCTACTAGTTTTAGCAAATGAAAACCATGCATAAGTATTTGCTATAAAAATAAGTAGAAATAATATTACAAAACTTAATTTAATTTTCCTTTTCCTTAATACTCTAAATACATTCAATTTTATCACCTATAATCTCTTTTTTCATTAGTCTTTCATATTTGTATATGGAAATAATAGATTTATATTACCTTTCTAATAATTATTCTATTATCTGTCTTGCATTTACTTTTAATGACATTTCTAGAGCTTGTGTTACATCTCCTTCTTCTAGTGAATTGTAATAATTTGCTATTTTATATCCCCATAAAGTATCTAATTCATTCCTAGCTTCATCTTCTACATCATTTTCTGTTATTGTATATCCCCATATTAGTTTAATTTCAAAATTGCCTACATTACTTAAAACATTTCCTTCTTCTTTTGCTTTTTCTACATCTTCCTCAGAATATATTACTTCAGTATATGTTAATAATATTTCAAATGGGTATTTTTCTTCGTTATTAAATAGCCTTACAACTGTGACATTGTCTTCAGTAGTTTTACTTTGATACAATGTGTATTCTGGATCTGTTGGTATAGGCTCTTTTTCAAGTGGTTCATCTATTGGTATATCTTCGCCGCCTTGAGGCTCATCTGCTGGCAAATCTTCGCCTTGAGGCTCATCTGCTAACAAATCCCTTACAAAGTACTCTTTACCTAAAAGTTGTAGTTTTTCAACGGTGTATGTAATATTTGCTTTTTTCTCTCCTAAATTAATAATTTCTATTTCTTTTGTTTGTTCATCCATTCCAGGATAAAAATTTTCAACATTGAATTGTAAAGTATTTGCTAAAGATTCTTGGTTGTTTTTAAAATCTACTTCCCAAGCAGCAATATTTACATCCACATTTGTTTCAAGTATGATGCTAGATACAAACCACGCAAATGTAGCAAATATAAAATTAAACAATAATAAGCATATTTTTAAAATTAAGCTTTTTACCTTATTTGCTTTTCGCTTATTTTTTTCTTGGTTTTTTCTTAATCTCCTTAATTGGTTCATTTTTTCCTCTTTTTCCTAGGTATTATTATTTATATTTTCTTCATCTTCATTAGAATCTTCATTCGTTTTAGATTGTTCATGAGATTCTAGTTCATTATTTGCTTTTTTATTTTCTTCTTCTTTTTCATATTTTACACTTTTTTCTTGTATTTTCATAAATTGTGAAAATGCATAAATTAAAATAGGTACAATTATTATAAAATATAATCCATATGGACTTGCTATAATACCGCAAACAAACGTAAGAACTTTATTGCTCTCAACTACAACTCCATATACTTGGTCTTCATGTACTATTGGATCTTCTAATTCGGTAGCAATACCTTTTGTATGGAATATATATTTTCCATCTTCATCTTGCTCTATTTGTATTACAGCATGGGTAATAATTTTATTTTTATAGTCCCCAACTTTTCCTAAATAAACTATACTGTCGCCTACTTTTATTTTACTTGGAGGAGTTTGTTTTGAAATAATAATGTCCCCTATATTATATTGAGGCTCCATACTTCCAGTTGCTACATTAAATATTCTATACCCTAAAAAACCAGATTTATTATTTGTTACTCTTTGTACTATAATAGTTATTGCTAATGCTAACACTATTATTTCTACAATTAATTTTATAGTTTTCCAAATAAATTTTATGACTTTACCTATTACACTGTTTCTTAATAATCTTCGTATTTTTCTCATTAGTCCAATCGGGTAAAAACCCGACTCCTCCTTTTCTTAGATTTATTTTGACATATTAACCATGAATTGTTTTATATTTTTACTATATATCTTTTCAATTTGCTCAATATTAGCATTGTACTTATTTCTAACTTTTATATAGTTTTCTGCTAACATTTCTCGTAATTGTGCTTCTGTCATACCTTGGTTTAATTCTAGTATTTTAATAATTAGGTTTTCAGTAATCTTTTTTATGTAACGTTTGGTATCTATTTGTGATATGTCTTCGTTTCTTTCTCTTAATTTTATTAAGTCAAAGCTTAAATAATCAAGTAAAAATGTTTCATCATATAAAGTTGTTAATATAGTTTTGTCTTCATAATCTTTCTTTTCTTTGTATGGTCTTTTTAATTCTTTAGAAAAGTTTTCATACAAATAATTCCAAAGTTTTACTGCATACTGATAGTGAACATTTTTTAGTAGTGGGTTTGTCATTTTAAGTGGAGGAGAAATTTTAGCTCCTTTATCCTTCTTTTTGTCAATTGTCTTATATAATTCCGTTCCCTTAAACTGTCTTAAATACATATCTATTTGAGCTAGTTGCTCTTTAATATTTTTTACTCTTTCTTCTTCTATCTCAACATCTTCTGATTTGTCTACTGATATTTCTGACTTTATACAAACTCTTTCTTGATCTATTTTTGTTTTTCCCTCATAAGAAATTTTTCTAAGATTTTTTTCTGGTTCATCGACAAATACTTTTTTCTTTTTGAAATCTACAAAGTCTTGTATCATTGTAACTAATGTATACATAAACTTGTTTTCATAAGTAAAATAGTCTTCTTCTTTATGTGTATTTAGCAATTTTTTAGGTCTTACATCTCCTGTTTCTTCATCAATATCTGTAATTAAATTGGTGTTTTTAGCTAAATGTTTTATTGTTTCTACTGTTACTTTTTTTACTAATTCGATTTTTACTACTTCTTCTTCTGTAATTATTTGTTTAGTAGGAGATTGCAAGGCTTTTAAAATATGTGGCCCTGCAGATAATATTTGTTCTATCCACTCCTCAGTATTTGTTTCGTTTCTTTTTATATCTATATGTACATTTAATTTTGAATGCATATTATTCATAAATGCATCATTAATATCTGGATTTGATTTTTTATATAAAGCTAGTTGATTTAAACTCACTATTTTTCACCCACCTTATTTTAAGACTTTTTCAATACTGTCATACTTGCTATACATTCTTTCATTTTGCCTTTTCCAAATGTTTTATCTAAGAATTTGATAAAATCATCAATTTCATCTCTAATTAGAGATATATTTAAACTTTCAAATTTTCTTAATACTTTTCTTGCTAAGAAATAATCTACTGCATCTATTTCTTCACCGCCACATGCCATATATACTGGAACAAAACTCTCTAAGTGTTTCATAATACGGTTACCAAAAGCTACTCTAAAATGTTCAATTACATAGTCATCCATTTCTTGAACTTTATCTAGTATTTCTTGACTAACTGGATTATCTTTTATAGCTTGCATAAATAACCCATTTAAATATGAATAGTTTATATCCATTGGCTCTGCTGGCTCTGCTTCGAAATATTTTCCTTTTTCGTTTATATCTATTGGCATTGCTCTATCATATACTTTATCTGTTACCTTAAATGTAGAATCATCATTGTTAATTGTTCCTATATACCATACATTTTCTGGAACTTTTAATTTTCCGTCAATTAATCTTTTTGGGTCTGTATCCCATGAGCTTGATACAACTTCTACTAACCATTCATCTGGGTTTTGCATTTCTAGAATAGATAATAATTCAGCAAAATAATATTCTACACGTGCTAAGTTCATTTCGTCTAGTATTACTGTGTATACCTCATCTGTAAATCCTGCTACATATAAGTATCTTAAGAAGTCTGTTTCGTTAAATCGTTTTGTGAATTCGTTTAAATAACCAAATATGTCAGTTCTGTCTCTCCAAGATGGTTGAACAGATGCTACACATGAATCATGTTTTACGAATTTTCCCCACGCATATGCAAGAGATGTTTTACCAGTACCAGATATACCTTGCAAGATTACTAGTTTGGTTGAGGCTATTCCTGATATAAAGTTTCTTATCATTTCTGGGCTATAATACAATTTTAATTTATAAGCAGCAAAATTTCTAAAGTTTTCACATAATTGTACCAAAGTAAAGTTGTTCTTGTAATCTTTTTGTTTGTAGTTTTTGTATTGTCTGTCTACTTTTGTTAATTTAGAGAATCTGTAGCCTTCTAAGTAATCATCATCCTCATCTTGCTGTTCTGCGACTTCTTCTTCAACTTCAGGTTCATCATCTGGCATATTAAGTCCTAATTGAGAAACTTTCATTGCTAATATTTCTTCTTTTTCTTTGACTAAATCGTTTACTTCGTTGTTTAGCTTATTTACTTGTTTTAATAATTCTTCTTCATTTAATACTCTTTTTCTAAATCTTAAATATTTTCTTATTAAAAGTATTAATATTGCAGCTATTATAGCTACTACTATGGCTAACATCAATATTGCTATTCCTACATATATCCATTCTGGTCCATTAAAGTCTGGTTTATAGTAATCAATTATAGCCATATAAGTATGTATATCAAATATGGTTTTTATTCCTTCAAATATTCCTATAAATATTTGCTTTATTCCTAAAAAAAATTGTGAAAGAAACTCATATAAAAATCTAGTAAATGTATTCATATTTTATCTCCTACTATTCATATAATATTTTATCCATTTTTTTGTAGTTTTTCTCTATTTGCTTTTTACAAGGCGTTTCATCTGAAACTATAATGTATGCAAACATCTGCAGTTTTTCTATTTCGCTTTCGTCTTCAAAAGTTTCATCTAATTCTATCGCAAACTTGTATCCTTCTCTCATTAGTTCAAAAATTTCTGATTTATTTTTCTTATATTCTTGGTAAGTAACTTTTAGGTTTATTTTGTCTTGTAATGCTGGGTCTTTTATAAGTTCTAGTACAGATTTTATTTTTTTCTTTTTACTTATTAACGTTCCAGGAAATTTTACAATATATTGATCTTTAAAGTTTGCATCAATTATGTCTCTTAATACTAGTAAACTTAACAAACTAAATTCTGGTAATAGTTTTTCTTCTGAGATTGCTTCTGTATTAAATGCTTCGCGAATAGCTCGGGTGCTGTATATCATTGGCATTTCTATATTTGATATTATGTCGACATTATATATATTATTTTTTTCGCTTTGCCTTTTTATTTCTAGTTTAAAAGTATCATCTGCAAAATATTTATCTGTAAACTTTTCAGTTTTGAACATGTTTTCTTTTAGCAATTGTTTGAATTGTGCTTTAGTGTTTACTCTTTCTTTTATTTGGAACTCTTTAGCTCTTTTTTCATATAGCTTGTCTACTACTTCTTCTATTGTCTCAATTCTTTTCATGTTTTGTACATCTCTTACTTTGTCGAAAAAATATATGTAGTCAAAAGTTAGAAATATATTTTTTATTAGTGCTTCGTTTTTTCTGTAAGTTACATAATCTTCTGTTTGACGCTTTTGCTCTTCGTTTTCTTTTAGTAACTCTTCCATTTTCTTTAGTAAAGCTTCTTTAATTCTTAAATAAAATACTCTACTATTTTCTTTGTAAGATAAATTGTAATACCTAGCATCTATGTAACTTTCGACATATTTTTCTGCTATTTCTTGATTGTATTCTTGTTTAAATATCAGTTTTAAGTAATCATATATGTCTTTTTTACATATATCTACATATTGTGTAAATAAATTCTTCGTCATTTTTTCCCTCCTAATTTACTTTTATTCTTCTATTTTTTGTCTTGATTCTAATTTAATGTTTACATTATCTATTAACCCTTGAAATTCTTCGTGTTCATTATATTTTATAGGGAATGTTACTGCCACCTTAAAAGTATCTGTAGTTTCTTTACTAAATTGCAATTCATTGTTTTTTATGAGTATTGTTCTAACATAAGATTGTAATTGATTGTCAAGATGTACGGTATCATCTATATTATCTTTTCCTTCTACTTTTTTGTCGTTTTTAAATATTTCAAATTGTAGGGGCAAATTAGTAGTTATTTCTAGCTCTATACTATATTCTAATGAGGTTTCTGATACTCTTTCTTCATCGTAGTTTGAAACAGTAAATGTATAATCGAAGCTTTCTTCTCGCGGATATAAATCTTTTAAAAACAAGTGCCCTTCTTGATATTGGTCATTTACCAAATAAAATGCTATTTGTGCATTTGTTTCTGTGTCTGATTTTGACCTAAACCTTGCCATTGTCATATTTATACCAACAATTATTAGAATTAGTACTATTAATACAGCTACAATATTTACATGTATAACTTTTACATTTTCTTTTTGGTCATTTTTCTCGTTTTCCTTCATTTTATTATAGCTTCCTTACTCCTTCTTTTTAAATTCTGAAGTTTCTTCTTTTTGCTCAATGTTTTGGTTTTCTTTTTTATTGTCTTGTACCGAAATAGATATTCCCAATAATATCATTGTTGCTATTATAAGGAGATATACCCCTGGAGTCATAAGTACCTTTTTCCATATTTCTACATTCTTAAAGGTATATACTACTTTTCCTACTATTTGCTCTTTTGTAATTGGGTCGTCTTGTGAATTATTGCTATCACCTTTTGTTATTATCTCAGCCTCATTCATGCTTATTATTCTGTGTGTTATAATTGATCCTTCGCTTTGATATGTTACTATATCATTGTTTTTTACATCTTTTGTTATTTTTACTATTATTATGTCTCCTTTTTCTATTGTGCCTGACATACTACCAGTTTTTACTTGAAAAAGCGAATAGCCAAAAATATTCATATAATCTTTATTTAGACAATTTATTTGTATAATATTATAAACTAATATTATCATTATTAATAATAATATTACTAATATAATGTTCAATAGTGCTTTTGATATTTTAGATAAAATTTTCATTTGATTTATATTCCTTTCGAATATAACTATATTATTTTCTCTCCTAAATATTGGGTAAATGTGATTCTTATTGGTAAGTATTGCTTCATTCCATATTCTTCTACTAATTTTGTGTCTGCATCATTATTTTGGTCATCATTTTCCCACGTAAAATAACATCTTAGCTGGTCATAATTTCCATCTCTAATGTCTTGTAGAGTTATTATTCCTGTATATTTATCTTCATCTGTTTTTATTATTTCGTTGTCTCTATTTTTTACTTCGACATTTGTTTTTAATGTAAGACCTACTAATTTTGTTTTGTCTATCTCTATATCATACCTTATTGCTACTTCTGTTCCTTTTGGGTTAACTATTATATCTATGTAACCTGTACTTCCAGGTGATATTTTATCTGAATCAGCATAAGGGTTTGTGAAGTTGTCAATTTTATCCACTATAAATTGCACTGATTCTCCACCCTTTTTGTATATATCTACATCTTGTACATTTATTGTCCATTTTGCTAATTCTTGATTTGTTGTTCCGTGCGCTACTGTATAATATTTTGCATAGGTATCACTTATTTTAACTATTGTTAATATTATCATTACTAATGTTAATATTTGTAATACTTTTTTCATCTTTTTACCTTTTCCTTTTTATTTTCTTTTGTCTCTGCTATCTCTCTTTCTTCATCTCCGTATTTTATTTCCATTACTAACTCATATATTTCGTATAGTAATGTTATAAAAGTTACTACTACTATTAGGAATAAGTAGCCATATTTTGACTCTAATACTTGTAATAATGTTCCTAAATGTGGTATTACCTTCATTTTTTCTGTTGAACCTATAACATCTTCATGGTCTATAATAGTATTTCCTTCTAATATGTATTGTGTGCTACGTTCTCCTAGTTCATCGTTTTTTTGTAGTACTTCTGCATATCTTATTTCATATTGTGATGTAGTTATTTTTTTGTATAAAAATATGTTATCTCCTGCATTTATATCTTTTGCTCTTGTTTCTTTTATTAAAACCAAATCTCCCTTATTAAAATCTGGCTCTAATTCTTCATCTCCTATTATTATAAAGGTATACCCTCCTATTTCACTGCAAAAGTGCTCATTATATGATAGCAATAAAACTGTTACAGCTATTGCTACAATTGCATATGCTATTAATATTATCCCTTGTAATATTTTTACTAATGTTTTTACAAATTTTTTCATTGTTTTCTCCCTCGTTTTTTTATTTTTATTATTATTTATTCTTCTGGTTGTGGTTCAGCTACTTGTGGTTTTTGTAATTCCAGTTTTTTTACTAAGTCTGTTACATTTCCTATTATTGTTATTTTTCCATTATATTCGCCACCAGCTTCTAAAACATCTATATATATTTGACTAGCTACTGCAGCTGATCCATTTTCATCTAGTCCCATTACATTTATAGTTTGCCCTGCTATTTCTTTGTCAGAAATATTTTTTATTTTATATGTTAAAAGAGTTTCTTCTTTTTCTTCATCATATTTCATTTCAAGGTCTTTTACTTGCATAGTTTCGAATTCACTGTTTCCTGCAATATTTTCATCTTCTTTTTTCTTGTTTTCTCCTACTACAAATATTACTACTAATGAAATTATAGTAATAACCACTAATAGTACAATTATTATATTTGTTTTTTTAAGTTTCATTTATATTTTCCTCCCATTTAATTTATAATTATTTTGCTTATTTTTGTTTTTATTTATACTTTATCATTCTTTTACATCTATTATCATATTTTGAGTACTTCCACCTGGGTAAGTATAATCTGCACTTATATCTCTTTTATAGAATTTTATATCTTTTGATTGCTCTGCACCTAATTTAATGGTTACACTATTTACATAATCAACACCAGATATTTTGGTTGTTTTTTGATCTACTCTATTTATATAACTCTCATCTGATGTATCAATCATTACTTTGTTTGGATCAAAGGTTAATGTTATGTTTTTATCTTTATTTTCTGCATTGATTAATCTTAAAGTTGCATAAATTCTAGAGGGTTTGTCCTCTATTTTGGCACTTATCAGTTTTTCTGATATTTGTATTCTAAATTTTGCTGATATAGTTTTCTTATACGGTACTGTAGTTTTTGCTGTAACACTTAGCGTTACTATGTCTCCTGGGTTAAGCTCATCTGTTGGTCTTAAATAAATTTTTACTTCTCTTATATTGGTATTGTTTGGAATAAAGCTTTCATTTGTACTTTCTCCTTCTAAAAAGTCTATGTGAGCAGTTGCCTTACTAGCATCTTCTACGGTACACGAAAGTGTGTACCCTAGACCTTGTCCATCATACTTGAACAATGATAATTCATTTTCATAGCTGTATAATTTAAAATTTATTTCGTAATCTTCTATTCCACTCCAATTGGAATAACTATATGTCTTATCTGATGTTGTTAACAAGTTACTTGAAAAGTTAAAATTTCTTGATTTTAAATATGCATCTCTTACATTGTTATATATATATCTTGCAAATACTGGTAATGCTGTTATCATTAAAATTGCTAATATTAGTATTATAATTGCCAAGGTAACTTTTTTCTTATTTACCCTTCTTTTCACTTTTTTCCTCCATGTAATTTATTTCTATATTTTTATATATCTCTCCTATATATCTTATATCATAACACATATTTTTTTTCAACATTTTATTACATTTTTTTAAATGTAATTTTAGGTAATTTTGCTATTTTTTCCGGTATTTTTTTATATTTGTTTTTTATTACTTTTTGTTTATATTTTTGTTTCGTTTTTGTTACATACTTATTACATTTTCTTTACTTTACTGCAAATTATTGATTTTTATTCCTTAATAACTTATAATAAAGATAATATTATCTATTTATATTGAAAGGGTTGATTAACTAATGAAAAATCTAGATACTGATGAATTTGATGTTGAATTTGCAAGAGAAGTAACTTCAACTGGTACTAAAAAGACATCATCTAAAAGAAGTTCTTCGAAAATAACTAAGCACCCTACCACAGAAGCTTCAAATACTAGTGCGAAAAATCCTTTTGTATTTACATTAAATACAGCTAAAAGCTTACTTGAAATTTGTGCTAATGATGATACATATGAAATATATGCTTCTGATGAGGAGTATGTTTTCTTTTTAGGTAAAAATTCTTCATATTTTTCTAGTGCTCAAGATAATTTATTTTTAAAGAGTAAATCTTCAGACATTTCTATTTCAAAAGTAGATGGTGTATATAAAATTTCTACTAATTTGGATGTTGATATTTCGGATGATGTTTCGATTACAAGTTTTTGCAAGACAAAAGACCATATAAGTTTTTCAACAGCTGATGGTTTTAAGGTAACATCTAAAGATGCTAAATTATCAATAACTAATGAAGTATATAATAAAAATAAATTTTTAACTAATTTATCTGTTCCAAATAGTTCAAATAATTGCTTGATTATTTCTGACGAAGATCAAAAAGTATATTTGCCTTATTCTTTTTCAGAAGTTGATAAAAAATTTAAGTCTTTCCCTGATAAATATGAATCTATGACAGATTTAATTGAGAAAGAATATATTAAGCCTGCATCTTTTTATAAGAACCCATTTACAGCTAGATTTAGAGAAGCTTACAAATTAATGAGACGTAGACAACATGCTTCTATTGGTGCAGCTTTGGCTTTGGGAATAGAGCTAGCTTTTGAAACTCATTTACACCCTGCTATTATAACAGCTTGTAAAAATTTAGAGGAACTTGATATTTATCTAGATTGCTTAGATGATAATGAACTTGATAAATTTTCTTGTTTTGATATCATTTATAAATCAATGCCAGTTGTTTTGGCTAAACATGCAAAATGAACTCCAAATTGGAGTTCATTTTTTATTGTATTCATCTCTTTTTTTCTTTATATCGTATTTTTCTCTTATTCTTTTTCTTTCTTCTCTTCTTTTGTCATTGCTATTTTTTAAAATAATAAATATTATTACAATTATTACGATTGAAATAAGTCCATTGTTCTTTTGAATTTCTGATGCCAATTTTCCTACAGCTTTTACTTTAAATAAGTATTTACCATACAACTGACTGTGCCTTATTAATTCCTCATCTTGTACATTGTTGTTATCACCTTTTGTTGTATAAATGTTTTCTCCAGCAATGGCATCAATTTTAACTACTCTATGTGTTACTGTTGAATTATCATCTTTTTTATAAGTTATTATATCTCCTACTTTAATTTCATCTTGATTACACCTTTTTATTATTATTAAATCATTTACATTTATTGTAGGCATCATACTTTCTGATATAATATTTAAAAAAGATATATTGTAAATGTATGGTAGGCCTTCTGGATCACTTGCAGTTTGCTTTAACATTATTAAATTGATTATCAATAATATAGAAAGCAATACAAGTACTAAAATTGTTAATACTTTACGTATTGCTTTTTCTATTTTTATCTGTCTTGTTATTTTATCAATTTGATATTTCAAAATTTTATCCTCATTTTTTTAATATTTCTTTTGCTTTACACATAAATTTTATTTCGTCTAAAGTTAATTTTGAATTGTTTATATTATTGTATATGGTTAAAGTTTTTGCTGTTGAAATTAAGCCATCTATATTTTGAGCTTCAAAATCTTCTTTGTTGACATTTAGTCCTAGTAATTTATATTTGTCTTTTATTATTATAGTCATATCTTTTAGCCCTGATATATTTACATTATTTATAACTGACATATTTGGCTCTTTTATTGC
This sequence comes from uncultured Clostridia bacterium, assembly GCA_947589645.1. Lineage (GTDB taxonomy): Bacteria > Bacillota > Clostridia > TANB77 > CAG-508 > CAG-269. The sequence continues at coordinate 13,031 of CANQCG010000017.1, forward strand.
ATCTTTTAGTCTGTTAATCATCGCATTTATGTCACTTTCTACTATATCCGGAAATTGTTTTATTATTCTTCTTGCAATGAAATTATAGAATGATGTTGCAAATACTAATGTGTCCAATATGGTTGATGTTTCTGATATGTTTTCTTTTACTGCTCTATCTATCATATCATCATCAAGTTTTCTATATAAATCTTTTAAGACTAATATTTGGTTGTTTCTCTCTAAAACCTCTGCCTCGTTGTTGGCATTTTTATTCATGAAGCGTAACAATTTATTTTTCTTGTTTATACTTGAATTTAATTGATATAGTTTCTTTTCAGCTTTTGCTATTTCTTCTATTGTTTCATCATATTTTGGTTTTTTGTTTTTGTCGGTTTTCTTGTGCATTGAAACTATGTCATCTACTAAAAACTTAAATTCTGAATAGGTTTGATATTCTTTTAAATTGTTAGATAATTTTCTTATGTTTGAGTAAAATTCTTCTGTACTTCGACTTTCTGAAGTTTGCATTTTGTTTATTTCTGCGTCTATGTTGTCTTTTTTATAATCATTTATAAGTAAATCTGCACTTAAAAATTTATCTAATATTATTCTCTCATCTTTTTCTTTGAGGCTTTTAACTCTTGCCTTCATAGCATCACATTTTTCTGCAATTTGTTCTGCTGTTGTTTCTAGTTCTTTTAAGGTTTGCTCCTTTTTAATTGCATAATGCTTATCTATAGCTTTCTCATTTTTATGGTATAAAAATCGTATGTTTAAACTTATATGTGTTATTAGTTCTGAACATTTTACATATAATTTTTCGAAGGTACTTTTTATTCTATCTGAATATGTATTTCCTTTTTTAGCTTCTTCGATAAATACTTTCATGTATTCATGTGCATATTCACTATAATTAAAGTCTTTATCTGTTAGCACTATACCTACAGATTCAAATTTTTTTAGTACTTCATATATGTCTTGGTTTACTACTTCTAAGTTCTTTTTGTAAAATCCATTAATTGAGTAAACAAGTCTGTCTAATTCCATCTTTTCATAAGATGTTTTCATATTGTTTATTATAACATTTTCTTCTATCTTTTGAATCTCTTGCTCTATATTTTGAATCTCAGGATTTTGCTTAAATTTATCTAATTTGTTATATCTATTTTCTATTTCTTTAATTATTATGTCATGAAGCTCTTCATATTGATTACGTACTTCTTCTATTTTTTCTAATGATTTTGTTATGTTTTTTAGATTGTTTCTTGGCAATAGTCCTAATGTTTCTTGGTCTATCTCTATTTGCTCTTGTATCTTTTGCAAAGTTTCACTCATTTTTTATTGTCCTCCTTTTTCTTTCGTGTTTTTATAGTCTGCATTTATTTTTTTTAATGTTTGGCTTACTTTTGCTTCTGCTTCTAACAATTCATCATTGTTTAACTCATGTATTTTTTCTTTTTCCATACGTTTTTTCACCTTCTTATTTTATATTATATTATAATGTGTGTGTTTTTTCAATATTTTTTATTTGCAATTTTAAATAGTTTTACTTTGTATGTTCAAATGGCTTATGCAATTCTAACTTAATAATATTTTTAATTGTTTTTTTTGTGATTTTTCATTATTTTGTTTTTATGTTCTTCTACTTTTTGGGCTGTCTTTTCAATTTTTCGCTCTAGCTCTCTTTTTTGTTCTTCGACTTGTTCTTTTATTTCTTCTTTTTTCTCTTTGATTTTTATTTTAACCGCTTCTAATTTTGGATATGCACTTAATAATCTTCTATGTAAAGCAGACTTCCCTTGCAATACTTCTTTTATTTTTTTTGTTAGTTCTTCTGTGTTGTCTAGCTCTTTTCCTATAAATTTTAATACTTTCTTTATATAACTTATTACTACTGTTGACACTATGTTGTCTATTATAAATATGCTTAAAATGGTCCAAAATAGTACATTTAGCCATGTTTCTGGTATTTGTCCTAATTTTTCTAAGAAAAACGGATTTGCTATATACATTATAAATAAACCTAATAGTCCAAATGGTATTAGAGTTTCTAAACATATACGTCCATTTATATTAAATTTAGCTTTGCTATAGTCCCACCATCTTGCTTTAAAGATTTTTTCCATTAAGTAACTTGTTAGATATTCTAGTGTGCCACAGACTAATATCGCCATAAAAAATAGTGTAAGTGGATCGTCTATGTATTTTTTTAATAAGAAGGTTATTAGTATTCCTCCATATCCATATATTGGACAGTAGGGTCCTATTAAGAACCCTCTGTTTACAAATCTTCTTGTTTCAATTAATTTGCCTATTACTTCTAGGCTCCATCCAATAAATGAATATATCATAAATAGTAAAAAATATATTCTTATATCTGCTCCAAATATTATCATTATAATTCACCTTTTGTATTCTCTCATTTTATAATACATTTGTCAATTATAACTTTTGTTGTTTTAAATTTATTTTAGGTAAATATAAGCTTGGGCGTCGGCGGATAGTGGTTTTAAATATTCAATATTTATTTTAGATATAGTTCGCCATTTGGGCTGTCGGCGTCGGAATAGTCAATTGTAACTTTTGTGTTTGGTAATATTTTTTCTTGCAAAATTTCTTTTGCAATTAAAGTTTCTAATTTCTTTTGGACAAATCTTTTAAGCGGTCTTGCTCCATAAACTTCATCATAACCGTTTTCGATTAAATAATCTTTTGCTTTTTGTGTTAATTCTAGTTTTATGTGTTTATCATCTAGTCTTTTTTCTAGGTCTTTTATCAATAGTTCTAAGATTTTTGTGATTTCTTCTTTTCTTAATGGTTTGTAAAATACAATCTCGTCTAATCGGTTTAAAAATTCTGGTCTAAAGCTTTGCTTTAATAATTTTGTTACTTTTTCTATTGCTTCTTCTGAGATTTCTCCATTTTCTTTTATTCCTTCTAATATATAGTCTGAGCCTAAGTTTGAGGTTAATATTATTATTGTATTTTTAAAGTCTACTGTTCTTCCTTGTGAATCGGTTACTCTGCCATCGTCTAATACTTGTAATAAAATATTAAACACATCTGGATGGGCTTTTTCGATTTCATCAAATAAAATTACTGAGTATGGTTTTCTTCTTACTGCTTCTGTTAGTTGTCCTCCCTCCTCGTAGCCTACATATCCTGGAGGTGCCCCTATTAGTCTTGATACTGAGTATTTCTCCATGTATTCAGACATGTCTATTCTTATTATATTGTGTTCATCATCAAATAGGCTTTCTGCTAAAGATTTAGCAAGCTCTGTTTTTCCTACACCTGTTGGTCCTAAGAACATAAATGAGCCTATTGGCTTACGTGGATCACTTATTCCTGCTCTTGAACGCATTATTGCTTCTGATACTTTTTCTACTGCTTCGTCTTGACCTATTACTCTTTTATGCAAAATTTCACTTAGGTGAAGTATTTTTTCTCTTTCGCCTTCCATTAATTTTGTTACTGGTATTCCTGTCCATCTTGATATTATTTTGGCTATTTCATCTTCGGTTACTTTGTTTCTTAATAAGCCTTCTTCTTTCGTCTTTTCTGATAGTTCTTCTTCTTTTTTTAATTCTGCTTTTAGTTCTGGTAATTTGCCATATTTTAGTTCTGCTGCTTTGTTTAGTTCATAGTTTCTTTCTGCCTTTTCTATTTCAGAGTTTACCCTGTCTAATTCCTCACGCAATTTTTGCACCTTTCCTATTGATTCTTTTTCGTTTTCCCATTTTGCTTTCATGCTTTCAAATTTTGTTTTTAGTTCTGCTTTTTCTTTTTGCAAGTCTTGCAATCTTTGTTTTGATATTTCATCTTTTTCTTTGCTTAAGGCTGTTTCTTCTATCTCTAATTGCATTATTTTTCTGGATACTTCGTCTAATTCTGTTGGCATTGATTGCATTTCTGTTTTTATCATACTGCATGCTTCATCTATTAGGTCTATTGCTTTATCTGGTAAAAATCTATCTGATATATATCTATGTGATAACGTCGCAGCTGCAATTATACTGCTATCTGATATTTTTACTCCATGGAATACCTCGTATTTTTCTTTTATTCCTCTTAGTATTGATATTGTGTCTTCTACTGTTGGCTCATCTACCATTACTGGTTGAAAACGTCTTTCTAGGGCTTGGTCTTTTTCTATATATTGTCTGTATTCGTTTAATGTTGTTGCTCCTATACAATGTAATTCTCCACGAGCTAACATTGGCTTTAAAAGGTTTCCTGCATCCATTGCACCTTCTGTTTTTCCAGCTCCAACTATTGTGTGAATTTCGTCTATAAATAGTATTATTTTTCCTTCGCTTTTTTTGACTTCTTGAAGTACTGCTTTTAGTCTTTCTTCAAATTCGCCTCTATATTTTGCTCCTGCTACTAATGATCCCATATCTAGTGAAAATATTGTGCAGTCTTTTAGACCTTCTGGTACATCTCCTCTTACTATTCTTAGTGCTAATCCTTCTGCTATTGCTGTTTTTCCTACACCTGGCTCACCTATTAAACATGGATTGTTTTTTGTTTTTCTTGATAGTATTCTAATTACATTTCGTATTTCACTGTCTCTTCCTATCACCGGGTCTAGCTTTTGCTTTCTTGCAAGTTCTACTAGGTCTTGCCCATATTTTTTTAGTGCATCATAGGTTTCTTCTGGGTTGTCTGTGGTTACTCTTGAATTTCCTCTTACATTTGATAATACTTTTAAAAAGTCGTTTTTGGTCATGCTAAATTTTTTAAATAATTCTTTTAAATTTTGGTTTGGAGTCTCAAATAATGATAGCATTATGTGCTCTACTGATACATATTCGTCTTTCATGCTTTGAGCTATTTTTTCTGAGTTTTCTAATGCTATTTGCACATCTTGTGATACATATGTGCTTTGTGCTCCTCCTGATAATATTGGCATCTTTTCTATTTTATTTTTTACTTCTTCTTCAAATTGGTTTGGTACTCCCATCTTTTTTATAAGTTCTTTTATTAAACTGTTTTCTTGTTTTAGCAAAGATATAAGTATGTGCTCTTGCTCTACTTGTGGGTTATGTTTTTCTATTGCTAAATTTTGTGCATTTTGTATTGCTTCTAATGATTTTTGCGTAAATTTTTCAAAATTCATTGTTTTTACCTCCTTAAATCATAGAAAATTATACCACGTTATTTTAGCACTGTCAATGGTAGAGTGCTAAAATTCATTTTATTTTCACAAAAAGGCTAAAACCTTACGATTTTAGCCTCTTAACTATTATTTTACATTTTTACTTCTTTTGCTGCTTTTACTAATCCTACAAACAAAGGTGATGGTCTGTTTGGTCTTGATTTTAATTCTGGATGGAATTGCCCTGCTATGAAGAATGGATGATCTTTATATTCTACTATTTCTACTAGTCTTCCATCAGGTGACATTCCTGAACATATTAGCCCTGCAGATTCTAATTTTTCTTTGTAGCTATTGTTGTATTCAAATCTGTGTCTGTGTCTTTCATTTATTAAATTTTCTCCATATAATTTGTGTGCTAGTGTGCCTTCTTTTATTTTACAAGGATAACTTCCAAGTCTCATTGTTCCGCCTTTTTTGTCTATTCCTTTTTGCTCTTCCATTATATGTATTACTGGGTTTTTGGTATTGCTATCAAATTCAGTTGAGTTTGCATCTTTTAAACCTAAAACATTTCTTGAAAATTCTACAACTGCCATTTGCATTCCTAAACATATTCCTAAGAATGGAATTTTATTTTCTCTTGCATATTTTATTGCTTCAACTTTTCCTTCTACTCCTCTATTTCCAAATCCTCCTGGTGCAATAATTCCTTGAATTCCTTGCAATTTTTCTTTTACTGTTTCAGGAGTTATTGTTTCAGAATCTATTAATTTTATTTCCACTTTTACATTATTTTCAAAACCTGCATGACGTATGCTTTCTATTACAGATAAATATGAATCTTCTAGCCTTACATATTTTCCCACTATTGCAATTTTTACTTTTTCGTCTCCTATTTTTCTTACTTTTTCTATTAATTCTTCCCATTTTGAATTGTCTGGAATATATCTATCTAATTTTAAATAATTACATACCTCTCTTGCTAATCCTTCTTCTTCAAGCATTAAAGGTACAGCATATAAGTTATCTGCTGTCTTGTTTTGTATTACACTTGATTTTCGTACATTACAAAATAGAGCTAATTTGTCTCTAATACTGTCTGGAATGTCGCTTTCGGTTCTACATACTAATATGTCTGGTTTTATTCCTAAACTTTGTAATTCTTTTACTGAGTGTTGAGTTGGCTTTGATTTTATCTCGTTTGAGCCAAAGATATATGGTAATAATGTTACATGGATATATACTACATCTTCTGGATTTTTCTCTAAACCAACTTGTCTTATTGCTTCAATTATTGATAGTCCTTCTATGTCTCCTACTGTTCCTCCTACTTCTGTTATAACTATATCTGTATCAGTATTTTCAAAGCTATATATTTTTTCCTTTATTTCGTTAGTAACATGAGGAATTACTTGTACGGTTTTTCCTAAATAATCGCCTCTTCTTTCTTTTTCAATAACAGAAGAGTAGATTTTTCCCATTGTTACACTAGAGTTGGTTGTCAAATTTTCGTCTATGAATCTTTCGTAATGTCCTAAGTCTAAGTCTGTTTCTGCTCCGTCGTCTGTAACAAATACTTCTCCATGCTCATATGGGCTCATTGTTCCTGGGTCTATATTTAGGTATGGATCAAATTTTTGTATTGTTACTTTATAACCTCTATTTTTTAGCAATCTTCCAAGTGATGCTGCTGTTATTCCCTTTCCTAGTCCTGATACTACTCCTCCCGTTATAAATATATATTTTGTGTTCATCTATTTTTCCTCCTATTACTGTATTTTTAAAAACAAAAAAAAGATTAAAAAAAATTAATTACCCAAAAGGGGTTTTTTTTTAATCTACTATAGATATATTAACATCTCTTTTTTTATTTTTCAATACATTTTATTAAAGTTTTTTATTCTTTACTAGTATTTTTTTGTTTTTATTGCTATAATATGCTTATGATTTTTTATTTTACTTTTATACAAGGAGTTGGTTTTTATGTCTACACCTCATAATGAGGCACGAGTTGGAGATTTTGCTAAAACTGTAATTATGCCTGGTGATCCTCTACGTGCTAAATATATTGCTGAAAATTTTTTAGAAGATTATCGTTTAATAAATTCTGTAAGAGGAATGTTTGCTTACACTGGTAATTATAAAGGAAAAAAAGTTTCAGTTATGTCACATGGCATGGGAATGCCTAGCATCGGAATTTATTCTTATGAATTGTACAGAATTTATGATGTCGAAAATATTATAAGAATTGGTTCTTGTGGTGCTTATAAACCTGAAATGAAATTATTTGACATTGTTTTGTCTAGCAGTGTGTTTTCTGAAAGTAATTATGCTTTAACTTTAAATAATGAAGATTGTCATATTGCTTATCCTAGCAATTATTTAAATGATACAATTCTAGCTACTGCTCACGAGAATAATATTCCCGTTACTGTGGGAAATACTATTTGCACAGATTGTTTTGATGTTTATATGACTAATATTAATAAATTTTTTGAAAGAATTCCTGAAGGTTTTAACCCTGTAGCTGCTGAAATGGAAGCTTTTGCTTTATTTTATAATGCAAAATTGCTAAATAAAAATGCTTGTTGCTTGATGAGTGTTGTTGATTCTAAGTATATCTCTGAAGTTGCAACGCCAGAAGAAAGACAAAGTGGTTTGAATAATATGATTAAACTTGCATTGGATGCTTCTTTAAAACTTTAAATATCATTTTTTGAAATTTAAATTTCATTTTTGGAAACTTTAAATAACATTAGTTTTTTGAATTTTGAAAATTTTAAATGATTATTGGGAAAAGGTCACTCTCTGGCCTTTTTCTTTTGCTTTTTACTCTGAGATTTAACAAATTTATATATATCTTTTCTAAAAACAGGGCTTTTCTACAAGCTAGCATTTTATTTTTATGTAAAATTATAATGCTAGCTTGTAGAAAAGCCCTATTTTTGAGATTGAAATATATTTTTCTCTTAAAAAATTTTATTTTATGCTTAATTTAATAGATTTTGTTTTAGAGTTTTAGTTTATTAATTTAATATTTTAAATTTATTTTCTGCTTTTTGCTTCTAAAACATCTAGATTATCTAATGCTTTTCCTGTTCCAAGTGCCACACATGAAACTGTATCTTGTGCTATCATAACATTTATGCCGGTTTTTTCTTGTAATAATTTATCTAGTCCATCAACTAAACATCCTCCGCCTGTCATGTAAATTCCTCTATCGCTTATGTCTGCTGAAAGTTCTGGTGGCGTTTGTTCTAATACACTATGAACAGCATCTACTATTAGCATTGCTGGCTCAATTAATGCTTGTAGCATCTCGCTTGAATGAACAGTAATTGTTTTTGGAAGACCTGTTATTAAATCTCTTCCTCTAACATCCATTTCCATATCTTGTATTTTAGGATATACACATCCAATGTTTATTTTTAAATCTTCTGCTGTTCTTTCGCCTATTGCAACATTGTATTTTTTCTTTATATATTTTACTATTGCTTCGTCAAATTTATCTCCCGCAACTTTTATAGAGCTACTTACTACTGATCCTCCTAGAGATATTACAGCTATATCAGTTGTTCCTCCTCCAATATCTACTACCATGTTTCCACAAGGTTTTGAAATATCTATTCCTGCTCCTATTGCTGCAGCTATTGGTTCTTCTATTAAATATACTCTCCTTGCACCTGCGTTAGTTGCCGCATCGATTACAGCCTTTTTTTCAACTTCTGTTACTATTGAAGGAATACAAATCATTACTCTGGGTGCAAATAGAGTTTTTCCTCCAACTTTTGTTATGAAATATTTTAACATTCTTTCTGTAACTGTATAATCAGAAATTACGCCTTCTCTTAGAGGTCTTGTTGCTACTATATTTCCAGGTGTTCTTCCAAGCATTCTTCTTGCTTCTCCACCAACTGCTAAAACATCTTTTGTGTTATTGTCTACCGCAACTACTGATGGCTCTCTAAGAACTATGCCTTTTCCTTTTACATATGCTATAACTGTTGCAGTTCCTAAATCAATTCCAATGTCTTGTCCTAAACCAAATTTAAACATAAAAATCTTCCTCTCTGCAAATGGGATGTTTTTTACTTTTTTGTTACATTTATGTTGCGATTATATTACATTTTATTAAAATTGACAATAGCTTTTTGTTTATTATTCTTAAATATTTTTTACTTTATTGTTGGTAAATAATTTTTTTACTTTTATTTTTGTTAATACTTATGTATTTTTACTTTATCGTTTGTAAAATTGTTTTTTCAGTTTCTGGCTTTTGTTCTGATATTTTGATTATATTTAATAATTCATCTACACTAGACTGAATTTCGTCTTCTTTATTTAAATGAATGTATGCTAATACTTCTCCTGTCTTAACATATTCAGCAACTTTTTTGCATATTTCGATTCCGACTGTTTTATCTATATTATCTTCTTTTTTTATTCTTCCTGCTCCCAATTTGCATGCTAACTTACCTATATTTTCAGCATTTATTTCATATATATATCCTTCTTTTTGCGCATACACAGGAACTATGTATTTGGCTTTTTCGAATTTTTCTACATTTTCTATATATGAAATATCTCCATTTTGATTTTTTACTAATTCTAATAACTTATTATAAGCTTTTCCATTTTTTATGTTTTCAAACATTTTTTGTTTATTTTCTTCTATGTTTTCACCTTTGCCTGCTAATCTAATCATTTGGCTTCCTAACTCTAACACAACATCTAGCAAATCTTTTGGCATTTCACCTCTTAAAAATTTTATTGCTTCTATTACTTCTATGGTGTTTCCAACAGCATGACCTAATGGCTCATTCATATTTGTTAGCACACAGACCGTTTCTAATTTTGCTAGTTTTCCAATTTCTATCATTTCTTCAGCTAGTTTTTGAGCGTCATTCAAATTTTTCATGAATGCTCCATGTCCTACTGTAACATCTAATACCAACTTGTTTGCTCCACTGGCTATTTTCTTGCTCATAATACTTGAAGCTATTAAAGGTATTGAATCTACACATGATATTGCATCTCTTAGAGCATATATTTTCTTGTCTGCTGGAGCTAAATTCATTGTTTGCCCAATTAAGCTTATTCCTATTGTTTCTACATTTTGAATGAATTCTTCTATTGATATATCTGTTTTATAACCTGGAATTGATTCTAATTTATCGATTGTTCCTCCAGTATGGCCTAATCCTCTTCCAGACATTTTTGCTACTGGTATTCCTAAAGATGCTATTATTGGCAATAATATTATAGAAACTTTGTCTCCTACTCCTCCTGTACTATGTTTGTCTACAACGTTTTGTCCAAATCTTGATAAATCTAAAATATCACCTGATTCTGACATGGCTAGACTTAAACTTGTGGTTTCTTTTTTGGTCATTCCTTTTATGTATATTGCCATTATTAAAGCTGATGCTTGATAGTCTGTTATCTCTCCTTTGGTATAACCTTGAACAAAAAATTTTATTTCTTCTTCACTTAATTCTAAGCCATCTCTTTTTTTGGCTATTATTTCTAATATGTTCATATATCTAGCTCCTTTATATTATTTCAAAATGTGCAAATTTTTATTTTATATAAATCGTATTTGAATTTTATGCAAAATACGTTGTTACATATTTATTTTATATAAATTACATGTTTATTTTATATAAAATGTGTCGTGAAGGTCTTTCTATGTATTGGGCATAAGCCATATTCTTTTATTGCCGAAATGTGCTTGGCTGTTCCATAACCTTTATGTACTTCAAAACCATATTGTGGGTAGACATCGGCCCATTCTCGCATTATTCTGTCTCTAGTTACTTTTGCAATTATTGAAGCTGCTGATATAGAATAAGCTTTGGCATCACCTTTTATTATTGATTCATAAGGTATTCCTAGAGTGTCAATATGTTCTAATGCATCTACTATGATTAGGTCAGGTTTTATACTTAACTGTTTTAAACTTGTCGTTAGACCTTTTTTAGTTGCGTTTAAAATATTAATTTCATCTATTTCATCTTGCCCTATTATTGCGACTCCATAGCTTATTGCTTCTTCTATTATTTGCTCATAAAGTATTTCTCTTTTTTTCTCGGAAACTTTTTTTGAGTCATTGACTCCCTCAATCATAGAGTCTTCTGGCATAATTACAGATGCAACAACAACGGGACCAGCTAGTGGTCCCCTTCCTGCTTCATCTATTCCACATATATATTTAAATCCTTGAGCATGCAACTGTTTTTCATGCTCTTTTAAGTTTGTTAATCTTTCAAACTCTTTTTCTTTCATTGCTCCATCTCCTGGTACATTGCATTTTTAAAATTCTATATTTTCAATTTCTGAAAGTTTATAATATATTTGATTGTTGTATTTATAACCTTTTGTGTATACAACTTCTGTGTCTTTGAAATCATATTTCACTAAATAATAAGTATCTTTTTCTACATTGATGTTTATTCCCATTTCGTTTAAATCTTCTTGAGATAAATAATAAAATTCTGATACATCTTCTACATGTGCTTCTTTAGCTGCATTTTGAATTTCTTCACTGCAGTTTTCAACTGCTGTCCCTTTTAATTTTTGTCCTTTTACTTCTTCTATTTTATTGTTTTCTTCTTCCTTATCTTTGTCCAAGTTTGCTGTTTCTACACTTACATTCTCTGTATAAGATCTTGCTTTCCCTTGAATTAAAAGTAGATTTGTTCTTAAATCTTCTAATGTTTCTTTTTGCCACAATCTACCCATAAATATTACAACTGCTACTGCTATAGCTATTATTACAATTATTCCTAAAATTAATGTTAGTACTTTTTTTGTTCCCATATTTCCTCCATTTATTCTCTTCCTTTTTATTATATATTTAGTTTTTCTTATTTGCAAGATTTATTTGAATATCTTTTTGACTCTTTTTGAATATCTTTGAATATCTTTGGGCGTAAAAAATTATATATATCTTTTTTAAAAATAGGCCTTTTCTACAAGCTAGCATTATAACTTTACATAAAAATAAAATGCTAGCTTGTAGAAAAGGGGTGTTTTTGCAAAAGATATATATTTCTTTTTAAAAATGCATACAATAATTTTTATACAATATAAATTATTTTATTATTTGGGAAATATTTTCCAAGCTTTTCTATAAAAAATGTTTCTCCTTCTTTTCGCAATGCTTCTCGATACATATATTTTCCCTTTCCTCTTCCTGTCATTTGATCTTGATTATAAAGTTTAATTGCATTTGGGAATGCCTCTTGATTAATCATTCTATGAACATAACTATAAGTCATGAAGATTACTTCAAAAAATACATCCTTTTTAGCTTGCTCTGACAAATTTTCATCTAAATATTTTATTAAATTTTCATATTCTTCTTGCCAATTTTCGACAAATATTACAGGAGCAATTAAAATTCCAACATTATAGCCTGCATCTTTTAATTTATTAATTGCAATTACTCTTTCTTTTAATCTTGATGTTCCAAATTCCACTTGATTTATTATTTTCTCTGGGTTGACACTCATTCTAGGAATTATTCTTCCATTATGCTCTAAATTGCAAATTGAATCTACCATGTCGAATTTTGTTGGAAATGTAAGATAACCTTTGTTATTTGGGGCAAATTCTTTTATTGTCCAATCTAAATTTCCTGTTATGGTATTTTCCAAAATTAAATCACTATTACTGCCAATTTCAAAAGTCAGCTCTTTATCTGATTTGTTGGCTACTTTTATTATTTTTTCTAGCATTTCTTCTCTATTTACAAAAAGCCTCAAATATGCGCATTTATTGTAATTACAAACCAAATAGCAATATAAACACATTGCTGTACAACCTGAAGATGTGTATGGCACAAGATAATCTGATACCTTGTGATTTTCTACGAATTTATGTGTTTTACGAGTTCCAATTATTAAATTTCTTTTCATTTTTGGAAATTCTTTGTTTTCTTTAGTTCTCATCTCTTCTATGTTATTGTGATTTTCGATTATCACTTTTGGAACATCCTTGTATTTTTCAAATAATTCTTTTCCTAGAGTAAAGTTTTCTACTCCTTTTTCATAGTAGATGCAATCTGGTATAAACATATTTTTACCTCCTGTTTTAGTGTTTACTAAAAGAACAACCTTATGCATATAAAAAATAAAAACTCATTTTGATGGTCATGCACTTTTGAAGATATAAAACATATAATTTGTTTAGAGAAAAAAATGGAGGTGCATACATGCTATCATCTATAAGCATAGCTGGGTTTTGGAGTTTTTTAAGTTCAGCTGTATTTGCAATAGGATACATTTCTGGAAGCAATTTATTTCCAGAGCCACTAAGTGCAGAAGAAGAAAAGCTTTGCTTACAAAAGCTAAAGCAAGGAGACGATGAAGCAAGAAATATTCTTATTGAGAGAAACTTAAGATTAGTTGCGCATGTAGCCAAAAAATATTCAAATTCAAATGTTGACCAAGATGACTTAATTTCAATTGGAACAATTGGTTTAATAAAAGGTATAAACAGCTTTGATGTTGACAAAGGATCTAGACTTTCTACATATGTATCTAGATGTATAGATAATGAAATTTTAATGCATTTAAGGGCGACGAAAAAACTTGGAGCAGAAGTTGCTTTGAGTGAGCCAATTGGAAAAGATAAAGACGATAATGTTGTGACTTTAGAGGAGGTTCTAGAAGCAGATGTTAGAGGCGTAGAAGATATTATAGATTTAAAAATGAAAATAAAAAAGCTTTATGAGAAAATTAAGTCTGTATTAAAAGATAGAGAAAAAATGATAATAGAACTCCGATTTGGTCTTAATGGTAATAAACCAAAAACGCAAAATGAAATAGCACAAATGATTGGCATTTCGCGTTCTTATGTGTCTAGAATAGAAACAAAAGCTATTAATAAACTTGCAAAAGAAATAAAAGACTAAAAATATTGACATTAGCAAAATTATTCTAATAAATAGCAAAGCCAAAAAATTAATAAACAAAGCATAATAAAAATAGAACTTTGGAGTGATATTCCAGAGTTCTATTTTTTGTTATTTTAAGAATTTTCCTTTTTCATCTCTTGCACTTTATTAAATAGGCAAACATGTAAGATAATTACAAACATCATAGATGATGAGTTAAAAAATACATATCCTGATAAAAGAGAAAGTATGTATGCAAAACCGCTTCCTAAAAATAGCATTGCACAAGTAACATCAAGGCGCTTTATATTTTTAATAATTTGGATAAATGAGTAAATAAGTATTGCTAAAAACGGTACTATATAAAGTGCAAAACCTAAAATTCCAAAGTTTAATAAAAATGACATAAGTTCCATCTCTAATACTAATTCTCTAAAGTTATTTAGGTAGCCATTTCCAAACATTATTAGACCAATGTTGTGCTGGTTTTTAACTAAAAGTAAATTATATATTATCTGATGCAATCTTTGATCATTGCTTTTTAAATTGTATTTGTTTGCTATTTCATATAATTCTAAAAAAGTTTTTTCTTCCTCTTCACTTAAGTAACCATCCTCTATTGTGTTTTCCACAATTCCTTTACAAATTGTTAACACATCTCCTGTTAAGTGAGCTACTTCTTGCTTAGTTTCATCGAAACTATGCTGGCTTTCTTCTTGTATATGCTTTCTTCTAGTAAATGTATTTGAGCCTAGTATGCTCACAACTATTCCAATGGCTAATATTATGCCTAGCCCAGTAAATATTATTTTCTTATTTATTTTTTTGCTTTTGATTATGCTAAATACTATTTCTAAAAAAATGTATAAGCCTAAAGTTAAAACAAAACCAAACAAGCCTACCCTAGTTCCTATTTGAGTCATCAAAAATATTCCTACTAGAGCAACTACTGATACATATATAATTTTTTGCTTGTTTGTTTCTGCTTTTTTTATTAATGGTAAAATTATAAACATTGATAATACTAAAATTGCACTTAGGCTGTTTCCTGATTCGAACCATCCTTTTGAGCCCATTTGCTCAATTGGGTATGTAAATGATGATGTTCCTGTAAATATTGCTATGTATATAGAAACAATATATATTGCTATTGCTATAAATATGCTGTTTTGTAAAGATTTAATAGTGTCTGCTTTAAACACATACATAAATAAAAATAAGTTTAGTATCATAAATGTGTAATTTACTAAGTATTGTGCTTCATGGATTAGCGTTCCATATGAACAGCCTGTACGTATTTGATAGTACAAATACATATGTATTAATGCATATATTCCATATACTCCACCGACGGCTATTATTTTCCACCTATTTTTGTCTTTTATAACTATATAGATTATTACGATTATTGATATGATTGGTCTTAAGAAAGTTGATGGCGATATGTTAGTTTCAAATGTGTTTCTAAATATGAAGCTTAACATATCTAATATTGGGCAAATTATTATTAAAAGGCATAATAATTTGTCTATTGTTTTATTTTTCTCCATATGCACTTCTCCCATTTTTAATTTTAAAATATCTCTTATAAATTTTTATACAATTTTGAATAGTTTTGAAATTCATTGCCAACTCTCATTATAAAATTCCGAACATCTTGCAAAATATTTTAAAGTTATTGCTATTTACTAATTTCATGTAAGTGTTTTTTGAGCCCTTTTCTTGTTTTAGTATAGGATTTTGTTGCCATGCTGGAAATTTGGTATTAAGCTCTTTCCAAGTTCTTTCTTCAAGCTCTTTTCTGACGGTTTTGTCTTTTACTTTTACAATTCTAAGTAGAGAGCTACATAATAAAAATCTTGCATAAGTGTATTCTATTTCGTTTTCATATTCTTCAAATAAATTATTTTCTTTGTAAAATTTAAATATGTTTTCCCATATATCAAATATCTCTTTTACTCTTTCATTTTGAGTATTTGCTATTGAATTGCTTCTTTGAATGTAATGCACCATAGGAACTTTTACGAAGCTTATCTTATTTAAGCTTGGGAGCAGTTTATAGAAAAATTCTGTGTCTTCGTATCTAAGTCCTTTTGGAAACCAAATATTTGATTTTTGCAAAGTTTCCCTTTTTATAATTTTGTTCCAAGCTACAACTCTTGCATAAATAAAAGCTTCTTTTTTATTATTGTATATTTTTCCTATGTCTAATTTTTGCTTGCAGTGATATGTAGCACTTTTAAGTTCTTTGGAGTTTTTAGTATCTGTTTTTGAGCAATTTTGATTTTGAACCTTTGGGTACTCCCAAATAAAATCACATTCTACCATATCGCTGTTTTCTTCTTTTGCCTTTTTGTACATATCTTCAAACATATTTGTTTCTACATAGTCATCTGAATCAACAAAACCTATGTACTCGCCTTGAGCATAAGGAATTCCATAATTTCTTGCATCTGAAAGTCCACCATTAGACTTTTCTAAATATTTTATTTTTTCAGGATGTTTTTCTAGAAATTTATCAATTTTTTGTTTGGTAGAGTCTTTGGATCCATCATTTACAACTATTATTTCTATTTCTTCTAATGTTTGATTTACTAGGCTTTCTAAACATTTTTCAATATAATCTTCTACATTGTAAGCTGGAACTATAACACTTACTTTTATCATAAAATTTCCTTTCACAATTCTTAAATAAATTTACTTTTTATAATGTATTTAATTTTATAATTCTCATATCATTTCTTAATATTGCTAGTTTCACATAGATTTTCTATCTCATTTTTAAATAAAGTGGTATATTTATTCTTAAAATTATTCTTTTTATCAATTGTTTTGGATTTCTTATTTTGATGTTTTTAGTCATCTTCCTTTTTCGTATTTCTTTAATGAATTTTTTTCTATCTTTTTTATTTAAGTCATTTACTCTTAATAATATAGAATTTGTATAAAATATCTTTGTGTCTTCTTTTGCTTTTTTACTTATCTTATAAGTATTTATTTTTTCTATCATGTTATCATATTGAATTAAAGTATCAAATATCTTTTTTACATTCTTTTCATAATTTGTACTTCGCATTAAACTGTTTTTACTTTGTACATAATGATAACCTTGTATATCTGTTGAAATGAATGTGTTTGCTTTTAAAATTATTAGAGGAATTAGTCCAAAGTCTTCATGGTCCGCATTATTTATGAATTTTAATTTGTTTTTTGTGAATAATTCTCTTTTATATGCATAAACCCATAATGCATCTACCATTTCGTCATCAAAACATAATTTAGAAAATGCTTCTTCACCAGTTACCACATCAAATGTAGGTCCTTCTAGTACTCCTATTTTTTCCTCTTCTTCAGTTTCTAGTATTGCTTTGTATTTTATAATGTCTATATTTTTGTCCATGTACTGCTTTAAATTTTTAAATAAATTTTTATCGATGTAATCATCTGCATCTACAAATATTATGTAATCTCCTGTTGCCTTATCTAGCCCTAAATTTCTTGCGTTTGCAACTCCTGAATTTTTTGTTTTTATGTATTTTATGCTACTTTTATATCTTCCTAAATATGTGTTTATTATTTCTTCTGACTTATCTGTTGAGCCATCGTTTATTAATATTAATTCTACATCTGCATTTGATTGCATTAATATTGAGTCTAAGCATCTTGATAAATATTTTTCTGCATTGTATATTGGAACTATTACACTTATTCTTTTCATCGTTATTATCATTCCTTTTTTATTTTTGCTTACGAGTAAGTTTATTTTCTAGATTTTAATTATTTATTTTACCTAATTATAGTTTTATTTTCTAAAAACTTAAGTTTTTTATTATAACTTAATATATTTTGACTGTTAAAATATTTTTTCTAAATTTTCGATTATTTCTTGATTGTATTTTTGATAATCAAATTGCTCTTTTATCTCAAAGCCATTTTGTATAAAGTCTTTCATGGCATTATATATATCTTGAACGCTTTTAGTTGTTACTATTCCATATTTTCCTTGAATCTGCTCATAGTCTGATACATTGGTAGTTATAATTGGCTTTTTTAATATCATACTTTCCAAAAATACTACCGGGTACCCCTCATAATCAGAGGTTAAAACTACACAATCACTTATTTTGTAATATGGATATGGATTTTTCTTCTTGCCTAAAAATATTATTACATCTTGTAAATCTTTTTGCTCCACCATTTGTTTATATAACTTAAAGTCTTGTCCATCTCCAACAAATAAAATTCTAAAATTTAAGCTATCTTTTTTTAGCATTTCTGCTGCTTCTATTAATCTTGAAAGCTTTTTTTGCCTTTCATCATGTCTTCCTACATTTAAAAAAGTGGTTATATTTTGCCTTGGCTCTGGTATTTCTTGTGTTTGGCTTAGTATTTCTTGATTTGGCTCTGAAATTCCTTGACTCTGATTTTGGAAATTGTACTCTTGCTCTGATATTTTTTCTTCGGCTTTTTGTAATATTTTTTTGCCATCAATTAAATTGTTGCAATATATTGCCTTTTGGCTTAAGTTAGGAAATAATTTTAAGAAGTTATCTCTTGCCTCTTTTGAAACAAATATTATTTTTTTAAATTCTTCGCATTTTAACTCTTTATAATAAGCTTTTGTTTTTTCTTCGTCGTTTTCATTACGTGTTAGATAGTCTAGATGTACCCACAATGCTGAGTTTTCTGATGCAGTTCTTGCGACAAAGCCATTACTTAAAGAATAAGTTGCATAAGCTGCTGAGAAATCAAATTTATTTTTATATTTTGCTTTAAATTTTAGCTGTTTACACATGTTTATAAATTTTCTGATTAGCACTATTTTGTTATTGCTTGGCGTGTATTGTGTTACTTTTATTTTTGAATTTAATGTGTCTAAAAATATTCCCTCTTTTTTTTCTAGCACTAAGGTAATTTCATAGCCTCGTTTTACTAATTCTTCTAATAAAGTTATTAGTGCTGTTTCAATTCCTCCTACTCCTAAAGAATGTGCCGCAAATAGTAATTTTTTCATGTGTTCACTTCCAATCTTATAATAAACTTTTAATTTTTTTCCATTCTTTAGTAATTATAGCAACATATGTGCTTAAAATCAATAAATAGTCACATTATTTTTCCTTTTTCATATTATAAATAAGGTAACTTATTTTAAAAATTTTTGATTGTTTTATCATGAAGGTGATTTATTGTTTTTACAAAGGCAATCTAATTTAAAAGTTTTTGATTGTTTTATGAGTTTTACGCTTGTTAAATAAATGTCAGAAAGGATGGAGTTATGAAAACTTTAAGATTGGGGTCTACTGGACCTATGGTGGAATTTTTACAAAATTTATTGCAAAAATTAGGGTACTACAATGGAGAAATTGATGGCATTTTTGGCGCTAATACACAAAATGCGGTTATTAATTTTCAACGAAATTTTGGTCTTACACAAGTTGATGGTATTGTTGGGCCAAAAACTTGGAATGCTTTGCAACCTTATATTGATGGAGCACTTGGCTTTATTGTTCCTACTAATATTAGCTATAGCTACAGTATTTTGCAGATTAATTTAGATACATTAAAAAAACTATATCCTTTTTTAGAGATTGGCTCTGCTGGATATAGCATTATTGGAAATTCTATTCCTTATGTTCGTATAGGTACTGGCCCTAAACAAGTATTTTATTCTGCTTCTATTCATGCAAGCGAATGGATTACTTCCCCTGTTTTGATGAAATTTTTAGCTGATTATTGCTATTGTTATAAAAATGATTTAAATATTTATAATGTTAATGCACGAACTCTTTATAATTCTACTTCTATTTATATTATGCCTATGGTTAACCCTGATGGTGTTAATTTGGTTACTGGTGAACTTTTATATAATTCTCCTTCTTATCTTTTTGCTCAAGGTATTGCTAGCAATTTTCCTAGCATTCCTTTTCCAAGTGGTTGGAAGGCAAATATTAGAGGTGTGGGTTTTAAAATATACCAACCTATTTTACTGTGATGAATGTATTTTCTCTGCTCTTTCAAAGCCATCATCTGAATAGTATTCATATTTTCCATCATTGTATTTTAGTACCATTCCTTCTGTTGCTTTGCTTAGTAAATCTTTTGGAATATCAACTTCTTCAAATTCGGTTTTGGGTGCATCTGTTAAATCCCATAGAAATCTATTGTTTCCTATTTCCTCAGTTACCATATATAAATGTCCTTCTTTTCTATGTTTATCTAAATTTATATTTTGCTTATCAAGTATTTCTTTTGCCATATCTTTTATATTTTCTTGTAATTCTTTAGTAGAAATGTTATCAATTACAAAAATATTATCTTTAATTTTTAAAACATCATTTATTTTTACTTCACTTGGCATATCTTTTTTGTTTATTTCCATTTCATCTATTTTTCCATCTTTTGCTTTTAATATAGTATAAGTATTATCTTGCTTATCTTTAACAAAATATATTTCTGAATTTTTTTGTGCATATGTTAATACAACATCATCTAAGTTCCATCTTATAGTATTTTGATTTCCTGTTGTAAAATTGTTTTTAGATAATATATCTTCTATTATTGGAATTTCTTCGCTTGCGCAGTTTGAATTATTTTTGATATTATTTTCTAAATGATTTGATAACTCTTTTATAAAATTTTGCACAAATTTATTCTCCTTTAAATTATTAAATAAATCATTCACTAAGTCTAAATTCAATATGTAATCACTCCTTTTTTTAATTTTTTTGATATTGGAAATATACTATATGATTTAATAGTATTAAGAATTAAACTTAAGAGTAATTATATATCGTTTTACATAAATTTACAATAATTTTATTGTAAATTATCAAGTTTTATTAATTTATTCTTCTATATGACTTTCTCCAGTAGCATAATCTATAACTATTCCTGGTTGAACATTATAACAATATACATTAAAGTGAACACCTTTGCCTGAATCTTCAACTGACCATGCTTCCATTTGAACTCCACTTGCTAGAAGATTATTATTCTCAAAAATCGGTGTTACTCTATATAGAACATGATTATTTTCATTTTTATTTATATACTCAGCTACTTTATTTTCAAATGGTAACATTCCTTCTGTATTTAAATATCTTGTCCCTGTTATCAGATTACTTTTATTAGCATTTTCTCCTGCAAGTTGCCAACCAATTAAATGACAACGATTATATAAATATTTATCTTTTATTAAATTATCATA
>CANQCG010000018.1 GCA_947589645.1 uncultured Clostridia bacterium
ATTATCTAATCCATTTGTAGCTAAACTAAATTTTAATTTGAATAATTCTGTTTTTAGTTCACCTAATTCTTTTTCTAGCTCTGGTGAAGACATTTCTCTAACTTTATTTATCTTCATCACTATCACCTACCTCGTTTACAGTTTCTCTTTTTACGAATTTTGCTTTTATAGGTAGTTTGTTCATAGCTAAACGTAAAGCTTCTCTAGCTGTTTCTTCTGGAATTCCAGCCATTTCAAACATTACTCTACCTGGTTTTACAGAAGCTACCCAATATTCAACATTTCCTTTTCCTTTACCCATACGAGTACCGATTGGTTTTTGTGATATTGGTTTGTCTGGAAATATCTTAATCCAAACTTTTCCACCTCTTTTTATATAACGAGTCATTGCAACACGGGCTGCTTCTATTTGATTTCCTCTAATTAATCCAGCCTCTAAAGCTTGTAAACCATATTCACCTTCTGATACAGTGTTTCCTCTTGTTGCTTTTCCTCTATTTCTACCTTTTTGCATTTTTCTATACTTATATTTTTTTGGCATTAATGGCATTATTGTTCTCCTCCTTCCACTTTCTTAGTTGGAAGAACTTCACCTTTATAAATCCAAACTTTAACACCAATTTTTCCATATGTTGTATCTGCTTCTGCAAATCCATAATCAATATCAGCTCTTAAAGTTTGTAGAGGAATTGTACCCTCTTTATAAAATTCTGTTCTTGCCATGTCTGCTCCACCTAATCTTCCAGATACTGCAGTTTTAATTCCTAAAGCACCTGATTTCATAGCTTTTTGCATGCATTGTTTCATTGCTCTTCTGAATGAAATTCTTCTTTCTAGTTGTCCTGCGATATTTTCTGCAACTAATTGTGCATTTGTATCTACATCTTTAACTTCTATTATATTTACATTTATTTCTTTACCAATTTCTTTTGAAAGCTCTTCTTTTATGCTTTCTGCACCAGCTCCACCTTTTCCTATTACTATTCCAGGTTTTGCTGTGTAAACATTGGCTCTAACAAATTTTGCTGTTCTTTCAACTTCTATTTTAGAAATTCCAGCAGCATATAATTTTTTCTTTAAAAATTTACGGATTTTTTGATCTTCAACTAAGTAATCTGCAAAATTCTTATCGTTTGCATACCATTTAGCACTCCAATCTTTTATTATTCCTACTCTAACGCCTGTTGGATGTACCTTTTGTCCCATTTTGCTTTTTCCCTCCTATTCTTCTCTTAGAACAATTGTTATATGACTTGTTCTCTTTCTAATTCTTACTGCTGAACCTTTTGCAGCTGGTCTAATTCTTTTTAGAGTTGGACCTTGGTTTGCATATATTTCAGCAACATATAGTTTTGAATGATCCATATGATGATTATTTTCAGCATTTGCAATTGCTGATTTTAATAATTTTTCGATTATTACTGAAGAAGCTTTTGGTGTAAATTTTACTATTGCTAAAGCTTCGTCTACATTTTTTCCTCTTATTAAATCTGCAACAATTTTAACTTTTCTGCTTGAAATTCTTGCATATTTAAGGGAAGCTCTAGCTTCAACTATTGCTGTTTCTTCCACGTTATTTTCCTCCTTATTTTTATTTTCGATGTCCGAATACATCTATTATTGTTTTACTGTTGTTGTTTTTTCTCCTGCATGACCTTTAAATGTTCTTGTAGGAGCAAATTCACCTAATTTATGACCTATCATTTCTTCTGTTATATATACAGGTACATGTTTTCTTCCATCATGTACAGCTATTGTATGACCAATCATTTGTGGATAGATTGTTGAAGCTCTTGACCATGTTTTTAGGACTTCTTTTTTTCCTGTTTCATTCATAGCTTCTATTTTCTTTAATAAAGATTCACTAACGAAAGGTTTTTTCTTACTTGATCTAGACATGTCTTTTATTTCCTCCTTTTAACAATGAACTTATTTGTTCTATTTTTCTTGTTTCTTGTCTTGTATCCTAGAGCTGGTTTACCCCAAGGTGTAAGTGGTCCTGAATGTCCAACTGGAGCTCTACCTTCACCACCACCATGAGGGTGATCATTAGGGTTCATTACAGAACCTCTTACTGTAGGTCTAATTCCTAAGTGTCTAGTTCTTCCTGCTTTTCCTAATTTTACGTTTTCATGGTCGCTGTTTCCGATTGTTCCAATTGTTGCTCTACAATTTGCTAAAACTAGTCTCATTTCTCCTGAAGGTAATCTTACATGTGCATATTTTCCTTCTTTAGCCATAAGTTGTGCACTTTGTCCTGCAGCTTTTACTAATTTTCCACCTTGCATAGGGTTTAATTCTATGTTGTGAATTAAAGTACCTACTGGTATATTTGCTATTGGTAAGCAGTTTCCTGGTCTAATGTCTACGTTTTCTCCTGACATTACTTTTGCTCCGTTTGTTAAACCTTCTGGAGCTAATATATAAGCTTTTTCTCCGTCTTCATATTGAATTAATGCTATGTTGCTACTACGGTTTGGATCATATTCGATTCCTATAACTACTGCTTCCATATCATCTTTTCTACGTTTAAAATCTATTATTCTATATTTTTGTCTGTTTCCACCACCTTGATGTCTAACTGTTATTCTTCCATATGAGTTTCTTCCTGCATTTTTCTTCTTTACTGTTAATAAAGATTTTTCAGGAGATTTTTTTGTTACTTCTTCATATGTAGAAACAGTCATGTTTCTTCTTGATGATGTATATGCTTTGAAATGTTTCATTCCCATGATTTTTCTCTCCTCTTATAATATTAATTTTACGGACTTTTTCCTGCTCCGTCTGCAGATATTCTTTATTTTCCTGGTATTTTCCAGATAAATTAATTATTTTTAGGCTCCTGCAAATTCATCTATAGAATCTTTATATTTCTTAGATAATTTAACTTCTTTTCCGCCTTTTCCTAAATATGTTTCATCTCCTGGGTTTGTGTCTATTGTTACAATAGCTTTTTTCCAATCTGGAGTTTTTCCTTCTACATATCTAACTCTTTTTGTTTTTCCTCTAACTGTCATTGTATTTACTTTTAATACTTTTACATTGAAAAGTTTTTCTACAGCATTTGCTATATCAACTTTTGTTGCTTTTCTATTTACTTCGAAAGTGTATTTTCCCATTTGCATATCAGCGTTACTTTTTTCAGTAATAACTGGTGCTATTATTATATCTTCTGGTTTCATAGCTTAAGCGTACACCTCCTCTAATTTTTTAACAGTATCTAGAGGTAAAACTAATTTGTTATAGTGTAATAAGTCATAAACATTTATCATGTTTAATGTTATTGCTTTAACTCCTTCAATGTTTCTGCTTGATAAATATACGTTTTCGTTTTTATCTGCTAAAACTATTAATGTTTTTCCTTCTACTTTTAAATTAGATAATGTTTTTACCATTTCTTTTGTTTTTGTTTCTGGTAATTCTAATTTATCTACTACTGTTAATTCTTTTTCTAATACTTTTGAACTTAACAATGATTTAATTGCAAGTTGTTTTTCTTTCTTATTTACTTTATAACTATATGAACGAGGTTTTGGTCCTAATGCAATACCACCTTTAATCCATTGTGGAGCACGAATGCTTCCTTGTCTTGCTCTACCTGTTCCTTTTTGTCTCCATGGCTTTTTTCCGCCACCGCTAACTTCTGCTCTTGTTTTAGTACTTTGTGTACCTTGTCTTTGATTTGCTAAGTAATTTACTAGTACGCTATGTACAACTGATTCGTTTGGTTCTATTCCAAATACATTTTCATTAAGTTCTACACTGCTAACTTTTTTACCTTGCATATCATATACGTCTACTTTTGGCATTTCGTTTTCTCTCCTTTCTATTTCTTGCTAACTCTTGCAGCTGATTTTATTTTTAAGATAGCTCCTTTAGCTCCTGGTACACTACCTTTTATTAATAATACGTTTTTGTCCATGTCTACTCTAATAATATCTAAGTTTTGTACTGTTACAGTAACTTTTCCCATGTGTCCTGGTAATTTTTTACCTTTAAATACTCTACCTGGTGTTGTATTTGGTCCCATTGAACCTGGTCTTCTATGATACATTGAACCATGTCCCATTGGTCCTCTTGATTGTCCATGTCTTTTAATTACACCTTGGAAACCTTTTCCTTTAGATGTTCCTTGAACGTCTACTTTTTCTCCTACTGCAAATACGTCTGCTTTTAATTCGTCTCCAACTTTGATTCCTTCTATTGAATCTAGTCTGAATTCTCTTAAATGTTTTTTAGCTGTTAAGCTATTTTTTGTAAAATGACCTTTTTCTGGTTTGTTTATATGTTTGTCTTTTACTTCGCCGAAACCTAATTGAACAGCATTGTATCCTTCTTTTTCTACTGTTTTTACTTGTGCAACTACACATGGTCCAGCTTCTACAACTGTTACTGGAATAACTGCTCCATTTTCATCAAATATTTGAGTCATTCCTAATTTTCTTCCTATAATTGCTTTTTTCATTTTTAAATTTCCTCCTATTGGCTGACTTAAGATTTTATTTTTAAAATATTTTAACCTTTATCAGCTTAGTTTTAATTTGATAATTTTTTATATTAAAGTTTGATTTCTATATCAACACCTGCTGGTAATTCTAATTTCATTAGATTATCAACTGTTTTTTGTGTTGGGTAGAAGATATCAATAACTCTTTTGTGTGTTCTCATTTCAAATTGTTCTCTTGAATCTTTGTGTTTATGTGGAGAACGTAAGATTGTTATTACTTCCTTTTCTGTTGGTAATGGAATAGGACCTGATACCTTTGCTCCTGTTTTTTTAGCAGTATCTACTATTTTTTCAGCAGACTGATCTAAAACAACATGGTCATAAGCTTTTAGTCTTATTCTAATTTTTTCACTTGTTGCAACCTCTTTTGCCATTTTAAATTTCCCTCCTCTTTCTAAATTAAAATCGAAATTTTTAGCTGGCAAGTTGGAACGCACCCGGGTGTTTTGTAACTCCCTATATAAAAATCCCAAATTTGTATGTTAATTGGGGATAAGTGCTTCTTTTTTTATATGCATTGCTGCATAAGCTATCCGTAGCTTGCTATGCATTGCACGGCTAGCTTAACTTACCGCCTGGTCTAAGCCAAGACATACTCCGCTGAAGTTCCCTCCATCACCTACGTGCGTAGTGATGTAGCCACATTCAGTTTCAACGCTAAATTTCATACTGCACTATTATATATCATCTTACGGCTATTGTCAATAGATGGAAATAATTTTTTTTAATTATTTGTGCTAAAAATATAATTATTACTTTATTTATACTTTTATAAACATAAAAATACCTCGGGCACCATATAAAATGGTGCCCGAAGTGGCGTTTAGAAAAATGTTACACTTATGATATGCATATTTTTCGGATCAACTATTGCTGATACGAAAATATACCCATATGCCCGAAGGAAACGATGAAGCCATGTTCTGTCATATCGCTCGGCAATGTTATACATCTCAGCAGAGATTCGCATAGTAATGAATTTGCTGAAACTTTTTGAAGCCTCTTGCGTTGCAATTATGACAGCCAATTTAATGGCGTTCTGAGCCTCAATAATCTCTTTCTTCCTTGCTTCTTTCCTAGCAGCTTCAACGGTCTCCCTAGGCACTACTGTTGCACTGATGTTGTCACACATTTTTTCTTTCCTCCTAATATTTTCACCTTCATAATATGGTGAATTATTTGTGCTTCCATTCGGAATATTTATATTATAGCATAAATTGGCATTAAAGTCAATTTTATGTCAATCTTTGTGCTAATTCTTAAAGCAATACGCCCTATATTCAGTATTCTAACATAATTTTATTAAACTATATTTAAAATTTTTATTACATTATAATCTCAACTTCAAAAATGCCACCATTATCATCTAATTTAATTGCTTTTTCTTTTATTTCGTTTCCGTTAACAATAAACTTTTGTATGCCTGTATTTTTACCGTTTGGGTTTTCTACCTTTATATTGTAAATGCTTTTTCCGTATTTGAATTTCATAGTGTACTCTTTCCAATTACTTGGAATACATGGCTGTAAACTTAATGTTTCATTTTGTATTTTTAAGCCTAAAATATATTCTACTCCAGCAGTATAATACCAACTGCTTGAGCCCGTGTACCAAGTCCAGCCTCCTCTACCTGCTAAATTTTTTTCTCCATATACATCCGCTGAAACAACAAATGGTTCAACTTTATATTTATTAGCTGATTCTTTAGTTCTAGCATGCTCTATTGGGTTTATCATTCTATAATATTCTAAAGCTTTGTCTCCAAAACCTAACATAGCCTCTGCTATAATTGCCCATATTGCACCATGTGTGTATTGTCCTCCATTTTCTCTTACACCAGATAAATACGCTTTTATATAACCTGGGTCTAATTTTCCTTTTTCAAATGGTGGATCTAGCAATTTTATAATTCCATTTTCTCTATCCACTAGATGATTTTCTAAACTTTCCATTGAAATATACTTTTTATCATTATCTCCGGCTTTTGATATAACTGACCAGCTTTGAGCTATACTGTCAATTTTACATTCGTCATTTTCAATTGTGCCAAGCCAACTTCCATCATCACAATATGCTCTTTTGTACCATCTTCCATCCCAACCTTTTGTATTTAAAGCTTTTTTTAATCTCTCTTTTGTTGTCTTATAGCTTTCTATCTTTGCTGATAAATTAAATTCTATTTTTTCCATTTGATCTTTATTTTTTTCGTAAATATTTATAAGATTATCTAATACATAATATAGGAAAAAACCTAGCCATACACTTTCGCCTTTTCCTTGGTTTCCAACATTACTTAGTCCATCATTCCAGTCTCCTGTTCCTATTAAAGGCAAATCATGCTCTCCAAAATTTCTGCATGTTCTATCTATAGCTTTTATGCAGTGTAGCAAAATGCTTTCTTTTACTTTTGACTCCTCATATTTATCATATCTTTCATCTTCATTTTCAGATAACACTCTTCCTTCTAAATATGGTGTTTCAATTTGTAAAATACTATAATCTCCTGTGAAATTTATATATTCAATACATAAAAATACTAGCCATAGTAAGTCATCTGAAAACTTAGTTCTAATGCCTCTTTGGGTTTCATCATGCCACCAGTGTTCTACATCTCCTTCTATAAATTGGTGCAAACTGTGCTTTATTATTTGTTCTTTCATAATAGCTGTATTTAAATATTTGGTTCCTATCGTATCTTGCAATTGATCTCTAAAACCAAATGCTCCTCCTGATTGATAAAAACCGCTTCTACCAAATAATCTACTTGATATTGTTTGATACATAGTCCATCCATTTAGCATAATATTCATAGATTCTATTGGTGTATATACTTGTAATCTTTCTAATAAGTCTTTCCAATACTTTTTTACTTTTTCTAACTCTAAATTGCAATTTTGAATTTTTTGATATTTATATGCTATTTCTCGATAGTCGTTACTGTCTGATGCTCCTAAAATAATTGATAATTCTTTGTTTTCAAAACTTTCTAATTCTATTTCTATTTGGACAGCTACACAGCTTTGCTTTCCAAGTCCACTTTCATTATTTAAAATAACTTTTTTTACTCCATCTGGCTGAGTTAAATTACCATTACCTATAAAAAATTTTCTGTCTCCTGTGAAAGATTTTATTTGCTCGCTACTTGATACATAAGCTACTTCGTTTGCAAATTCTGTATTATATAAGTTTTTAGCAATTACTATATTATTGTTTTTCTCATACTGAACATTTATATAGTTGTCTGATTTTATCTCATCTTCTCCTAAAACTGGCTTCATATAATAGATTAGTTCTAACTTTTTCTTTATTGGGGCTGTATTTTTTAAAGTTAATATTCCAACCTTACAGCTATCTTCTCTTGGTACAAATACTGTAAATTCTTGAATTATTTTTTCACTTTTGTGAATGTATTTTGCATAGCCAAATCCATATATAACATTGTAAGTTTTTTCATCAGCTATTGGGTTTGCACCTATGGTCCATACTTTACCAGTTTTGGGCTCTTTTAAATAGATTATTTCAGATGGTATATCTATGCTTGGGAAATTATGCCATGCACTTACTCTATTTAATCTGCTATTTTTATACCATGTATAACCACCTAAATTTTCTGTAACTACTGTTCCAAATTTTTCATTTGCTAAAACATTGCTCCAAACTGTTGGAAGTCTATTATTTTTGTTAAATGATATTAAATATTCTTTTCCATCTTCTGAAAATGCCCCATATTCATTAAGATATTTTAAGTTTTGTGCTCCTTCTAAAATATTTATATCATCATTTTGCTTTTCGTCTACATCTATTTTTTCTTCTTCTAAATTTTCGCCTATATTTTTTAGCTCAAGGGTGTATTCTTCCTCCATGTCATTTATTGCATTTTCAAGTTTACCCTCATGACTATCTATATTTATCTTTGCTACAAATTTTATAGTGTCTACATCTTTTGGGTCTAATTCTCCCTCGTTTAAGACAAATATGCCACCTTTTGCATTTTTCATATATGCCATTCCACTATCAGCTATTTCTTTTTCTACTTCTTCTTTTACATAATTTTCATAACTATATTTTTCTTCGTTTAATATAACAATTTCTGTTTGAATATTCTTAAGTCTAAAAAATTCATATGCTTTTAACATTTGTTTTACAACATATATATCATTTACATCAGTTATGGTAACTAATATTATTGGTAAATCTCCTGAAATTCCGTATTTCCATAAATCACTTTGCAAATAATTTCTTTGTGGTAGCTTTTTGATTTTGCTCGGCTTTAGTGGGTTATCAAATAATACATAACCTAGTATCTTTTGATATACTTCTATTTCTTTTCCTTTATTTCTTAAATATCTACTTTCTGCCTCACATTTTGCTTTTGCGATGCTAAATGCTCTGTCAATATTTTCGAATTTATATTTTTCTAAAGTATCTAATATTTTATCTTTGTTATATGCTATTGTTATAATTAAGTCTACATGACCCTTCTCTCCTGGTGCAATTTTTATAGTGTTTTTCATTGCCACAATTGTTTCTGTAAATAGACCTACCTTTTTGGAAAATGGTAAAGAATATTTAACCATATTTGGTATACCAATATTTCCTCTACCTATGAACTTTTCTTTATCAATTTCGAACTCTGTTTCTCCAATTGTTTCGCAATTTGCCCACATCTTTGTTCCTAAATATATGTCTTCCTCATTTGCAGTTCTTGCTTTTCTTTTTATTATTAGAGCTTTTTGCGCTTCATTATATTCTGATACTAAAAACAAATTATTAAATGCAGGGTGAGCATAATCTTGTTCTTTTTTAGATAACATTGGCTCAAAATAGCTTACTATTTCTAGCTCCTGTTCTTCATTTCCTGTGTTTTCTAATTCTAATCTTCTTATTTCGGCATCAGCATTTGGATCTACTGTTATTTTTAATTTTGTTTTTATTCCCTCAAAGTTTGTCTCTTGCTCAATTCTATCTGGCATAAAAGTTACCAAATATTTACCTTCTTCTTTTGAATAATTACTTGACCATATTGTGTTATTTTTTATATTTTTAATATAAATAAAAATACCTTGATTTTCATCTGCTGTTGGTTTAAATCTGTTTATATAAATATCTCTATATTTACTAAAGCCTTGTCCTTTTTGATTCATGGCAATAGTATATTTTTCATTTGAAAGGACATTGCTTCTAATTATTGGACTATCTATTTTTGTTATTACCTGCTCTGTATAATTTTCGTAATCTTTATATTTTATTTTTTCTATTTTCTCTTTTGTTTCTTTTGTAGTTACAAAGGTTTCTGGTATTCTTTCTTGAAGAAGTAATTTTATTCCTTCTATTTCTGGGTTTTTCATAAACCTTTTTTGTAGAATTTGATTATTTATTAAATTATTTATCGAAAGTAGTATTAGTGCTTGATGATGTGCCATATAAGTTTTAACTAAGCTTACTCTCTTGCCTTTGCTTAGCCTCTCTGGTGTGTAATCTATTGACTCATAAAAGCCATATTTATTAAACATTCCTTGTTTTTCTAATCTTTTTAGATTTTTTAGTACTTCTTTAGGAATATAATTTACTGCTAAGATACTTCCATAGCTTGCTACAACCATTTCATCTGCTAAACCTCTTTTTAAGCCTAGCCATGGTATTCCAAATGCTTTATATTGATAATTTGAATGCAAATCTTTTAAGTTAAATGCTGCCTCTGATATTCCCCATTCAATTCCTAGCTTTTTAGCATATTGCATTTGGCACATTATTATAAATCTACATGATTCATCTAACAAACTTCCTTCATAAGATGGAATATTTATATTTGGCATTAGATATTCAAATGCTGTTCCTGACCAAGATATTAGTCCTTTATATTCGTTTAATGTGGTAAGTGTTCTACTTAAAGAATTCCAATGCTTTGCTTCTATATCTTTTTTGGCTATTGCTACTAAACTTGCTTGCCTTGCCTCAGATGCTAATAAGTCATAATAAGAATCTGTTAACTTATTTTCCTCAATATTAAAACCGATTGAAAACAATCGCTCTTCTTTATTATATAAAACACTAAAATCTGCTTTTTCGATTAATTCGTTGATTTGCAAAAGCATTTTTTCTTTTAATTCTTTATTCTCAATTTCTTCTACAAATGATTTTACTACATATAAATACCCCACAAAATTCCCGCTATCTACTGTTGATATATACCTTGGAAATAGAGGCTGTTTAGTCTGTATATTATACCAGTTATATAGATGTCCATTCCATTTTTGCAAACTTGATATTGAATCTAGCATTTTTTCTAAAAGTTTTTCTCCCTGCCTCTTTTCTATAAATCTTAAATCGATTGCAGATATAACAGCAAGTAGCGAAAGCCCTATGTTTGTAGACGATGTTCGTAAGACTATTTTTGGGTTTCTATCTTCTTGATAATTATCTGGCATTAAGTAATTATGCTCATCATTTAAGTTTTCAGCAAAGAAGTTCCAAGTTCTGCGTGCTATTTCTAAAAAATAGTCTTTTTCGCTTAGGGTTAGCGTTTCTACCAAGGTTTTTTCTTTATTATCTTTGCTTATATAATACATTATGAAAGGTATGATTAACCATATAATTCCTATTATTCCATTTAATACATTTTTTTGTATTACTGCGGTCCAAATTATAACTAGCCCTAGTACTATATTAGGCCACATGTTTTTGTAATAAGATTGTAAATCTGTTTTGGCCATCTTTTCTGCTTCTTCAGAAGTCGTCCACTCTAACATATTTTTGTGTGAAATTTTGCTTCTATATATTGCTTTTAAAATTGTTTTTATGGAAATATATGCCTTAAATGGTAATGTCCCTAGGCTTATAAAGATTTGATAAATTGCTCCTTTTACTGTTCCTATTTTTTGTGCAAAAGTTTTTTGAAACTTTTCTCCCTCTTTTTTGAATATTACATAATTTATAATATTTAATAAAAATGGAATAACTATTGCTGTTAATATTACAGCTTCGTTTATTAAATTTTGATATTGTATTTTTTCTTTTGCAAACCCAGTTAAAAAAGTAAAATAAAATATGCCTATTATGCAAAATATGTCTAACAAGCTTCTTCTTAAGTTATCAAAGATTTTGTATTTGGATATTATATTTAATGGGTTTTTAATAACTTCATTTTTGCAGTTTTTAATTTTTTTGTGAATCCAGTCTGATATTTGCCAGTCTCCTCTAATCCATCTAGTCATTCTATTTATATATGTCATATATTTAGTTGGGTAATCATCCATTAATAATATATCAGTTGCTAAACCACATCTTAAATATGAACCCTCTAATAAATCATGGCTTAATACTTTGTTTTCTGGTATGGCATTTGATAATACTTTTTCAAATACTTCTAAGTCATAAATGCCTTTACCAGTAAATATTCCTTCCCCAAAATTATCTTGATACACATCTGAAATTGCATTTGAATATAAGTCTGTTCCACCTTGCGACGCAAATATTTTGGTAAAGATATTTTTGTAACTGGTTTCTAATTTTATTCCAACTCGTGGTTGCAAAATTGCATAACCTTCTATTACTACATTTTTTTGGGCATCTATTACAGGTCTGTTTAGTATATGTGTCATGGCTCCTACTAATTCAAATGCAGAGTTTAAACTTAAATCTGTATCTGAATCTAATGTAATTATATATTTTATCTTTGGAAGTTTATTTTTATCTATTGTGTTCACTCTAAAATCGTTTATATTTGCTCCTAATAAAAATTTATTAAATTGATTTAAAAAGCCTCTTTTTCGTTCCCAGCCTAAATATGAGTTTTCATTAGGATTCCAGTTTCTTTTTCTATATACAAAATTAAATATTGGATGCGTATTTGATATATATTTTTGATTTAGTCTTAAAGTCTGAGCATAGCCCTCTTCGATTACTTCATTATCTGCATCTTCCTCTTGTTTACTACTTTGTGAGCAATCTCCTAAAATTGTAAAATATAAATTTTCGCTCTTATTTGCTAAGTAGTAAACTTCCACTTTTCTAAATAGTTCTTGAACTTTTTCTTTTGATTTTATTATTGTTGGTATTACTACCATTGTACTATTATTCTTGTCTAAGCCACTTACTAAATTCATTTTTGGTATTAGCTTTGGCTTTACTATTTTTCCTAATATATATTGAAGTATTTGTATTATTATTTCGCTTACTGGCACAATTAATATAAGGCTTGCAATTATTGAAACTGCTAAGCTGCTACCAGTACTTAATTTTATTGTAACTCCTAAAAGTACTGATATTGAAATAGCAAAAAAGTAAATTGTTAATATATATATTTTCATTTTATTTTTTTCGTCTATATCTTTGTATTTAAAGCCTAAGTCTTGATATAACTTACTTTTACCTTTGTCAATTAAATAATAACCAATGTGATTTTCTTTGCTTCCTTCTCTTGCGTTTCTAGCTAACTCTAGCAATCTTTTGGCTATATATATTTCAGATATTTTTGTTTTTGCTCCTATTTCTTTTATTTGTGTTCTATAATATTCTTTTGTTTTATAGTCCATATTCTCATATATGCCTGCAGGATCTTTTTTGAAGAGCTCTTCTACACCATTTACTGCCTCAAATACTTCTGAGAAATTTATTCTTTGTATTGCTTTTATACTTAAAATGCTATTACCTATTGATACTTTGCGAACTGCTATGTCAAAATGCTCTTTTTGTATTGCCTCTGATACTGTCATTCCGCTTCTTTCTATTATTTCTTCTAACACTTGCATATAACTATTTGATTTTTTACCATATTTTTTTAGAAGATAAGACATATATTCTATAAATGAATATTTTGAGTTATCTATAGCGTCTATTTTTATGTTTTCTTTTACTTCTGTTTTTATATTTTGTGCTATGTTTTCTCTTATGCTGTTTGGCTTTTCAAAAAATTTTTCTACTATTTGTTTTGCTTTTCTTTTTTGCATTTGTGCTCTATAAATTCCTTCGCATATTTGCCTTATGTTTTCTATTATTGCTATTTGCATAAAGATTCCTATGTTCCAGATTTCTTCCATATTAAGATACTTTTTATTTTGGTAACTTCTTAAATAATCTTCTAAGTTTTCTCTATTTATCTTGTTATCTGTATAAGCAACTATTTCAGATGCTAACACATATATTCTAGCAAAGCCATCATATTTTCCATTTGATATTCCTACGAAATTTTTATATTTTTTTAAACTTAAATCTTTTTTTATCTCTTTTACAGCCTGCTCTATTATATAGAAATTGTCTAATAACCACTCTCCAGCAGGATGTATGCTTATATCTTGTTTTAGATTTTTGTTTAATAATTCATATACTGTTTTTATTACTTCATAGTTTTCCATAAGCCTTGGTATTGGATACGTGTTTTTGTCTGATTTTTCTTTTAAATTATGAGTTATAGCTATATTTTCTAAGTGATTTTGTAATTGCTC
The DNA here is from genome assembly GCA_947589645.1 of uncultured Clostridia bacterium. Lineage (GTDB taxonomy): Bacteria > Bacillota > Clostridia > TANB77 > CAG-508 > CAG-269. Next base: position 13,951 of record CANQCG010000018.1, read on the forward strand.
TTTATCTAATATAGCTCCATCTATTTGTAATATTTTATTAGTATTTAAGGTGCTCAAAAAAATCCCACTCCTTGCAATTTTTTGTTATTGTTTGCAAGTTGTGGAATTTTTATGCGTTTTATTTGATTTGTTAATATTTTTTTATAGCTTAAATTTTGTTATTAGAGCTTGGTAATTCAAAATAAAATTCTACTCCATTTTCTTTGTTTATTACTCCAAAGCTATTACCATAATTATTCATAATAGCTTTAACTATTGCTAAACCTATTCCTGTACCACCATCTTCTCTATTTCTAGATTCGTCAATTTTATAAAATCTTGTCCATATTTTATCTATATTTTCTTCATCTATTTGCTTTCCTGTATTAAATATTTTAATTCGTACAACATTCTGTCTAACTTCATTGTCTATGCTAATATATTGTTCTCCGTTTACTTCTTCTAAATGTTTTATAGCATTTGTTAGATAATTTGTAATTACCTGCTCTATGTAGAAGCTATCTGCTATTACATTAACTATTGCTTTATTATCAAATCTTACATCAGCTTGCTTTTCTTTTATCATTACATCTGTTTTTCTTAATACCTCATTTTCTAGTTCTACTATGTTAAAACTTGTATTGTTAAATGTTCTCATGTCATTTTCTAGTTTCATAAGTTCAAGTAGTTGTTTTACTAACTTATCCATTTTATTCGATTCATCTAATATAACTTCTGCATAAAATTTTCTACTTTCTTCATCAGAATTTACATTTTCGAGCAAGCCCTCGCTATAACCTTGTATTAAAGCTATTGGAGTTTTTAATTCATGTGAAACATCTGAGATAAAGCTACTTCTCATTTGCTCTAGTTTTGATTTTGTCTCAATATCTCTTTCTAGTTCACTATTGGTAGCTTTTAGTTGATTAATTGTTGTTTCAAGTTTTGAAGACATTGAATTTATACTTCTTCCTAATTCGTCAATTTCATCTTCGTCATTTTTTTCTTTGTATTTTTGGCTAAAATCTAAATTCGACATTTTTCGTGCTATGGTATTTAGTTCTTTAATTGGCTTCGTAAATCTTCTAGAAATATATGATACAACTATTCCTCCAATTACTATTACAAAAATTGCTATTGTGTATAAAAATCTATTTGATATTTTTACACTTTCTTTAATTGACGGAATTGACATTCTTATATATAGCATATAGCCATTGTCTAATTCGCCATTTAATAATATATAGTTTATACCTGTGTCTGTGTCTTGAACACTTCTGATTGTATATTTATCGTTTTTTTCCATATAATAGTCTTTATTGTTATATGGTGCAAGTTTACTAAACTCTTGTAAAACACCTATATAATCTTTTTTAGTGCTGTAAACAGTTATATTTTTATTGGTTTTTACTAAAATATCAAAGTTGTTATTAGCCGAAATTTTTTCTAGTTTTTCTTCAAATTCGGCAGCATCATTTACCTCGTAAGTGTAATCATTTATTTGAGTATACACATTCTCTAAATTATTTATTTTACTATATAAATAAAAACTTTCTAATATAAAACTATTTACAATTATTAAAAATATAATTATTAAACATACTACTATACTTAAAGATAAGAATAGTCTTAATTGTATAGACTTAAATTTTTTTACCTTTTTTTCTTTCATTTTATTTCGAATTTATACCCAACACCCCTCATGGTTTGAATATATTTTCCTTTCTTTCCTAATTTGTGCCTAATTTTTTTGATGTGACTATCTATAGTTCTTGAATCTCCATAATAGTCATAATTCCAAACATTATTTAATATTTTTTCTCTTGAAAGTGCAATGTTTTCGTTCTCTAATAAATATTTTAAAAGTTCATATTCTCTAAGACTAAGCTCTGTTTCTTTTCCATCCACCTTAACTGTTCTTGCTTCTTGGTCTAAAACTATTCCTCCATAGTCTTTTGGAGTTTTTGAATCACCTTGAACTCTTTTTAATATAGCTTCTACTCTTGCCACTAATATTTTGGGGCTAAATGGTTTTGATATGTATTCATCTACTCCAAGTTCAAACCCAAATAATTCGTCTTGCTCTTCTCCCCTTGCTGTAAGCATTATTACTGGTACATTTGAAGTTTGTCTTATTTTTCTTAAAACAGACCAACCATCTAATTTTGGCATCATTACATCTAATAAGATTAAATTTATTTTTGTATTTCCTTCTTCAAATATTTGTAAGGCCTTTTCTCCATCCTCTGCTTCTATTGTTTTATAGCCTTTTTGTGCCAAGAAATCTTTTAGTAGCTTTCTCATTCTTGATTCATCATCTACTATTAAAATTGTTGTATCTAACATATTTCCCTCCATTATTGGTATTTTATAGGCTTATTATATATCAATTTTATGTCTAATATGTGAATTTTTATATTTTTTTGCGTAAACAATTTATAAAACATTTTGGCATTTACTAAGCAATTTGTAATTAATTTTTCTTATATAATAACAAAAGAGACAACTATTTGCCTCTTTTGTTCGAATGTTTATTTTAGCCCATATAATCTCTTAGCTTTTTGCTTCTGCTTGGATGTCTTAATTTTCTTAATGCTTTAGCTTCTATTTGACGTATTCTTTCTCTTGTAACATCAAATTCTCTACCTACTTCTTCAAGTGTTCTTGCCTTTCCATCTTCTAAGCCAAATCTTAATTTTAATACTTTTGCTTCTCTTGGAGTTAAGGTTTGCATTATTTCTTCTAATTGTTCTCTTAATAATATATATGATGCTGCATCATGTGGTGCTGGTGAATCATCATCTTGTATAAAGTCTCCTAAATGACTATCTTCTTCTTCACCAATTGGCGTTTCTAATGATACAGGGTCTTGTGCTATTTTTTGTATTTCCATAACTCTTTCTAGTGGTATTTCCATTTCTTCTGCTATTTCTTCTGGCGTAGGTTCTCTTCCTAATTGTTGTAATAAGTGTCTTGATGTACGAATTAGTTTATTTATTGTTTCTACCATGTGTACTGGAATTCTTATGGTTCTAGCTTGGTCTGCTATTGCTCTTGTTATTGCTTGTCTTATCCACCATGTAGCATAAGTACTAAATTTAAAGCCTTTTGTATAATCAAATTTTTCTACTGCTTTTATTAAGCCCATGTTTCCTTCTTGAATTAAATCTAAGAATAACATTCCTCTACCAACATATTTTTTTGCTATACTTACTACTAATCTTAGGTTTGATTCTGCTAATTTTTGTCTTGCTTCTTCATCGTTTTCTAAGATTCTCTTTGCTAATTCTAACTCCTCATCATATGTTAATAATGGTATTTTTCCTATTTCTCTTAGATACATTCTTACAGGGTCATCTATACTAATTCCTTCGAAACTTGACTCTGTTATATCTTCTATTTTTAAGTCTTCTACTTCTTTTAAGTCCTCGATATTTGGCTCATCTTCAAAGTCCTCTTTTAAAACTTCTACTCCTAATTTTTCGAATTCGTCAAATACATCTTCTATTTGATCTGGGTTAGTATTTTCTAATTCGCTTGCTAATTCGTCTAAAGTGATTGTTCCGCTATTTTTTACTTTTTCTATTAAGTTTTTAACTTTTAAATCTGACTCTGTTTCAGCTTCTACATCTACTTCTGCTTCTGATTTTGTTTCTTCTTCTGGCTTTGGCTCTGCATCTTTTTTTGATTTGCTTTTTGCATCTGCTTCTGTTTTAATTTCAGCTTTTGGCTCTGCTTCTATTTCTACCTCAGGCTCTTGTTTTGGTTCTTCTACTTTCTTGCTTTTCTTTGCTTTAGCAGGCTTTTTGTTTTCTTCAACTGGCTTTTCTTCTTTTTTTGTCTTTTTAGTTTTTGGAACTTCTACTTTTTCTGCCTTATTTGCTTTTTTTGTTTCTTTTATTGCAGGCTTTTCTACTCTCTTAGTCTCTTTTTTTGCAGGTTTTTCTGCTTTTTTTACTTTTTTAGTTTCTTTTGATGCAGGTTTTTCTGTTTTTTCTACTTTCTTTGTGTTTTTTGAAGCAGGCTTTTCTGTTTTTTCCTTTTTCTTATCTACATTTGCTTTAACTGTTTTTGTTTTGTTTTCTGGTTCTTCTACTTTCTTAACTTTTTCTTTCTTTTCTTCTTTCTTTGCCATTCTTAACTTTCCTTTCTAAAAGCATTTTTGGTGCTTGTGTTTAATTTGGCTAATTTGATTATTATTTCACTAAGCTCTTGCTCTAGCTTTCTTTTCTCGTCATCTTGACTTTGTTCTAATAAATTTAGTATGTCTAATTTTCGTGAATTTAATCTTTCTCTTTCATATATTATTATTAAATCTTGCACTGCTTTGGTTTGATCTTCTATACCAAAATCATCTGCCATTATAGATGTAATTTGACTCTGCAATTCCTCATCAAGTGTGTCAATTAGACTGTTAACATTATAATTTCCCTTTTCAAATTCATTATATAATAGAGTAATTATTTTCTTGTCTGGTTCATACATAAAGTCTTCTGGTCTAATTTTTTGATTTATTGTTTCATATATTTTTTTGCCATCTTGTCCTAATAATAAAGATATTATGGTGTTTTCACGATTTATGATTTGCTTTGAAACATTTACATCTTTTTTAACTATTTGCCTTTTGGCAATAGGCTTATCTTTTGCAAGTATTTTTTCTCCTTTTGAATTACTATATGCAATTTTATTTACTTCTGCATATATTGCTTCTTTTGAAATTTGATATTCTTTTGCTATTTTTTCTATATATATTTCTTTTTCTATTGTATTATCAACTTTTGATATTAATTTTGCAATTTCATTTAAGAATTTAATTCTATCTATTGTGTTTTCTAAGTTTAGGTTGTTTTTTAAAACTTTAACTTTGTATTCTATTAATGAAATAGCATTTTCCATTAATTTGTTAAAACCTGCTGTGCCATATTTTATAATGTATTCATCTGGGTCTTTTGCTCCTTGCATTTGAAGAACACGCATGTCACATCCCATGTTTTGCAAGATTTCCATTGACCTAACTACTGCCGCTTGTCCTGCTCCGTCTGAGTCAAAACCTAAAATTACTTGCTCTGCATGTTTTCTAAGTAACCAGCCTTGTTGCTCAGTAAGTGCTGTTCCTAATGCTCCAACTACATTTTTTACACCTCTTTGATGTAATGATATTACGTCCATATATCCTTCAACTATTAAAAGTTTTTTTGGATTTTCTTTTTTGGCTACATTTAAGCCAAATAAATGTCTTCCTTTACTATATACTATGTTTTCTGGTGAGTTTATATATTTAGGTTTGCTATCATCTAACACTCTACCGCCAAATGCTATTACTCTTCCCCTTACATCACATATTGGAATCATTAGTCTATTTTGGTAAAAGTCATAATACCTGCCTCTATCATTTTTTTTGACTAAACCTGATTCTAAAATTTCTTTTTCGTTAAAACCTTGTTTTTTTAATGCTTGATATAATTCATCATATCTTCCTGAATAGCCAAGCCTGTAATTTTGCAATGCTTCGTTATTTAATTTTCTGCTTTTTACGTATTGCTGTGCTAATTTAGAAGTTGGCTTATATAAGTTTTGATGATAATATTCGGCTGTAAATTCATTTACTTTTAGAACTTTATCTTTTAATTCTTCTTTTGCACTATCTTCTGATGATTCTAATTTTGGTAATTGTATATTTGCCTTTTCAGCTAACTGCTCTACTGCTTCTTTAAAACCAATTCCTTCTATTTTCATTAAAAATGAAATTACATTTCCTCCTGCATTACAGCCAAAACAATGAAATATCTGCCTATCAGGTGATACTGAGAAAGATGGAGATTTTTCGTTATGAAATGGGCATAGCCCAAAATAATTTCTACCTTTACGCTTCAATGCTACATATTGTGATATTATATTTACTATATCATTGCTTTGTCTTACGTCTTCTAATATTTCATCACTATATCGTATCATTTTTGCCCCACTTTCTTTAATTAATATACATAATTTAATATTCGACGAATTTTACATAATTCCCTCATTTTTGATTATAAAAAGTATTTTATCATCAAATTTTTAGTAACATTTTTTGACAATTTGCCAGTTTTAGAGGAATAACAAAATTAAGATTTTCTTTGCAATTTATTTGCTCAGAAAATCTTAATTTTTGGTTTTCTAAATTTTATTTACCATAGTAACTATCTATTAATATTTGTTTTATTTCTTCTATTAATGGTACTCTTGGATTTGCTGTAGTACATTGGTCTTCAAATGCTCTATCTGCTAGTAAATCTAATTTTGACATAAATTCGTTTTCGTCTACTCCTGCTTCTTGCAAACTCTTTGGAATATTTAAACTTGCACTTAAATCTTTTATTGCTTGTATTAAAGAGTCTACGCCTTGCTCTGTGGTGTCTGCGTTTAGTCCTAAACGTTTTGCAATTGTTGCATATTTTTGGTCAGCTATAAAATATTCATATTTAGGGAATGAAACAAATTTTGTTGGTTTACTTGCATTATATTTTATTACATATGGTAATATTATTGCATTTGCTCTACCATGTGGTAAATGGAATTCTCCTCCTAATTTGTGTGCAATTGAGTGGTTTAAACCTAAGAAAGCATTTGTAAATGCCATTCCTGCAATTGTACTTGCATTATGCATTTTTTCTCTTGCTACTTTGTCATCTCCATGCTCATATGCTTGTTTTAAATTGTTAAATACTAATTCAACTGCTTTTTCAGCTAAGCCATCTGTATAATCTGATGCCATAGTTGATACATATGCCTCTAATGCATGTGTTAATACATCCATACCAGTGTCTGCTGTGATTGATTTTGGTAAAGACATTACAAGCTCTGGATCAATTATTGCTACATCTGGTGTTAATTCATAATCTGCTAATGGGTATTTTTTATTTTTTTGTTTGTCTGTAATTACGGCAAATGATGTTACTTCTGAACCAGTTCCAGAAGTTGTTGGTATTGCTACCATTTTTGCTTTTATTCCTAGTTTAGGGAATTTATAAGTACGTTTTCTAATGTCCATAAATTTAAGTTTTAGCCCTTCTACATCTGCATCTGGATGTTCATAGAATAACCACATACCTTTTGCAGCATCTATTGGACTTCCACCACCTACTGCAATTATTACATCTGGGTTAAAGCTTTGCATTGCTTCAACACCTCTTTTGATTGTATCAAATGATGGATCTGATTCAACTGCTGAAAATATTTCAGAGTGAACGTATTTCTCTCTATTACGTAAATGATATAATATTTTATCTATATATCCTAATTTAACCATTGATTCATCTGTTACTATAAATGCTCTTTCTATATCTGGCATTTTTTCTAAGTAAGCTATTGAGCCTGCTTCAAAATATATTTTTTCTGGAACTTTAAACCACTGCATATTTACTCTCCTTTTCGCTACTCTTTTTATATTTATTAAATTTACGCTTGATACGTTAGCTGTTGTAGAATTTCCACCAAATGATCCACAACCTAGTGTTAATGATGGCATATTGGTATTATAAATGTCACCTATTGCACCATGTGTTGATGGAGAATTTACAATTATTCTTCCAGCTTTTAATCTTTTTGAAAATTCAAGTACAGTTTCTTTGTTCTCAGAGTGTATTACTGCAGAATGTCCTAGTCCTCCAAATTCTAGTAATCTTTCAGATTTTTCTATTCCTTCATCTTTATTTTCAACTATATAATATGTTAATACAGGACTTAGCTTTTCTTTAGAGAATGGGTATTCTTCGCCTATTCCTTGCTCTGATACTACCAAAACTTTTGTGTCTGTTGGTATTTCAAAACCTGCATCATGTGCTATTGTGTAAGCACTTTGTCCCGGTACATGTGATTTTAATTTAAAGCCTTCTTGTTCAAACATGCTATTTTTTAATTTTTCTTTTTCTTCGTCATTTACAAAATAGCATCCAGCTTCTTTCATAAGATTTTCAAATTCTTCATGTATTTCGTTGTCTACTATAACTGCTTGCTCTGATGCACAAATCATACCATTATCAAAAGCTTTTGACATTACCACATCATTTACAGATGTTTTTAATTTAGCTGTTTTATCAATGTAGCATGGTACATTTCCTGGTCCTACTCCTAATGCTGGCTTTCCACAAGAATAAGCTGATTTGACCATTCCTGTTCCTCCAGTTGCTAATATTAAATTAACATCTGGATGATTCATTAAAAATCGTGTTGCTGTTATTGATGGTTCTTCAATCCATAATATACAATTTTCTGGTGCCCCTGCTTTAACAGCTGCTTCTTTTAAAATTCTTGCTGCTTGGACTGAACATTTTTGTGCTGATGGATGAAAGCCAAAAATAATTACATTTCTTGTTTTTGCTGCAATTATTGATTTAAACATTGTTGTTGATGTTGGGTTAGTAACTGGTGTTACTCCTGCTATTATTCCTACAGGTTCTGCTATTTCTACGAAATCTTCTTCGTCGTTTTCTCTAATTATTCCAACTGTTTTTTCATGTTTTATGCTATGATAAACATATTCAGTTGCAAACATGTTCTTTGTTATTTTATCTTCGTAAACTCCTCTTCCTGTTTCTTCTACAGCCATTTTTGCGAGCTCCATATGGTGCTCTAATCCTGCCATTGACATGGCTTTAACTACTCTGTCAACTGTTTCTTGGTCTAACTCTAGATATTGTTTTGAGGCCTCTTTTGCTTTTTCAACAAGTTCATCTATCATTTGTTTTCTTCTTAACTCTTCGCTTTGGTCTTCCATAAACATTTCTCCTTTATAGCTTTGCTACTTGCAATATTATACATTATGTCAAAAAAAGTTACAATACTTTTTTTAATAATTCTTTATTTATACATCCTTTTTATATGATCAATTGCACTCTTTTCTAATCTTGATACTTGTGCTTGCGAAATTCCTATCTCATCTGCTACCTCCATTTGCGTTCTACCATCGAAATATCTTCTTACTATTATATTTCGTTCTTTATCATTTAGTTTTTCCATTGCTTGCATCATTGTCATATTTTCTGCCCATAATTCGTCTGTATTTTTTGAATCTTTTACTTGATCCATTACATATATGCTTTCTACTCCATCATTATATACCGGTTCTTGGAGTGATATAGGGTCTTGTATTGCATCAAAACTAAATGCTATTTCTTCTTTTTCTACTCCTAATTCTTTTGCTATTTCTTCTATGGTTGGCTCTTTATTTTTTTCTTTTATATATTTTTCTTTATATTGCATAGCTTTATATGCTAAATCTCTTAGAGACCTACTTACTCTTATACTATTGTTGTCTCTTAAATATCTTCGTACTTCTCCTATTATCATTGGAACTGCATATGTCGAAAATTGCACATTTTGAGATATATCAAAATTATCAATTGCTTTTATTAATCCTATACATCCTATTTGAAATACATCGTCTGGACTTTCTCCTCTATTATTGAATCTTTGTATTACACTTAGTACTAGTCTTAAATTTCCTTTTATAAATTTTTCTCTTGCTTCTTCGTCTCCTTCTTTTATTTTTTTCATTAATTCCGCTTTTTCTTCTGATGTTAGTATAGGAAGTTTTGCTGTGTTTACGCCACAGATTTCTACCTTGTTTATCAAGAAAAAACCTCCTTTAGAAATAATCGATATATTAATTATTTCCATTTGAGGGGTTTTTATTCAAGCTAGGCAATTTATACAAATTATTTTGTATTTCTAATTTTACATATTTTCTTGTATTTTGCTACAAGCCTTTTTATTATTAGTAGTGAATTATATGTATTTATATTTCTACTAAAATTAGGTCTTCTCCTATACATTTTATGTTTTGCCATGGTATTACAATATCATTTGATTGTGAAAAAATATTTAATAACTTATTGTTTGCTCCTGGTACTATTATAGATGTTATTATGCCTGTTTCTAAATCTGCACATACATCTTGTACATATCCTAATCTCTTGCCATCTCTTATATTTACTACTTCCTTGTGCCTAAAATCTAATCCTTTATCTCCCATAAATACCTCCGCTCTGCTATATTTTTATAACATTTCAGTTTTGTCTAGTATTCTCTAATTCATTATATGTATAAAAAATAAAAGATTGCTTGTTTGCAATCATTTATTTTTTGACGTATTTAGATACCAAAAAAACTCGTACTAGAAATGTTATTCTAATACGAGTTATATTCTATAAACTTTCTGATGTCCCTGTTTCTTCAAAAGGTATAAACTTCTTAACTATATTTTCTTTAACTATATCTTCAGATTTAAATAGATTAAATGATGTGTTGATTTTGTTTTCAACTATTTCCTCAACTTCTTCTTGACTTGCATGCTCTGCTAAAACTAATTCGCTAACTAATATTTGTTTTGCATTGTTTAGCATTTTCTTTTCGCCTGTAGAAAGACCTTTTTCTTTTTGCTTGAAGCTTAAGTTTCTAACTACATCTGCAATTTCGTATATGTCACCACTCTTCATTTTATCCATATTATCTCTGTATCTTTTGTTCCAGTTTTTGTCCATGTCTGTCTCATTTTGTTCTAATACGTTGATTACTTTGTCTGCTGAGCTTTTATCAATTATGTTTCTTACTCCAACTTCTTCTGCTTTAGCTGTTGGTATCATTACTTTGACTTCACCTGGCATTTTTAGTATGTAATAAGATTGCTTTTCTCCTAAGATATCTTTTTCTTCTATTGAATCAATCGTACCAGCTCCATGCATTGGATATACAATTTTGTCCCCTACATTAAACATGTAAGTCAACTCCTTTCAGCAATTTAATTGAAAAAAATTATAAAGCTACCCACAATTATGGCAGGATAACTTATCTCTTTTTCAACCATAATTATTATACAACAAAAATTGGCAAAAGTCAAAACTTTTACCAATTTTTTATTATATATTTTTTGATTAAATTCAATTTTTTTCAAGGCTTTGGTGCTTTAAAATTTTTTTGTAAAATTTATAGTTAAACTCCTTTACTTACTTGTTGAACCGAACCCTCCAACTCGCTTCCCTTCTGCATTATCATCATCTGTTACAAAATATTTTTGGAATATTGCTTGTCCTATTGAATCTCCTTTTTTTATTTCGACATCATGGTCGAAAATGTTATAATATGCAAACATAATGTGCCCATCGTTTGATTCATTTCCATAATAATCTGCATCTATTATTCCTATACTATTTGCCATTACTAAACCACGTTTAGCTGGGTTTGAGCTTTTATTTGCAATCATTAAATATTCATCATCTGGGAAATATGCTTTAATTCCTGTTTTAATTAAGGTTGGCTTCATTCCTGGTTTAAAACTTGGTATAACGCAATCTTCTGCTGCTTCTACATCATATCCTGCAGAGCATCTTGTTTTTCTTGTTGGTAAATTTATTCCTTGTCCTTCAAATCCTTTTGCTATTTCAAATCCTCTTATTTTTTCCATTTTTGTTCTCTCCTTCACACATAAATTCATTTGCATTATATTATATTAATTTTTATAATACAAGTTTTTTTTGTATTTTATGACATTTTTTCATGTTTTTAATATAATATAGTAACTTACTTTTTTTCGGAGATGATTTTATGACTTTAAATGAATTAAAATTAAATAAAACTGGCTATATAAAAGATTTAAAATGTGAAGATGGAGTTAAGAGAAGGCTTTTAGATTTAGGCTTAATTAATGGTACTCAAATTACTCCTATCTTTGTGAGTGCTTCTGGCGATCCTACTGCTTTTGAAGTAAGAGGTAGTGTTATAGCAATAAGAGTAGAAGATACTAGAAAAATAGATATTGTTGTTTAATCTTTTACAATTGTTAAAACTCCAACTTTTTTAGGTTTTGCTTCTTGCAAAACCTTACAACATTCATTTGCAGTGCTTCCTGTTGTGTATATATCATCAATTAATAAAACTTTTTTATCAAAAATAGCCTCTTCGTTTTTTAGGGTATAAACATTTTTAATATTTTCTTCTCTTTGCTCTTTATTTAAAGAGCTTTGTGCAATTATATTTTTAATTTTATACAAGCTCTTAGTATTTAATGGTTTCCCCATAGCTTTAGCAATTTCTTTGGCTATTAACAAAGATTGATTATACCCTCTTTCTTTGAATCTTTTGGAGCTTACTGGAACAGGTATAATTACATCATAATTATCTATAATTTGAAAATTCTCTGGAACTTTTAGAATGAAATTTTTTAGAATGAAATTTGAAATAGCTTTATATTTGTATGCTTTATCATTAAATTTGTAATTAATAATTTGCTTTCGAATTAAACCTTGATATTTGAAAAAATATATATGTTCATCAAAGTATTTTCTCTTAAAACCTGATTTTGCAATATAACTATCAACTTGGAAATTTGCTTCTTTTTTTAGTTCTAAATTACATCCACGACATAAGTAATTTGCATTTAGTTTTCCACAAATACCACACACTGGTGGAAACATAAGTGCTTGAAAATCTTCCAAGCACTTTCGTTTTTTCTTTAAATTTATTTGCTTTAAAAAATTATTTTCTATTTGAATCACCCTTTACAAATTTGCTATTTTATACTCTAAGCCTGTATTTCTTTTTTTGCTATCTATGTTTTTTATCATATATTCTACAATGTTTGAATTGCTTACTATAATTAATAGTTTTTTTGCTCTAGTAAGTCCTGTATATAATAAGTTTCTAGTTAGAAGCATTGGTGCTGTAGGCGGAATTGCCATTATAACAACATCAAATTCACTTCCTTGCGCCTTATGTATAGTTATGCTATAACTATGTTCTAACTGGTCTAAAGCCGAAAATTCATAACTACAAATTTTATCATCATCAAATTTTATAGTAACTGTTTTTTCTAAATCATTTATTTTGGTAATTCGTCCTATTTCACCATTAAATACTCCGTTTCCGGTTTCATATGTTGTTTCTTCATTTTCGCCCGTTTTCCATCTTTCCCAAAATATATCGTAATTATTTTTTACTTGCATTACTCTATCGCCTTGCCTGAAAATTGCTCCTAAACTACTTTTTTCCTTTTTATTCTCATCTTGTGGGTTTAAAATTTCTTGAAGTGCTTTATTTAACTCTTTCGTTCCTAAAGCTCCTTTTTTAGTTGGAGTCAATACTTGAATGCTCTGAAAGAAATCATAATTTCCGAATTTTTTTAGTCTTCCTTGGCATAAAGATAAAACTTCATCTAGCATTTCCTCTTGAGTAAATTTCTTTATAAAGAAAAAGTCTTGTTTTGAATCTGCGGACTCTTCTTCTTTTGAAATAAAGTATTCTCCGTTATTAACTCTATGCGCATTAACTATTATTTTACTTTGAGCTGCTTGTCTAAAAATTTTGTCTAAATGTATTGTAGGTATTTTTTTAGATTGTATCAAATCTTTAAGTACAGTTCCTGGTCCAACAGATGATAATTGGTCACTATCTCCTACTAAAATCAGCTTAGTTCCCTGATATATACATTTTATTAAATAGCTCATCAAAAATGTATCTACCATTGACATCTCGTCAACTATTATTATATCTGCATCTATTGGTGCTCCTTGATACTCGCTTTCTTTTTTATATAAAGATTCTTCATCTATTTTTCCAATTTCTAATAATCTATGAAGTGTGCTTGCTTCTTCTCCAGTAGTTTCTGTCATACGTTTTGCTGCTCTTCCTGTTGGTGCACAAAGAACTACTTTATTTTTCTTTTCTTTATATATTTCAATTATGGTTTTTATTATTGTGGTTTTTCCCGTTCCTGGACCACCTGTTATAATTGTTACATTATTATCATTTATTAATTCAATTGCTTCTTTTTGTTTTTCAGATAAAATTATATCTGTTTTGTTTTCAAACTTTTCTATTTTTGCGACTATATTATTTATTTTCTTAGCATTTTTTGAGTTTTGTAATTTTATAATATTTTCTGCTATGACTTGTTCTGCCCTATAGAATTGATATAAATATACCCATTCTTGTCCATTATCTCTTTTTTCTAATACTATTTCATTTAACACTTTAAGATTAATTATATTATTTTCAATGTCTTCAAAAGATACTCCTGTTAGCTCGTTTACAAATTCTATAAGATTTTCTTTTAATGTACAGGTATGCCCATTATATGTAATTCTTATTAAAGCATATTTAATTGCACTTTTTATTCTTTTTTCATTATTAGGCTCCATGCCTAAATTTATAGCCATTTTATCTATTTGCTTAAAGTCTACTCCTCTTGCAATATCAATTAATACATAAGGGTTAGCTTCTATTTTTTCTATTGCATCTACTCCTAATAAATCATATACTTTTTTGGCACTTTCTACACCTATTCCAAATTTTTCTAAAAAGCCAACTATCTGCCATACTTCCCAATTCTCTACAAAACTTTTTGAAATTTCTAAGGCTTTTTCTTTTGATATTCCACTTATTTTAGCTAATTTTTCTGGTTCAAATTTTAAAACATGTATTGTTTCATCTCCAAATTTTGAAACAATTTTTTGAGCTGTAACTGGCCCTACTCCTTTTATTGAGCCATTTGCTAAATACATTTCTAATGCATCAAGTGTTTTAGGCATTAACTTTTCAAATGTATCTACCTTAAATTGTCTACCATAATCTTTGTGTTCTACATATTTTCCAAATAACTTTAAAGAATCTCCACTATTAATAAATGGAAGATAGCCCACTATTGTAGTGCTCTCGTCTTCCATTTCAAAGTCAGCTATTAAATAGCTGTTAACTTCATTTTGATAAATTATGTCGGTTACTACGCCTTCAATTTCCAATATTATGCCTCTTTTCTACTTTCGTTTTGTACATTTTACTATATTAGCTCATTTTTTTCAATAATTTAAAGGTAGTTTTTTATATTTTATAAATAAAGCGAGCCTAAATTATTAAGCTTTCATCTAATAATTTAGGCTTTATTTTGATATTTTATTTATAAACATACCATTGTGGGTTCATTGCAACTCCATTTATTCTTATTTCTAAGTGTAAATGTGGTCCTGTTGAATTTCCTGTAGAACCAACTGCCGCAATTACATCTCCTGCTGAAAGTGTTTCCCCTACTTTTGCATATAACTCACTACAATGTCCATAAACTGTTTGTACTCCGTTTCCGTGGTCAACTCTTATAGCATTTCCTAAGCCGTTAGCATCATATCCAGCAAAAACTACTGTACCTTTTGACATTACTTTTATAGGTGTACCTGCTGCACATGCTATATCTAGTCCTTTATGGGCTGATTTACGAACTGTACTTACTTCACCAAATCTTGATGATATAATCTTGCTTACATTTGAATCAAGTGGCATTGAAGATAATTTTATGCCATTTATTTTTATTGCTTTGTTATCTTCTTCTATTTTTAAATCTACTGCATCATGTAAGCTTGTTTCTGCCACCTCTAATGTTTCTGTATTAATTTCTTGTAAATTATTTGTATATTTTTCAACTACTTGAAGATCTAGTTCTATATTATTTGCATATTCGCTTTTAATGTCATCTACTACTATTGTAGCTTCTTCTAATGTATTTACACAAGATTTAATTTTTTGGTCAAGTGTTACTGCAAAATATTTATATGTTATACTTGTTTCGTCTTGTAATTTAGCAATAATTTCATTTTCGTTTGTTTCTTGCATTCTACTTACTAGTTTTAACTCATATTCTGGCTGTGCATTTAAAACTACATAGTCTATATTCGTTCCTACCTGATTTACTATTTCTTCAGATATTTGTTCTTCAAAACTATTTTTACTTTTTACATATCCAAGTTTTACACCTTGAATTTTAACTTCGTATGTTGGTTTATATTTCATTGATATTATCACGATTATTATACCTAAACCTATTGCAATTATGCTAAAAAACTTGATTATTTCTTTTGTACCATATTTTAGCTTTCTTTTTAAAATAATATACACTCTCCTTTTAGTTTTTACGCGAACATCTTCTATTATAGCATATTTTTCCAGTCTTTGCAAGTTTTTAAGTCTTTTTATGCTTTTTTGTAATGTTTTTAGCCTATTTATTTAGGCTTTTTTACTATTATATTCATTTTTTCGTCTTTTATACTCTTTTTTTCTTGTTTTTCCTCATTTTTCCTACTTTTATTTTTTTGCATTTCATGTTATAGTATTTAAGAGATATAGTTTGGAAGAAATTAATCTTTCATAACTATTTTTGCCTTAAAAGCGAAGCAAGAAAGGAATGAAATTTTTTATGAAAAGTTTAGTTGTTAACGAAAAATTTAATAATAAAAAACTTTCTGCATTTTTGTTAAATTCTTTTCCAAAGCTTTCGATTAATTCTATTTATAAAGCTTTGCGAAAAAAAGATATTAAAATAAATGGCGTAAGAGTTAATTCTGATGTTAATATACATACTGATGATAATATTGATGTTTATATTACTGATGAAATCTTGTTTCCTACTTTTAATATAGATATTGTTTTTGAAGATGATAATATTTTAATTGTTAATAAATGTGCTGGAATTGAAGTTACAGGTCAACAAAGCTTAACTTCTGAAATTCATTTGCGATATTTTAATTTGCCTTTTAAACCTATGCCTTGTCATAGACTTGATAGAAATACTTCTGGTTTAATTTTGTTTGCAAAAAGTCAAAAGGCTTTAGATATTTTGCTTGATAAATTTAAAAGTCATGAAATAGAAAAACACTATATAGCATTAGTATATGGCAACTCACCTAAAAAATATGATAGATTACAAGCCTATCTTTTTAAAGATAATAAAAAATCTTTTGTTTATATCTCTGATGAGTTTAAAACTGGCTATAAAAAAATTATTACATGTTACAGCATTATTGAAAAACGTGATGATGGCTCTTGTTTATTAGATGTTCAAATTGAAACTGGTAGAACTCATCAAATTAGAGCTCATCTTGCTCATATAGGCTTACCTATTATTGGTGATGGTAAGTATGGAATTAATGATATTAATAAAAAGTTTTCAGCTAAAACTCAAATGCTTTGCAGCTATAAGCTAAAGTTTAATTTTAAAACAGATAGTGGCATTTTAAATTATTTGAATGGCAAAGAGTTTTCTATTGATTGTAATTTTTAACACATATATTACTTGTTCTAAAAGTAATTTGTAAACATATATAACCGATTTTACCTATTGCTGTTGCAAATATAGTTAAAATCGGTTATACTATTATTGTATGTTATTTGCGGGTATAATTTAGTGGTAGAATGTCATGCTTCCGACCTGATAGCGCGAGTTCGATTCTCGCTACC
>CANQCG010000019.1 GCA_947589645.1 uncultured Clostridia bacterium
GTTGTTATTTCTGCTATTATATCTACTGATACTTCTGTTCCTGTTAAGTCAAATTCTACCTCTGCAACTGCTGTTGCACCTGGAGCAATTTTTCCTTCTTTTACATTTTTGTTTTTTTGTAATTTAAATATTAAATTATCTATTTTTGTTTTTTCTCCTGTGTCGTCACCTTTAAGCCTTACTGACCACTTTGCTACTGATGTTTTTGCATCTCCTGTAAAAGTGCTTATATATCTTGCATATGTGCCTAATATAAAGTGCAATAATGGCATTAATAATACTAATAGTATTACTATTATTACTAACTTTTTTATTACATTTTTCATTGTTTTCAACTTTTTTCATCTCCTGTTTTATATATGTGTGCATTAAATATCGCTAGCGCAAAAAAGACTACTTAGCAGTATGTTTTTTAGAAATGCTAAAAAACATATTGCTAAATAGCCTTATGTGTTTTTGGTTTTTTATTTTATTATTAACGGTTATCTGTGTGTGTGTGTGTGTGTGTGTACAGCGCCAATGATTACAGCGTTTGTCATTGGTTCATTCTCCTTTGGTATATTCATTATATATTACTATTTTATTTTTAGTATTTGTGTCAAAATTCTACATATTACTACATATTTATTATACTCTTATTACTACAATTTTCAATTAATGTTGTGTTAAGTTTTTATTACATTTATGTTACATGTGTAACGAAAAACAAAAAACTTGCTATTCGTTTGAATAACAAGTTCTTTTTTATTCTTCTGATTTTTTTGCTACTACTTCTTTTCCATCATAGTATCCACAGTTAGGACATACTCTATGTGGTAATACTGGTTCATGGCAATGTGGGCAGCTTGCAAATTTTGGTGCTTCTTTTTGCCATGTTGATCTTTTTAAGTGTGTTCTTGCTTTAGACCATCTTCTTTTTGGTTGTGCCATCTAAATTCCCTCCTCGTCCTCAGATATGATATATATCTATTCTTATTTTTAACTTTTAAATTGTCACTATATGATTATACTAACATTTTCCATTTTTGTCAATACAATACTTAAATCTTATATTCTTTTTCCATCTTTTCGTCAAAATATAATTTTACTATTAAATTTAACTCTCTTAAACTTTCGTCTTTTAAATTAAAAGAAAATAATTTTTTAGGTGGAGCCATAACTATATATTTTATAGCATTTTTGGTTCCCTCTTGCATAGAAATACAGCTTTTATCTACCTTACTACAAGCTTCGCATTTAAAGCCATTATCTCTAATACTAAAATAAAATGAGCCATCTTTTTGCTTACAATTTATGCATTCATTTATTCTTGGTGTAAAACCTAAAATGCACAAAATTCTTAGTTTAAAAATGCTTAAAACTAAATCTAAATTTTTATCTGTCTCTGATAAAGTGTATAATGTGTTTAAATACAATTGCAAAATTTTATAACTGTTTTGATTTTCTTGAGTAACATCTTGAATAATTTTTGTTATATGTGCGGCATATTTTAATTTGTCTAAGTCCATTCTTAAATTATAAAAAACTTCTATCGTCTCACACGAATTTATATTATATGTATTGGAGCCTTTATACATTAGATATTCTCCAAAGCATAAAAGCTGGGTTCCTGCCATAAGAGCACTTCTAGGTCTTCGTGCTCCTTTAGCAATACATGAGATTTTTCCAAGCCCAGGTGTTAACATTGTTAGCATTTTGTCGAAATCTCCATAATTGTTTTCAGAAATTATTATTCCATTGGTTTTTATTGTTCCCATTTAATTCCACCTTTTGAATGGTAGAAATACCATTATTTTTTGCTACATTTCCATCTTCTATATCTTTAATTTGCTTAAACTCTAGAAATGTGTCGATATTTCCAGTATTTTTAAACATATTCCAAGCCATGTTTTTTATCATATGCCTCACTCCTTAAGCTTATCTTCTGCATTTTTAAATTTTTTATTCAACCATGAATTGTGTGTTTTAATTTTAAATTAATTATCTAATTTAAATTTTTTTACTACTTGGCTATCTTCTTGCCAATCTTCTTTTACTTTAACCCAAGTTTTTAAATTTACTTTTGTTCCAAAATTTCTTTCCATATCGGCTCTTGCAAAGCTACCAATTTTTTTAAGCATCTCACCATTTTTTCCTATTATTATTCCTTTATGAGAATTTCTTAAACAGTAAATGGTAGCTTCTATATCATAAATATCTTGACCTTGCTTATTTTGTCTAAGTTGCATTTTCGTAACTTCAACTAAAATTCCATGTGGCACCTCATCTTGAAGCAGTATTAAAGCCTTTTCTCTAATAGTTTCTTCTGCTAGAGTTCTCATAGTTTGATCAGTATATTCCTCTATATCATAATATGCTGGTCCCTCTTTTAAGTTCTTTTCTATCTCTTCTAAAATAGTTTTACGATATTTTTCTTTTAGAGAAGATATTGGTATTACGGCTTCAAATTGATATTCCTTTGTGTACATTTCTATTAATTTTAATAGCTTTTCTTTTTCTATTAAGTCTATTTTATTTATTAGTAGAATTGCTTTTTTGCCAGACTCCTTGATTTTTTCTAGAATTCTTTGGTCTCCTCTGCCGATTTCTGTACTTGTAGCTTCTATCATAAATAAAATTAAATCAATGTCTTTTATTACTCCAAATGATGTTTCAAGCATTGTTTCATTCAATTTTGTTTTAGGCTTGTGGATGCCTGGTGTGTCAATAAACACAATTTGTGAATGTTCTGTATTTACTATGCCTTTTATAGCCGTCCTTGTAGTTTGCACTTTGTTTGCAGTTGCAGCCACCTTTTCGCCAACTAACATATTAAGCAAAGTTGATTTTCCTACATTTGTTCTACCTATTAATGCAACAAAGCCTGACTTAAAATTTTCCATTTATACTTCTCCCTCAAAAACATTTATTGTTGTTACTTTTATCTTAGATAATTCATTTTTTTCGTCTTCGTAAGATACCATTTTAAAAGTTTTTATTGGTCTTGAATTTAAATCTGTTATATTTGAACTATCTAATAATACTTTTGTGCTTAGATCCATTCCTATTGGTAAAGTTTTGTTCTTATTATCATAGAAGACACAATTTGTGTATGCAATTACATTTGCATCTTTTTTTACATTTATTTTGTAAAGATTTATTGTATTTTGATTGCTTTTAATGGCTTCTTTTACTTCTTGCTCTGGGTTGACATTAAAAATATTAAATTTGTCAATATTAAGAGCTTCGTCTGTTGCCTTATATACTACAAAATCTTGAGGTGACTGAACTTTATTTAAAGCATCTCCTATATTTTTAATTATGCCATCTAAGCAAAATTTGTATTCGGTTGCTTTTGTATTTTTAGAAATATCCAAAATTGCATACTTATCTTTTGGAAGCTCTCTATGGCTCTTATTTGCAATAGTTTTAACCTTTCTACCATCTTCTATTAAACTTCCAAATATATCAAAATTTTCTTCATCATTTAAATTTTTATCTTCTACAGCTTCTTCTTTAAGTCTTTTTAGGCTAGCCTCTAGTTCCTTTTTAGCTTGCAATTTGTCCCCAACTAGTGAGTTAATTGCACGATTTACATCAGTTGACAATATATACAAGCTATCTAACTCTTCTTTACTTAGTTTTGCTCTTTGAAGTTTATCTAACTCTTGTCCTAAATCTTCTAAATCTTGCTCGTAATCAAATTTTCTTTTGATTTTTGGAGTGACATTTAAAGTTTCTTCTTCTCCTTCGGCTAATTGACTAACTTCATCTTTGTTTGTGTATTTCCAAAATTCAAATATACTTTTATTGTGTTCATCAATTTCTTCAATAAACTTTTTAGCATTTTCTATTTTCTTTGCAATATTTTTGTTTTTTAATTTTAAAGCATTGATGTCCATTAATATATTTTTGCTTTCTTCTTCTTTTTTAGCATACTCTTTGTACCTATTTATTAACTCTTCTAATGTATATTGGTTTGATTCTTTTTCTGTTATTTCATCTTTGCTTATAGCCTCAGGCTCTATTTGTTGTTCTTGCTCATCTACATTTGCTGAATTTACTTTATTCTTTTTTGATTTTTTACCATATTTAAAGAAATATTTTACTTTGCCTAAAAATGTTCTTTTACATTCTAAATACATTGAAATTTGTTTTTCTTTTGCAATATAGTCTGCCTCTAAGGTTTTAGCCTCGCTTTGCAATTTTTGCAATTTAAACTTAAAAATTTCATTTTCACTTTCTATGTTCATTTCTTTAGTTACTAAAAGTTTGTATTCTTGATTAATAAAGCTAGCTAACACACAATATTCTATTTTTTTAGAATTATAAAAAAATTCAATTTCACCACTATTATTTACATTTGTTTCGAAGTTGTAGTAATGTGGTAACTCTGTTTGCAAAATGAACAATGCCTTTATTAACTTATAAAACTCATTCGTTTCGACTTTATTGTTCAAAACAATTTTATAAGGCGTTTTAATTTTGTCAAAAACCTCTGTATCTCCAACTATTTGCATACTAATTTTATCAGTTTTATCATGTACCTCATAAATAATAGGCCAATCTTTTGTAAATAGCCACAAATAGTTTTCTATATCTTCTATTTCAGATTTTGTAAGTAACCCTTTTGAATAATCTATATGGCTTATTGGTACAAATATTTTACCAGATTTTTTCTTTTCTAGCTGTTTCTTAAGCAAAAAGAAAAATGCAGAGTAATTTGAATCTTCGGTAGGTACTAACATAAAATATTTATCAGAATTTTCAGAGTAATATATTTGCCATAAATAATTTCCTGGATATTTAACTTTAAAAGGTATCTTCGCTGATAGTTGCTTTTGCTCGGCTTCTATATTTTCTATATCTTGAATTTGAAGCTTTTTTAGCATTTGCAAAAAGGTTGCATGCCTTAAAATATTTTCCTCAGTGTCTGGTACTAAATATGAATAAAGTGAACTTGCTTTTGAATATTTTTGTTCAATGTTGTCTAGCCTATTGGCTGGTGTTAACAAAATTTCTATATCTTTTATAGGTATAAACCTATATTGTTTATACTTATTTTCCTCATATTTTTTTGTTATTCTATAATTAATTGGTTCAAAAATTTTTAATGTTTCTGGAACATTATTTAAGTCTAAACCAAGATATTCTAATTTTTCTTCTATTTCATCCTTTACTATTTTTTTCATTTTCAGCTCCTATTTAAGTTTTCTTTCGTTTTATAGTGATATTTTACTACACTCCTCTAAAAATTTCAATAACCTTTTTCCTTAATTATAATTTTTAAATAAATTATAAACTTACCTACACTTTTTTAGCGAAACTACTTGATTTTTTTACCATTTTGTAAGATAATATATATGTTAGTATAAATAAATTTAAGGGGTTTTAAATGATGAAATATATAGACAAATTTTTAAAGAAATTAAATACAAATCGAAATACATTTGCAACTTTTATTTTAACATTAATCACTATATATTTAGCAATAGATAGAATCGTAGAAATGTTACTTATGATATTTACAGGAGTTTCGGTTTCTTATTGGAGTCCTTTATTTTACACATTTGCATTAGCTTGCCCAATATTTGCATATTTATTTTCAGGTGGTTCAAGTTTTGCAACTTCAAAAAATCGAAAAGTAACATTATTTTATATTTACATGATTGGACTTTATGTAATTGCTGTTTCAATGTTTACACAATTTATAAATAGTAGTGCATGGTTACTATTTATATCAGTTCCAAATTATGCAGAAATCGCATCAGAATTTGCCGATTTAATTAGGCCCGCATTTTCTGCATTATCACTATATTTACCTTTGGTAACCATATTACCTTTTATGAAATGGATCGTTCTTGGTATAAATGATTCTACAGAGATGGTTCGTTCTTTATGGGATTATGGTGGAATACGTTTAGACGACCCTAAAAAGAATCATGGTCCATATACTTGTGACATGTTCTTATTTACAGATTGGGAAAATGGAAAAACAATAACATTTGCAGAGCAAAAAAGATTTCAATCACTTCTTGTTTGTGGTGGCTCTGGTAGTGGAAAAACATCTCTTATATTTGAGCCTTTTATAGCTAGAGATTTAGAGAAAAAATTCTTCTTTAGCGAAGTTTCTAAAGAATTAGGATATACTGCTTTAAAAACTGGTATTGCAAAATTAAATTGTCCTTATGACAACGATTACTTAAATGCACATTTTAAATTAGATATGTTAACTCCTGCAACCGGAAAAGAAGGCTTATATAAAGCTTATATGAAAAAGATGTTGATTTCATCTTCTCCATATATTTATAAAAATTTAGGTTTTTCTTATATAGCACCTGATTTTGATACAATTTCAAAAATGGTAGATGTATGCGAAAACTTTAAATTAGACTATAATATAATAGATCCTTCAAACCCAAATTCTATTGGTCTAAACCCTTTTATATATGATGATGTTAATAAAATAACACTTACTATATCATTAGTATTAAAGGAATTATACATAAACAATTATACAGATAAAAGTGAATACATTCAAACTTATAGAGAAGATTCTGCTATGCAAGCAATTGATAACCTAGTTATTCTTTTAAAAGAGGCTTACCCAAAAATGCATCCAGGTGTTTTACCAAACTTAGAAGATATGCTAACATTACTTTCAAACTTTGATTTAGTAGAAAAATTCTGCAAAATATTAGAAGCTGACGAAAATTTAGCTGAAAAATACGCTATAACATTAGCATACTTTAAAAGAAACTTCTATAAAGGTTCTGTAAACAGAACTGATACAGAAAACAATGTTTCTTACTTAGTTACTCAATTAGATAATCTTCTTCGTTTACCTGGAGTAAAATCAATTGTATGTAATAGAACAAACAACATAGACTTTGATAAGGTACTAAGTGATAGCGAAATAGCATTTGTATGTACACGTAGAGGTGATTTAGGAGCAGCCAGCCATAGAGTATTTGGACTATTCTTCTTACTTTCAATGCAAAATGCTGTACTTAGAAGACCTGGAAATGAAAATACTCGTGTTCCATATTTCTTATATGTAGATGAGTTCCCTGAATTCTTGTGTCGTTCAACTGACTCAATGTTTACAATGTTTAGAAAATATAAAGTTGGTAATATAGTTGCAATTCAAAGTATTAGTCAGCTTGAAACAAATGCTTCAAAGACTAATTATAAAAATACTATTATTGCAAACTGTGCAAATAAGATATTTACAGGTAATGCAACCCCAGATGAATGTCAATGGTGGTCTACTGAATTTGGTAAGAGAAGAGCTTGGACATATTCACGTAATATGGATGCAGATAAACTTGAATATACTTCAACATTTTCAGGAACTAAATATGATTGGGAAAATTACTTTGCAGTTGGTAAATTACAAACCTTACCATTAAAACATTGTGCATTTAGTATTAAAGATGATAATGGCAAGCCAGTAGTTGGTGAAGGAAATCTTAATTTCTTAGATTCAAAATATAGTGAAGAGCAAAATGTAAAAACATACAATTTTTCTAAATATACCAACTCTTCCCTAGATGATGTTAGCAATGATACTAAAAATAAAAGACATAAATTTAACCCAAAAGATGTAGACTTTTCAGATGAACTTCATGAAGTTGATCCTATTCAAACAGATTCTAAGTTTATATTTGATAATGAAGACGCAATAGTTTTTGATATTAAAAATAACAAAACAGAAGATGAATAATCATCTTCTGTTTTATTGTTTTTAAATTGATAAAAATAAGATTTTATACGACCTTTATGGTACTTATAAAATCTTATTTTTTTATATTGTAAATCCTATTAAATTTAATACTATTCCAGAAATTACCCCAACGCTATATAAAATTGCAGTAATTCTTATATTGTCTTTTAAATTTCTATTTACCCTAAATAGTACAAGTAAACCTACACCAGCATTTACAAGCAAACCTGCTATCATAACTGAAGCTGTAATTACTTTTTCAATGTATAATTGTGATATTATCACAGAAGCTGCACAATTTGGAATAAGTCCTATTAAACCTGCTATAATTGGTCCTAAAATTGTATTGTTAATCATTAGGTCAGATAATGTATCTTCCCCTATTAGATGAATAACTACATTTAAAACAAAAGTTATTAGTATTATAAAAATAAATATACTTACTGTGTGGCGTATTGCAGATTTTACTATTCCATCTTCGCAATGACAATGCTCATGCTCGCAAAAGTCTACTTCTTCTTTTTCTTCATGTTCTTTATTTAATTTGCTAAATATCACATCTATTAAAATTCCCGCAATTATTCCTATAACTAGTTTTACAGCCAATATTTTTAGTATAACAATTATAGGAACATTCTCTGATAATAGTATTGGAAGCATTTCGTCAGATGTTGTTAAATAAATTGATATTAATGTTCCCATTGTTATTATTCTTGCCATATAAAGATTTGTTGCCATAACTGAGAAACCACATTGAGGAATTAAACCTAAAATTCCCCCAACTATTGGTCCATATTTACCTGATTTTTTTATGGTATTATTTAATTTAGCACTTGTCTTATGTTCTAAAAATTCCATTAACAAATATGTTATTAATAAAAATGGTATTAACTTTATACCATCTAGTATTGTATCTTGTACTATTTCTAACATGTTATTCTCCTATTTTTATGTTTACTAAGCAATATTTATAATAACATATTTTTCCATATATTTCAATAGATTTTTGCTAACTATAAAATTTATTTGTGCTCCGCTACTTTAGTGTATTTTAATTTTGTTGCCATCCCTCCTCTTATATGTCGTTCTGCTTTATTTTCATCCAAAATTATTCTAACTTCATGTGCAAGAGATGGGTTTATTTTGATTAGTCTGTCTGATACATCTTTGTGGACGGTACTTTTGCTTATACCAAATTTCTTTGCTGCTCCTCTTACTGTGTCTTTTGTATCAATTATGTATTGTGCGAGCTCCGTTGCTCTTTCTTCTATCGTTTGTTTACTTGTAATATGCAAGTTGTATGAATTTTTAACTCTCATAAAGAAACCCCCAGACCGAATACTTTTTGTTTAATTGTATTCGCTTTTTCTGGGGATTAGAACGTTAGATTTTAATTATATACTTTGTCAATAATAATATAAAATTATCTCATTAAGTATGAAAATATTAGTGAACTTAATTTTAAGCTATTATGAGTAATTTTTCCCTCCTCTGTTGTTAATAAATCTTCTTCTATTAATTCATATTTTTTGTCTTTCATGTTTTCTTTATCTATTCTTACCTGATCTTTTTGTTCCTCTGTTTCATATTTTTTTAGCATATCTTCTGCAATTACTGTATTACTTGCAACAACTACATCTATGGTGTCTTTTCCTATATATTTTTCTAAAGTATTTACATGGTCACTAACTCCAAAGCCATCTGTTTCGCCTGGTTGTGTCATAGCATTACATACATACATAATTTTAGCATTTGTTTCATTTAATGCCTTTACTATATCTTTACATATTAGATGAGGTAATATGCTTGTATAAAGACTTCCAATGCTTATTATTACTAAGTCTGCATCATTTATTTTTTCTATTACTTTAGGTAATACATGTGGTTCCTCTTTATAGAAGATTCTTTCGTACTTTTTACCTGATTTGGTTATTTCCTCTTCGCCTTCTACTATTGCTCCATCTACAGCTTTTCCCATTAAAGTCAAATTGTCTTCAGATAATGGCAAAACCGTATGCTTTACTTGTAATAACTCGCTTAATCTTTCTATGCTTGTTTGCATGCTTCCTGTTGTTTTTAAATATGCTGTTAATATTAAGTTTCCTATTGAGTGATTGTTTAAATCACTATATGTAGATAATCTGTATTCCATTATTTGTTTTACTTCGTCTGGCAATGTAGATAAATTGCTTAGTACTTTTCTAATATCTCCCATTGCTGGAACTGTAAATTCTTTTCTTAAAATTCCTGTACTATGTCCATTATCAGATACTGTTATTATGGCAGTTATATCTAATGGTAGATCTTTTAAACTCATTAAAATTCTTGATGAACCAGTTCCTCCACCTAATATTACAACCTTTTTCTTTTTCATAGTCTTAACTTCCTTTCAAATATTCTTGCAGTTCTTTTAAAGAATTAAATTCTAATATTTCTTTAATATCTAATGTTTTATTTGAATTTTTTCCGTTTGGTCTTTTTATTCTAAATAAATTCTTGGCATTTCTGTTATAAAGTCCTTTTAAGTCCCTTATGCTATCATCTATAAATATTCCGTTTTCGTAATCGATACCTTCTAAAGTATATTTTAACTTTTCTGCATATATAATTTCATCAAAGTAATTATATAATTTAGAGGCTATTAATTTTTCTTTTTGAAATTCTTTTTCTCCCCATGTCATAAGATGTAATTTGTGTTTTTGTGATTTTAAATATTTTAAAAACTCTATTGTATCAGTATATACAAACTTTTGGCCATTGCTATACAACTTTTCTAATGGTTCTATAAAATTTTCTATTTTTATATTTTTTGATTTTGCTATAGATTTAAAAACTTTTCTTACATTTAATAGTTTTTGCCCATTTTCTGCTAATTCTGGAGTTAATTTTAAGTAGCTTCTATCAAGCCCATTTTTTTCTAGAATTTTATATAGTTCTTCTCTAAATGCATATGTGTCAAACAGTGTATAATCAAAATCTAAATAGTAATTCATTAAATTTCTCCTCATATATTGTATTCTTCTAATATTTCGCTATAATCTGTAACTAATTTTGCCCCTTGTTTTATTAGCTCATTAGTACCAACTGAGGTTTTGCTGTCTATATTTCCCGGAACTACAAATACATCTCTGCCTTGTTCTAATGCAAAGTCAACGGTGATGAGAGTTCCGCTTTTTTGTTTTGCTTCAACTACAATAATTCCTTTACTTAAACCACTTACTATTCTATTTCGCTCAGGAAAATTTTGCTTTTCTGGTCCTTCCCCTAATGCGTATTCTGATATTATTGCTCCTCCCTTTTTTAGAATTTCTATTGCTAAAAAAGTATTTTCGCTTGGATATATTCTATCTAGCCCATTTCCTAATGCTGCTATTGTTTTTTCGTTTGCTGAAATTGCCCCTATGTGCGCCATTGAATCAATTCCTCTTGCCAAACCACTTACTATATTAATTTTACTTTTCGATATATTATATGCTAATTGCTTGGCTACATTCTTGCCATATTGCGTGCAATCTCTACATCCTATTATCGCTATAGAAGTATTGTTTAAAATTTCTTTATTTCCTCTTATGTATAAGCTTACTGGCGGATCATAAATTTTTTTTAAAATCTGCGGATATTCATTTTCTTCTATTGAAACAATGTCCACATTATTTTTTACCATAAATTCAAGATGTTTGTCAATTTTTAGCCTTATTTCTGGGCTTAAGAGTTGCTTTATATGGTTTTCGTTTATTTTTGGAATTTTTAACAGATCCTGCTCTTTTGCATTATATAGATTTTCTACTGTTTTAAAAGTGTCTAATAATTCTTTCTTGCGTTTTGCCCCCAACCCATTTATTAAAGATAACCATACCCAATATCTTTTTTCGGCGTCTTTAATATTTATTACTCCTTTCTTATATTGGTTTTCTTTTACTTAAATTTACTTTAAATAATAGGTTGTTAAATTTAAATTTTATTGTTTTGCTTTATATTATTGGTTGTTAAATTTAAATTTTATTGTTTTACTTTATATTATTGGTTGTTAAATTTAAATTTTATTGTTTTACTTTATATCGCAGGTTATTAATTGTTGCTTGCTGCTTTTATTACATTATTCATAAGCATTGCAACTGTCATTGGTCCAACGCCTCCTGGTACAGGAGTAATGTAGCTTGCCTTTTTCTCTACATTTTCAAAGTCTACATCTCCAACGACTTTGCCTTCTTGCGTTCTATTTATGCCAACATCTATAACTACTGCACCTTGTTTTACCATATTTTCTGTAACAAATTTTGCCCTTCCAATAGCAACTATTAATATATCAGCTTGACTTGTTATTTCTGCTAAATTTTTTGTTTTAGAATGACATACTGTTACCGTTGCATTTTTACTTAAACATGTTTGAATTAGTGGCTTTCCTACAATATTACTTCTTCCTATTATTACTAGCCTTTTTCCCTCTAGCTTAATATTGTATTCCTCAAACATTTTCATAACGCCATGTGGTGTACAAGATATAAATGTATCTTGACCTATACATAGCTTGCCTACATTTACTGGGTTAAAACCATCTACATCTTTATCTGGAGAAATAGTTCTAAATGCTTCGTTAATATCTAAATGATCTGGAATTGGGCTTTGCAACAATATTCCATGTATGCTTTTATCTTCATTTAATTTTTTGATTAAATTTATTAGTTCTTCTTGCGTTGTTTTTTCACCATCTAAAATATATTCAACAAAATCTATTCCTACTTCTTCACAGGCTTTATTTTTATTTTTTACATATATTTTTGATGACTTATCATCTCCTACTAATATTACAGCAAGCTTTGGGTTTATACCCTTACTCTTTAACTCATCACATTTTATTTTTAAATTGCTTCTTACTTTTTGTGCTAATTGTTTTCCATCTATTATTACAGCCATTGTTATATCCTCTCCTAATACTTTTTATTATTAAATATTATACCTTGCTATTTACATCTGTACCATGTGATTTATATATGTGTTTATTCTAAATGATCTCCCATTATTTTATATTCAATGTCTTCCATGTACGGAAAAATCTCTTTGACTCTCTTTAGCGTAAGCATAGACATCTTAGGTTGTGGGTTTTTACTATCATTTGAAAGTAACTTTTGTGTATAACAATTTTTTGCGGTTTTAAATAGTACATATCTATTTCGTACATAAGTATAATAAATTTGATAACCATTTTGTAGGTCCAACCACATTTTTTCAAAAGTATATTCTTGCATTAGTTTCTCCTTTATTTTATCATTTTCATAAATTCTTGTTCTGAGATAACCTTTATCCCCAATTCTTCAGCTTTTGTTAATTTGCTTCCTGCTTCTTCTCCCGCTAAAACATAGCTTGTCTTCTTTGAAACTGAACTTGATACTTTTCCTCCGAACTTTTCTATAATATCTCCTGCTTCATCACGTGTATAGTTTTCTAGGCTTCCTGTAAGTACAAAAGTTTTTCCTGCAAATCTTTCATCTACTATATCTTCTTCCACATTTTGAGTATTTACTCCTGCATCTTTTAGTCTTTGAAGCAAGTCAGTCGTTTGATCTTGCAAGAAAAATTCTCGTATACTATTTGCTACTATTGGTCCAATATCTTCAGTTTGGCTTAAACTATCAAAAGATGCGTCTGCTAGATTATCGATTGTTTTATATTTTTTTGCTAATACTTTGGCTGCTTTTACTCCAACATGCCTAATTCCTAGAGCTGTTATTAATCTATATAATTCGTTTTCTTTACTTTTATTTATACTATCTATCAAGTTTTGTGCAAATTTAGTACCATTCTTTTTTAATGATGCTATTTGCTCAAAGGTTAAGTCATATATATCTGCAATGTTTGAAATTAAACCTTTTTCACTTAATTGGGCTATTATGTTTTCTCCAAGTCCATCTATATTCATGGCTTCTCGTGATACAAAGTGAACTAAGTTTCTAAATAATTTGGCAGGACATTCTATTCCTGTACATCTAGTTGCAGATTCTCCTTCTTCTCTTACTGCTGGTGCTCCACATACAGGGCAAACTGTTGGCATTTTAAACTCTATTTCTTTTCCTGTTCTTTTTTCTTTTTTTGCTTCTACTATTTCTGGTATTACATCTCCAGCTTTTTGTAAGACAACTGTGTCTCCTATCTTTAAACCTTTTTCTTTTATAAAATCTTCGTTATGAAGGGTTGTTTTAGATATTTTTGAGCCTGCTACTACTACTGGCTCTAGTATTGCCATTGGCGTAATTACACCTGTTCTTCCAACTTGGCAAATTATATCTTTTAATATGGTCTCTTTTTGTTCTGGTGGGTATTTATATGCTACCGCCCATTTTGGAACTTTAGATGTTGTTCCTAATATTTCTCTAAATGCTAAATCATCGACTTTTACAACTGCTCCATCTATTCCAAAGGTTAATTTTTCTCTTTCCGCTCCTATTTGTTCTATTGCCTTTATTACTTCATCATGTGTTTTACAATATATTCTAACTGGATTTACATTAAAGCCTTGCTCGCTTAAATATTCTAGTTCTTCGTAATGAGAATTAAATTCTTTTCCCTCTATTTTTTGAACATTAAATATATAAATGTCTAAAGGTCTTTGCTTTGTTATATTACTATCTAATTGTCTTAATGAGCCTGCTGCTGCGTTTCTGGCATTTGCAAATAGCTCTTCTTCGTTTTCTTCACGTTCTTGGTTTAGTTTTTCGAAATCGCTTTTTGATATAAAAACTTCACCTCTAACTGTTATATTTATTTTATCTTTTATTTCTTTTGGAATTGTTTTTATTGTTTTTAAATTTTCGGTAACATCTTCTCCAACTAAACCATTGCCTCTGGTTGCACCTCTAATAAACTTACCATCTTTATATTCTAAAGCTGATGATAAGCCATCTATTTTTGTTTCTACAACATATTTAACTTCTGGGATATTATTTTCGACTGCTTGCTTTTCTATACGATTTAAAAATTCAATTACTTCTTCAAAACTAAAAACGTCTTGCAAACTTTGGAGTGGTACTTCATGCTCTACTTTGTTAAAGCCCTCTTTTACCTTTCCTCCAACTTTTTGAGTAAGTGAATTAGCTGACATAAATTCTGGAAATTCTTTTTCTAAATTCCTAAGTTCTACCATTAACATATCATATTCAAAATCTGATATTTCAGGGTTATCTTCATTATAATATTTGTTAGCATGATATTCTACAGTTTTACGCAACTCTTCAATTCTTTTTCTAGCTTTTTCTTTTTCCATTTAACATTTTCTCCTATAAGTAAAAATTTTAATTTTGGCTATAATTTCATGTTTTCCCAAGCTATGTCATTTTTTCTATACCTAAAAACGTCGCTATTAGGACTTTTTCCTAATAGCGACTTTAAATTGCTTTAGTTTTATGAATCCAAATCACACTTAGCTAATAAAATTAATCTATAATTACCATCATCTGTACAAGTTTGCAATGATATTTCACGTGCTCCATTCGTGTTTCTTGTTAGGAAACCACTGTCTTCTACTACAGTTTCAAATCTATCATATATTGTGTATGGTAACCTTTGACCACTTAAATCTGTTATATATACTTTATCTCCTTTGTTTAAGTTTTTGTTATTAGCAAAGAATTGCCCGTTTCTGTAGTTATGACCAACAATTAAAGTGTTTCCAACTTTATTTGGTCCTACACCAAATGCCATTGCTACTGATCTTTCAAGTGCAGATGTACTATTGTCTCTTAAGATTGGATAAGATAAATTAATTTTTGGAATTTCGATTGTTCCTACTACCGCAAATCCTTTATAAGATGGTACGTTCGTTCCTGTTCCATTACCTGTTGGTGTATTTTGAAGTTGATTAAGAATATCATTATCTTCTGGTTCATTTACATCATTTGTTGGTGTATTTGTGTTATTATTATTTGTTTCACCTCCGACAAATGAACCTACAAACTCATTAGCATCTTTTGTTGAATTAATCTGCTCATAAACTTTATATGCTCCAAATGCTAAACATCCTATAATTGCTATTATGATTACTACTAAAAGTATTGTTAAAAAAGTGCTATATTTACTCTCCATTTTTTACCTCCTATTAGTATAATTTTATTATACTATTTTTTCTCCAAGTTTTCTACCAGCTAGTACATGAAAATGCAAGTGCATTACTTCTTGTCCGCCATCTTTTCCTGAATTTACTATTACTCGAAATCCTTGTTCTTTAAATCCTTTTTCTTCTGCGATTTTATTAATTACGCTATAAATTTTTCCAATTATTGGTTCATCTTCTTTTGATAGATGAGCTATGCAATCAATATGTTTTTTTGGAATTACTAATATATGAATTGGCGCTGCAGGGTTTATATCATTAAAAGCTAAAATTTCGTCATCCTCATATACTTTGCTTGTTGGTATTTCGCCTTTTATTATTTTGCAAAAAATACAATCTTCCATTTATTTTATATGTCTCCTTTCTTTTGTTATCTGCAATAACCTATAAAATTTATAACATTTTAAATTATTGAAAGCTATTTTATTAATACTGCTTTAATTCTTCTTATTCCTGATGAACTTGATTCTTCTTTTTTGATTTTAAAAGTTCCCATGTCTCCTGTATGCTCTACATGAGGTCCACCACAAATTTCTTTGCTAAAATCTCCTATTGTATATACTTTTACTCTGTCGCCATATTTATTTGTAAATAACCCTATTGCTCCAGAAGCTTTTGCTTCGTCATAACTCATTTCTTCACATGTAACTTTTAAATCTCTTTGTATTTGCTCATTTACTAAATCTTCTACTTTTTTTATTTCTTCTGGTGTCATTTTTTGAGGATGTGTAAAGTCAAATCTTAATCTTTCTTCTGTAATGTTTGATCCGCTTTGTCTTACATGATCTCCTAGAACAACTTTTAGAGCCTTATGTAATAAGTGTGTTGCTGTATGATAACTAATTGTTTTTTCATTTTGGTCTGCTAAGCCACCTTTAAATTTCTGTTCAGCTCCTTGTCTTGATAATTCTTGATGTTCTTTAAATAGCTTTTCAAATTCTGCTTTGTCTATTTCTAAGCCATTTTCTTTTGCTAAATCTTCTGTAACTTCTGGTGGAAAACCATATGTATCATATAACTTAAATACTATTTTTCCATCCAAAATATTTTTTCCAGCTTCTTTTAGCTTATTCATTTCTTTTATAAATTCTTTTTCACCATGCTCTAGCGTTTTGGCGAATTTATCTTTTTCTTCTAGCATTACATTTTTTATGGTTTCTCTATTTTGCTCTAATTCTGGGTACATTTCTTTTAGATTTTCTACATTTATATCTATTAGATTTGATAATTCATCTAATGATATTTGAAGTTTATTTAAATGTCTTATCATTCTACGAATTAGTCTTCTTAGAACATAGCCCCTATCTATATTGCTTGGTCTACCACCATCTGCTATTATCATCATGCTTGAACGTAAATGCTCAGCTACTATTCTTCTACTATTTATATCATTTACTTTTTGTAAGCTTTCTAATTTTTGCATTATTGGTAAAAATAGCTCTGTGTCAAATGGTGTTTCTTTTCCTTGCAAAAGCATTGTCATTCTTTCTAGACCTAAACCTGTGTCAACATTTCTTTGTGTTAATTTAGTATATTTTCCATCTTTGTTTTTATAAAATTCCATAAATACATTGTTCCAAATTTCAACATATTTACCACATGAGCATGATGGGTTACAGTTTTCAGAACATTTTGGCTTTCCTGTGTCATAGAACATTTCGGTGTCTGGTCCACATGGTCCTTCTGTTCCTGCTATCCACCAGTTGTCATCTTTTCCAAAATAATAAATACGTTCTTCTGGAATGCCAACTTCTTTCCATGCTTTTGCAGTTTCTTCATCTCTTGCGCAGTCTTCATCTCCTGCAAAACATGTTACTGATAATTTTTCTACTGGTATTTGCAATTCTTTTGTTAAAAATTCAAAACTGTATTTTATTGATTCTTTTTTAAAATAATCTCCCAAAGACCAATTTCCTAGCATTTCAAAAAAGGTTAAATGTCTATTATCTCCAACCTCATCTATATCATTTGTTCTTACACATTTTTGATAATCTGTAAGACGCACTCCTGCTGGATGTTTTTCGCCTAATAAATATGGTACTAGTGGTTGCATTCCTGCCGTGTTAAATA
Source organism: uncultured Clostridia bacterium (assembly GCA_947589645.1). Lineage (GTDB taxonomy): Bacteria > Bacillota > Clostridia > TANB77 > CAG-508 > CAG-269. The sequence goes on from CANQCG010000019.1 coordinate 17,880, forward strand.
ATACTGATGGGTCATTTTCTGGTATTAATGGTGCTGATGGAATTATGCTGTGTCCTTGATTTTTGAAGTAGTTTAAGTATTTGTTTCTTATTTCTATTGCTTTCATCAATTATCTTCCTTTTTATTTAAATTTTGTAAAGTCCTATAATTAAATTATACTTTAAATATCACAAAAAATCAATATTTATTGCTACTTTTTCGTCCAATTACTTATGTCGTAAAACATGTTGTACCAATTGGCTGATATAGAGCCTGCCAAGCTTTTGCTATATGCTGTTATATCATAACTATAGTATAAACTTATATATGGATTTTCACTTGAATAAATTTCGTATAACCTTTGATATTTTTCTTTTAGCAAATCTTTGTCTGTTATATTTTTTAAATCATTTACTATTGTTTTAGCCTCATCGTTTTGGTAATTTGCCAAATTACCATCGGCAAAATATTTTGTTAAATCTGGTGATGTGCCAATATATGAGCCACATAAAATCATATCATAATTTTTGTAGTTTTTATAATTATTATATAAATAATCATTTGCTTTTGTAATATTTATTTTTATGCCTATAGCCTCTAATTGTTGCTTAATTAGTTCTGCTACTTGGACTCTTCTTTCATCTTGAGAATTTACAATTAGTCTAAAGCTTAATCTCTGAGTATAATAATTTACATATTTTTGCCAATAATTGTATTTAAACTCCCATCCATTATCTTGCAATACTTGTTTTGCTTTTTCGCTATCATATTGAGTTTGACTTACATCTTGAAGTAACCAGTTTGTATTTGTAAGTGGAAAATTTGCTTCTGTATATTTTCCATTATATACACTTGATATTATTGCGTTTCTATCTATTGCATAGCTGATGGCTTGTCTTACTTCTGTGTTAGCTAATGTTGCATTTTGAGTATTTAATGCTAAATAATCATATTCTCTTCCTATATCTTGAACTTTATTATATCCAATTGTTCCAATAAAATCTTCAATTTTTATATTATTTGTATTTATCAAATCCAATTTTCCTAATTTAAAATCATTATACATTTCTCCAACAGATTCATATAAATTTATTTTTATTGTTTGTAATTGTGGATCACTATTTTCTTTGTTCCAATAATTTTCATTTTTTGTTAAAATTATTTTACCGTTTTGCATCTCAGAAATTACATATTTGCCTGTTCCAATGGCTGAATTTCTTTTTTCAGATTGCATAAAATTTTCTTCTCCAAAATAATTTTTACTCATAATCGGAAAATTTAAATTATATTCAAAAAATGGAACTTCTCTGCTAAGAGTTATTTTTATTGTATATGCATCGATAACTTCTGCCTGAATTATATATTGAACATTGTAAATATAAATATTATTGCTTGTAATTTCTTTTAATCTATCAATTGTATATAAAACATCGTCTGCTGTGCAGTTTTCTCCATTTGACCATTTTACATTTTCTTTTAATTTTATTACATAAGTTGTTTCAGATGTTTTTGCCCACTCAGAAGCTATGCATCCTTCTAATTCATAATTTTTATTTATTTCTATTAATGGTTCATATATTATTTTTGATATGCTTTGAACATATTTATTACTACTTAAAATTGGGTTGATTGTATCAAACCCAGCAATTCCCAGATTTAAAATCTGCTCTTTTTGTGTTTTTTCTTGATTTACTGTATCAGTAGTATTTCCCTGTTTTAGTGTTTTATCTTTATTGTTTATTGCATAAATTGTGTATATCGAAATTGCTATTACAAATATAAAAAATATATATTTTAATATATTATTTTTCATTAATTAACTTTCCTCTCTTGAATAATATTTTTGCATAAACTAATCGACGCTATTTTATCAAAAAAATATATAAAAATCAATTTATGTAGGAGCTTTATATATATCTTTTGCAAAATGAGGCCTTTTCTAGTCCGGTTCATTTTTTTATTTTTGTATATCTTTTTCAAAAATGGGGCTTTTCTACAAGCTAGCATTTTATTTTTATGTAAAATTATAATGCTAGCTTGTAGAAAAGGGGTGTTTTTGCAGAAGAAATATATAAACCCGAAAAATGAATCGGTCTATAAAGGGCTGTTTTTTCAAAAGAAATATGTAAATCCGAATGTGAAACGACTAGAAAAGGCTTCATTTTGCAAAAGATATATAATTTTCATGCATTACAATAAAAGCGAGACAACTATGTGCCTCGCTTGCAACTTTTTGTATATTTAATACATTTTATTTATTTTCTAGATTCTACTATCAATTTAATGCCTGTTCTATCTTCTCCTTCCACTTCTACTTCTGCAAAGGCAGGGATACATACTAAATCTACTCCGGCTGGTGCTACAAATCCTCTTGCTATCGCTACTGCCTTAACTGCTTGATTTAGAGCTCCCGCTCCGATTGCTTGCATTTCTGCTCTTTGTGATTCTTTTACCATACCCGCAATAGCTCCTGCTACTGAATTTGGGTTGGATTTTGATGAAATTTTTAGAATTTCCATTTTTCTTTTGCCTCCTAATTTTATTTTTTGTTGCAACTTTTTACAAAGTGCATTTTACATTATTTGGAAATATTTGTCTAGTGCTTTTGGAAAATTTTTCTAATTTTTCATCGCGTTTTTATGAAAGTTTCGACTTTTTTCGCCTTTAGAATTTTAAATTGTTCTTTTACTTCTAAAATTTGAATTTCTATTTTCACTATTTTAACATTGTATTGTTTTTATATTTGTTACTTTATTGCTTTGTTCATCAATTTCAAATATAACACCATTAAAATTGCACTCGCCTTCAGCTAATTTATATTTTTCTGGAAGAGAAGTTTCTAGCCTTTTAATTGATGCTGAGACTTCCATTCCTATTACAGAGTGCTCAGGTCCTGTCATTCCAATGTCGGTAATATATGCTGTCCCATTTGGCAATATTTTTGCATCTGCAGTTTGAACATGAGTATGTGTTCCATATATAGCTGTAACCTTTCCATCTAAATAATATCCTAGAGCTATTTTCTCTGCTGTTGCCTCTGCATGGAAATCTATAATAATTAAATCTACTTGTTTTGCTAATTCTTGAACTAAATCATTTGCTAATTTAAAAGGATTTTCAGATAAGACATTCATATCAACTCTACCTATCAAGTTAATTACTGCTATGTTCTTATCTTTTACCTTTAAAATTGCATAGCCTTTTCCTGGAACACCCTTTGTATAATTTGCAGGTCTTATTATCTTTTGTTCATTTATAAAATTAAAAATATCTCTTTTTGCCCAAGTATGATTTCCCATCGTTACTATATCTGTGCCTGCTGATAATATATCTCTATAATTTTTTTCTGTTATTCCCATTCCTCCAGCTGAATTTTCTCCATTTGTTATAACAAAGTCTATTTGTTCCTCCTGTTTTAATTTTGGTAATACTTCTTGCAATTTTTTAACTCCGTTTTCCCCAACGACATCACCAACTGCTAATATTTTCATTGTTTACCTTCCTTACTTTTTTATTTAGGTTTTTATGGTACACCTATAAACCATTGGTACTTCTTTATTTTTATAACTAATAGTACATATTTTTATAATAGTAAAAACTATTAATAGTACATATTTTTAAATATTATAAACTATTAATACTAATTATTTTTTTAATATTATAAAGCAATATGGAATATATTACAAGAAAAAAGTTGTGATTTCTCACAACTTTTAAATAATTTTAATTTGGTAACTTTATTAGTATTCTGCTTTTAAGATTATAAAATTTTTAATAAATTATTTTGCGTATTCTATAGTTCTTGTTTCTCTGATGATGTTTACTTTAATTTGTCCTGGATATTCCATTTCATCTTCTATTCTCTTTGCAATATCTCTTGCTAAAATAGTCATTTGATCATCACTAATTTTTTCTGGTTTAACTATAACTCTTATTTCACGTCCGGCTTGAATTGCAAAAGATTTTTCAACACCATCAAATGAATCAGCAATACTTTCAAGTTCTTGAAGTCTTTTTATGTATGCTTCTAATGTTTCTCTTCTTGCTCCTGGTCTTGATGCTGATATTGCATCCGCTGCTTGTACTAATACAGCTTCTAATGTTTGTGGTTCAACATCTCCATGATGTGCTTCTACTGCATTTATTACAAGTGGATTTTCTTTATACTTTTTAAGTATATCTACACCTATTTCAACATGTGTTCCTTCCATATCGTGGTCTAAAGCTTTTCCAATATCATGTAACAAACCTGCTCTTCTAGCACGTTTAGCATCTAGTCCTAATTCTTCTGCCATAATTCTTGCTAAGTTAGATACCTCTATTGAATGATTCAATACATTTTGTCCATAACTTGTCCTATATTTTAGCTTTCCTAATAAATTAACTAAATCTGGATGTAAGCCGTTAACACCTGTTTCTAATGTTGCTCTTTCTCCTTCTGCTTTTATTGTTGCAGATACTTCCTCTTTAGCCTTTTCTACCATTTCCTCGATTTTTGCAGGGTGGATTCTTCCATCTTCAATAAGTTTTTCTAGAGCTATTTTTGCAACTTCTCTTCTTAATGGATCAAATCCTGAGATTACTACAGCTTCTGGGGTATCGTCGATTATTAAATCGATTCCTGTTAAAGTTTCTAATGCTTTAATGTTTCTACCCTCTCTACCAATTATTCTACCTTTAATTTCATCATTAGGAAGTGATACTATTGATACTGTAGTTTCTGATGTATGGTCTGCTGCACATTTTTGAATAGCATATCCTAAAATTTCCTTAGCATTTTTTGTTGCTTGCTCTTTAGCTTTCTGGTCTAATTCTCTAATTAAAGCTGCCTTTTCTGATGTTATTTGCTTTTCGATTTCTTGCAATAAATAATTTTTTGCTTCTTCTTGGTTTAAACCTGCAATTTTTTGAAGTTTATCTAATTGCTCTGTGTAAAGTACCTCAACATCTTTTTTTCTTTCATCTAAAGATTGGTATTCTTGTTCTAATTCCTTCTCTCTTTTCTCGAAATTATCAGAACGTCTTTCCAAATTTTCTTCTTTTTGAATAATTCTTGATTCTTGTTTTTGAATCTCGCCTCTTCTTTCTTTAATCTCCTTCTCTAATTCTTCTCTATCTTTAATGATTTCCTCTTTTGCCTTAAAAATTTCTTCTTTTTTCAAATTTTCTGCTTCTACTTTTGCCATGTCAACTAATCTTTTTGCTTCTTTTTCTGCTCCTTGAATTTTAGATTCAGCAATTCTTTTTCTAAGCATCATTCCTATTGCTAGTCCTATTGCTAATGAGATTAAGATAGCGGCGATAATGATTATATAGTTCATAATCATACACCTCTTTCTTCTATTTAATTTTCAATGTTCGAATAAATATATATTTTAATTTTTATTTTAATATATTTTTCTACCTATTATATTTTACGCTTATTATTGTAAACTGTCAAGTGCTTTATGAAATAAAAAAGGCGCTTGCGTTATTAGAAAGGCATTTCTGTAAGCTAAAACACTTTATACAGTCAAAACGCTATCAAACTTTTTACAGGTACTTCTATAGATTTTTAGGCTAAAGAAAGAACACCCTCTCTTGGGTGTTCACTAAAATTTATTATTCAGCTGATTCCTCTGTTTCTGGAGCTTCATAAGCAGCTAAGATAGCTGTTTGAATTTTCTCTCTAGTTTCAGCATTAATTGGATGAGCTATATCTTTGAATTCTCCGTTTGGAGTTTTTCTGCTTGGCATAGCTATGAATAATCCATTTTGGCTTTCGATAACTTTGATATCATGAATTACGAATTCGTTATCGAATGTTACAGAAGCAACAGCTTTCATTCTGTTCTCTGAATTTACTTTTCTTAAACGTACATCTGTTATTTGCATTTTGTGCACCGCCTTCCAATGATTTAAATATATTTTGTACATAAATTTAAAATTTATTCTATGTACTAGATATATTATTCGTCAAAAAAAAACTTTTTCCTTCTTTTTTTTGTATTTTTTTATGTTTTCTTTATATTTACCATTGTTTGAAATAAAATTTGTATATTTTTAAATTTTGTGGAAATTATAAATAAAAATATCAATTTAAGGAGGTTTACATGAAGCCATTAGATACAACAAAATCTTATCAAGAATATGTTGACAAAAAATCACCTAACTCTCCTATTTTTAAAAATTGCTTTAATGCTTTTTGGGTTGGTGGATTAATTTGTTCAATTGGTCAAATAATTATGGATATATGCAAAAACAACGGATTAGATACTCAATCTTCTGGTACTATTGTTTCTATTATTTTAATTGCAATTAGTGCCTTGCTTACTGGTTTTAACATTTTCAATAAAATTGGAAAATTTGCCGGTGCTGGTTCTTTAGTTCCTATTACTGGTTTTGCAAACTCAATTGTATCTCCAGCAATGGAATATAAATCAGAAGGTTATGTTATGGGTGTTGGCGGTAAAATGTTTACTGTAGCTGGACCCGTATTAGTTTTTGGAATATCTACATCTATAATTGTTGGAATAATTTATTTTATTTTTATGTAATTAGACGTTTCGTCGGAATGGAGTTTTTATGAAAAAATTAGGAAAACAAACTATACAATTTGACAATCCCCCTACTATTTTAGAAACAGCAACAATAGTTGGTCCAAAAGAGGCTGAAGGTCCTCTTGCTAAGTATTTTGATAAATGTTTAGAAGATGAGTTTTGGGGTGAAAAAACTTGGGAAAAAGCCGAGAGTAAAATCATTAAAGAAACTGTAAATACTGTAATACACAAATCTGGTCTTCCATCAGATTCCATTGATTACTGTTTTGCAGGAGATTTGCTTAATCAGTGTATTTCTTCAAGTTTCGGTTTAAGAGAATTAAACATTCCATTTTTTGGAATATTTGGTGCATGTTCTACATTTGTTGAGGGCATGAGTTTAGCAGCCATTTTTGCAGATGCTGGGATTAAAAATGTGTTGTGTGCAGCATCTAGTCACTTCTGTAGTGCAGAAAAACAATTTAGATTTCCATTGGAATTAGGAACTCAACGTCCCCCTTCTGCTCAATGGACAGTTACTGGAGCTGGAGCAACTATTATAAGTAGTTCAGGAGACGGCCCTCACATTACACATATGACAACTGGAAAAATCGTTGACAAAGGAATAAAAGATGCTAATAACATGGGAGCCGCTATGGCACCTGCAGCACTTTCAACACTTATTTCACATTTTGAGGATACTGGACGTAGTCCTAATTATTATGATGCAATAATAACAGGTGATTTAGGTCTTATAGGAAAAGAAATCTTAACAGAACTTGCAATGGATAAAGGTTATAATATTAAATCAAACTACAATGACTGTGGAGCTTTAATATTTGATAAAAATAGTCAAGATACTCACTCTGGCGGTAGTGGTTGTGGATGCTGTGCAAGTGTATTTTCAGGCTTATTATTTAATCAATTAAAAAATAAAGAGTTGTCACGTTTACTTTTAATTGCTACTGGAGCACTTACAAATGCAACTACTTCTCAACAAGGAGAAAGTATCCCCGGAATTGCACATGCTGTAAGCATTGAACTTTAAAATTTATACAGAATTCTACAAAAGAATTCTAGAAAGGAAAATATATGGACTGGTTACAAGCTATAGATTGGTTAGGAATATTAAAATGTTTTGTTGTTGGCGGAATAATATGTGTTATTGGTCAAATTTTAATTGATAAAACAAAACTAACTTCCGCAAGAATTTTAGTAATGTTTGTTACTCTTGGAGCAATTCTTGGTGGCCTTGGAATTTATAAATATGTTGTAGATTTCGCAGGTGCTGGTGCAACTGTTCCCCTAACAGGATTTGGTTATAATTTGGCCAAAGGTGCTATTGAAGGCGTTAAAGAATATGGCTTACTTGGTGCATTTACTGGTGGTGTAAAAAATGCAGCCGGTGGAATTGCCGCAGCAATATTCTTTGGGTATATTGCTTCATTAATATCAAAGCCAAAAATGAAAAAACAATAAATTTATATTTTTATAAATAACATTAGAATTATATATATTTTTGGAGGAGAAATATATTTTACTTGTGTGTTTAATGCTTTTTTACTATAGAAATAGATAATTTTATGTAAAGCTTACGATTTCTTGACTAAAAAAGCATTAAATCATATAAGAATATATATTAAATTCTATAATTTTTACATCAATAAAAATATCTATCTTTATAACTTTATTTTTTTGTGACAAAATATAAAATTTTATGCAAAATATCTTCCTATTTTTTACTTTTTATGATACAATTCTACATATAATGTGACACAAAATAATTATAAAAATAAAAAAATTTAAGCTTATAAAATTGATTGGAGGAATAAATATGGAATTAAAAAGATGTAATCGTTGTGGTGGTTTTTTTGCAGCTGATGGAAATGTTTGTCCAAAGTGCTCTCCTAAAGATAATTTAGAGCTTTCTACTTTTAAAAGTTATATCGAAGAAAATGGTCTTTCTTCTTTAGAATCAATGTCTGTTGGAACAGGTATTTCTATGAAAAATATCAATAGATTTATAAATGAAGAAGGAATTAATTATACAGCTAAAGAAAGTGAAAACAATGTTGGAAACAACGGAATTACACTTAACTAATATAGAACTCTATACAGTTACATAATTAACATATAATTAATATAATTAGTATAATTAGTATAATTAGTACAATTACAATTAATGCAATTAATATAATTACTATAATTATAATTATGTGACAACTTTAATTTATTAATATTAACTTGGAGGAATTTTAATGAACGTACTAGATATTTTACAAGAACGTGGCTATATAGAACAACTTACTCATCCTGATGAAATGAAAGAATTATTTGCTACAAAGCATGTTCCATTCTACATAGGAATTGATCCAACTGCTGATAGTCTTCATGTTGGTCATTTTATCTCACTAATGGTGGCTTCTTATATGCAAAAATGCGGTCATAAGCCAATTATATTAGTTGGTGGTGGTACGGCAATTATTGGTGATCCATCTGGTAAAACAGATATGCGTAAGATGTTAAGCAAAGAAGATATTGAACATAATGTTGAATGTATAAAAAAGCAAATTGCGAAATTCTTACATTTCGAAGGTGAAAACGGAGCTATTATAGTTAATAATGCAGATTGGTTATTAGATTTAAAATATATTGATTTCATGCGTGAAATTGGTAGCTTATTTTCTATTAATAAAATGCTTGCAGCCGAATGCTACAAAAATAGATTAGAAACCGGATTAACCTTTTTTGAAATGGGCTATATGCTAATGCAATCTTATGATTTCTTACATTTATATAATACATATGGTTGTAAATTACAAATAGGTGGAAATGACCAATGGTCTAATATCATCGGTGGAGTTGAACTTATTAGAAAAATTGGAAAAAATGATTCTTATGGTCTAACCTTCAAACTTCTTACAAATTCAGAAGGTAAAAAAATGGGAAAAACCGAAAAAGGTGCCCTTTGGTTAGATCCTAATAAAACATCTCCTTATGAATTTTATCAATATTGGAGAAACATCGGAGAC
>CANQCG010000020.1 GCA_947589645.1 uncultured Clostridia bacterium
TTTCAACTTTTTTCATCTCCTGTTTTATATATGTGTGCTTTAAAATATTGCACCGCAAAAAAGACTACTTAGCAGTACGTTTTTTAGAAATGCTAAAAAACATATTGCTAAATAGCCTTATGTGTTTTTGGTTTTTTATTCTATTATTAACGGTTATCTGTGTGTGTGTGTACAGCGCCAAGGGTTACAGCGTTTGTCATTTGTTTTGTCTCCTTTTAAATATATAATAATTATTTTTATATTAATATATTCTATATACTATTTTAAACTATTAAAAGAAATTTTTCAATACTTTAAAGTTTTATTTTTTTATTAAATGTGCCCTCATACCAATTATTTAATTTTTTTTGGTTTCTGAAAATTAATATTTTATTTTTGTCAATATCTTTTATCTTTTCAAAAATTATTTTTCTCCTTTTTCTTCTCCAATTTAAAGTAAAAAATAAAAATTTTAAAGTCATCCTTTCTTTACATCCTGGTATTTCTTTCTTCTCTTTTCCATGATTTTTAATATATCTTTTTAATATTCCTTTTATTTGTGCCATAGATGAATAGTCTAAATAAATTACAAAATCTGATTTTTCTAATCTTGGTGTTAAAGTTGAGGTGTAAGTTCCTTCTATTATCCATCTGGGTTCACTTAATTTTTCTAGCAATATCTCGTCTCTTTCTTTTTTATCTCTTCTTTTCCAATTTTCTAAATGTGCTATTGCATCAATGTGATATATAGGAAGATTTAATTCTAATGCTAAATTATTTGCAAGCACTGTTTTTCCAGTGCCACAGCCACCAATTATACTAATTCTATTTGCATCTTTTATCATATTTATTTCTCCTCATATAACATAAATTTTATTTTTAAAGACTTGAATAAAAAATGCCTTCATTTATTTCTTCTATTGATTTTTTTATTTTTGGTATGATATTAGTTGGTAAATTATTTACACTAAACCACTCTAACTTTTCGCATTGATCTTTCTCACCGATAGCTAAAGTACCTTCATATTTATCTGTTGTAAGTATAAAATTAATTCTATCACCATTATAATGATGTAATATATGTACTATTTTTAAATCTTCTGGCTTAATATCTATAGTTAATTCTTCCTTTGCTTCTCGTATCATTGCATGCATTAGGTCTTCACCTGCATCTACATGTCCACCTGGCAACTCATACTCACCATCTCTATAGCCTGTATTTTTTCTTAGTGCAAGTAAAACCTCAGTTTCACCATTTTTAGTATTTTTTCTTGTTAGCATTAAATCAGTTACTAATTTACTACTATACCTTTCTTCCATCTATAATTTCACCCCCCCTCATATTTAATTAACAATATTTTTAAAAGCATTTAAGCTCATTCCTGCACTTATTCTCTTGCGTGGTAGTGCAAGTTTATCTGAGCCTTTATAAGCTCTTCCATCTTTTGTGGTAACAGCAATTTTAATTCCTGCATCAGTTAAAACTTTTTTAGCATGGTCGTTATAATGACCAAAAGGATAAGCAAATGCTATTACAGATGATCCCCCTAATTCAGATTGTGAGGTTTTAATATCTTGAATAGCTTCTTCATAAGAATTAGTAAGCATTATACCTTTTCCGTCGCTTCCAGCTCTATGCATGTCATGAGAATGAGATTGCAAACTTATATTTTCTGATTGATATTTTATAGCATCCCATGCATACCAAGATCCTATTACAAATGAAGTTGCTTTTACATTATACTTTTTTATTATTGGCACTGCTAAATTGAAAAATGAAGGGTCTCCATCGTCTGCTGTTATTATTACACTTTTTTCTGGTAAAGTTATTTTTCCATCTATATAGTCTACAAGCTCTTGCCATGATGGAAAATAAAAATTGTTTTCAGAAAGATATTTCATTTGCTCTTCGAATAATGATATTTCTAACCAGTTATTGTCTGCGCCTTTAGAAACATTTTTATCATAGAAAAAATGATACATAAGTATTGGTATACCTTTGCCTGATTTGGCAACTCCTGTAGAAGCAGGTTGCGCAGCAGGTCTTGCCTTAACAGTCACTGTTCTAGTAAGTTCTGTGCTATTTGCTGAACTATCTTGTACATAATATTTTATTGTATATTCTCCAACTTTTGAAGTATCTACCTCTCCTGATATTACAATTTTTTCGGTTAAATCTCCATCATAATTATCTGTGGCTGTTGCTCCTTGTTCTTCGTATTTTGAACCAACATAAATTGATATTTTTTCTTCACCATTTAATTTTAATTCTGGTTTAACAGAATCTACAACATCAATTATTCTTTTAATTTCGACTTTGTGCTTATTCTTGCTATTAGCAACAGAATAAGTAATTTCGTATCTTCCTATTTTACTTGTGTCTACTTGTCCTGTTTTTTCAATTTTACTTGTTACATCTTCATTTTCTAAACTTGCAGTTGCTCCACTTTCCTCATAATCTTCGTTTAATTCTAATTTGATATTAGAGTCTCCAATTAAACTTATTACTGGAATAGCATCATTTTTATTTCTTTCTTGAACTAATTTTATTGTAACTAAAGTACCTATCACAACAACTACAACTATTGCTATTGTTAATAAAATTGCTTTTTTATTTAATTTTTTCATATCTATTTCATATCCTACTTCTTATATTATTACTTATAGGTTAAAATATTCCGACTATTTCTCCATTTTCATCTATGTCTATTTGCTCAGATGCAGGCTGTTTTGGAAGTCCCGGCATTGTCATTATTTTTCCTGTTATTATAACAATAAATTCAGCACCTGCTTTTAATACTACATCTTGAACATGTATTTTAAATGGCTCATCTATTTGCAAAAGTTTTGGATCATCAGAAAAAGAATATTGAGTTTTTGCTATACATACTGGTAAATTGCTATAACCCATTTTTTCTATATTTTTAATTTTTTGCAAAGCTTCTTCTTCGATTTCTAAGCCTTCTGCACCATATATGTTTTTTGCTACTTTTTCTATTTTTGTAATTATGCTATCTTTTAAATCATATGTATAATTTAATTTTGGTTTAGGTTTATCTAATAGTTCTACTAATTTTTTAGCTATATCAATGGCTCCTTCTGAACCTTTTGCCCAGCTTTCTACTAAACTTAATTCTACGCCTTTTTTCTTTAATTCTTCTCTTAAATAATTTATTTCTGTTTCACTATCAGTATTAAATTTATTTAGAGCAATAATTACTTTTAAGCCAAATTTATTTTTTAAGTTATCTATATGTCTATATAGATTTTCCATTCCCTTTTTTAAGGCTTCTAGGTTTTCTTCTTTTAAGTTTTCTTTATCTATTCCACCATGATATTTTAAAGCTTTTAATGTGGCTACACATACAACTGCATCTGGAGAGATATTGGCTTTTCTACATTTTATGTCTAAAAATTTTTCTGCTCCTAAATCTGCGCCAAAGCCTGCCTCAGTTATTGTATAATCTGCAAGTTTAAGTGCTAATCTAGTTGCTACTATACTATTGCATCCATGTGCAATATTTGCAAATGGTCCTCCATGCATTATGCAAGGTGTATGTTCTAGAGTTTGTATTAAATTAGGTTTTATAGCATCTTTTAGTAATACTGCCATTGCTCCTTGTGCTTTTAAATCTCGTGCATATACTGGCTCTCCAGCTTCATTATAGCCAATAACTATATTGCCAAGTCTTCTTTTTAAATCTTCTAGACTTTCGCTTAAACATAAGATTGCCATAATTTCTGAAGCTACACTTATATCAAAACCATCTCGTCTTGGTACTATTTTCTTTTCGTTTGAAAGGCCTGTTTCTACTACTCTTAATTGTCTATCATTTAGGTCTACACATCTTTTCCAAGTAACATTTTTTATTTTTAATTCATTACCAAAATATATATGATTATCAATTATTGCAGATAATAAGTTATTTGCAGAAGTTATTGCATGTATATCTCCTGTAAAATGTAAATTAATTTCTTCCATAGGAGCTACCTGTGCTCTTCCTCCACCTGTTGCTCCTCCTTTTATTCCAAATACTGGTCCAAGTGATGGTTCTCTTAATGCTAGTATAGATTTTTTGCCAATTCTGGCTAGTCCATCAGCAACTGCAATAGAAATTGTTGTTTTGCCTTCTCCTAATGGTGTTGGACTTATTGCTGTAACTAGCACTAACTTTCCATCTTGTTTTTCTTTTACATTTTCGTATACCTTTTCTGATATTTTTGCTTTGTATTTTCCATATAGCTCTAAATTGTCTTCATCAATTTCTAGCTTTTTTGCAATTTCTCTTATATCATATAATTTTGTGTTTTTTGCTATTTCTAAATCTGTCATGTTTTAGTTATGCCTACTAATTTTAAGTAGACATTCCTCCTTTCTTATTATTTATACTAATATTCCTACTACAAACCCTATTATTGCTCCTGCAATTACTTGTACAGGAGTATGTCCTAATACTTCTACAAGCCTTTCTTGCACTTCTAGTGATGATAAACCTGGCGTTTCTATTATTTTGTTTAATAGTTTTGCTTGCTTTCCTGCCGCTCTTCTTACTCCTGCTGCATCATACATTACTACAAATGAAAATATTAGTGCTAAAGCAAAAATTGCTGTATCTGTGCCTTCGTTTTTTCCAATCATAGTGGCTAAAGAAACTACAACAGCTGAGTGTGAACTTGGCATTCCTCCTGCGCCTAAAATTCTTTTAAAGTTGAATTTTCTTGTTGTTACTAAGTCATATATGACCTTAAATAATTGTATAAAAAACCATAACGCTAATGGTATGTATAAGTATTTGTTTGATATTCCTGATAATAATATGTCCATCTTAATTCCCCTTGCTATTTTCTTTTATGTATCTATGCATTAAAATCTTCTTCTGTAACTTCGCCATTGTTTTCAAGCAATATTGATATTCTTTTTTCTGAATCTTCCAGAATTTTATTGCATTCTTTTGATATTTTCATACCTTCCTCAAATTTTGCTACTGAATCATCTAAATTTAAGTCTCCCTTTTCTAGTTCTTGAACTATGCTTTCTAAATTTTGCATCAATTCCTCAAAATTTTTACCTTCTTCTTTTTTTGCCATTTTAAATACATTCCTTTCTCTTTTTGCTTAGTAGATTTTTTAGTTAAGAAAAGTTTATTTTTAAACTAATTTTGCGTTTTAGTTTAATACTCTTCTGCCTCCCAAGTCGTTCCATCTACTAAATACCATGTTACAGCTGTTCCACTATTTACCTTTATTACATAGTTATTTCCTTCCATGTGATCAAATGCTACAGTTTGACCATCTAAGGCATACTCTTTTTTTACTACATATATTGCTTTTTCTGTTCCTGTTAAATCTTTTGACTCGGTGTTATCTTCACCTTTTTCTTCATCTTTATTTTCGTCATCAGTTTTAGGTGTTTCTTCGCTTTGCTCTGGATCTTTTATATTTTCTTCTTCTCCTATATAATCTTCATTTTTGTCTATTTCGTTTTCTTTTTTATTATCTGCAAGCGAAGTACCATTTGAAGATACATTACCATTTACTTCTTCGTTTTGTTTGCTATACATTAAATATGCAATTCCTATTGCTATTAATACAACTAGTATACAAATTATTACTTTTCCAAATGTT
This sequence comes from uncultured Clostridia bacterium, assembly GCA_947589645.1. Taxonomy (GTDB): domain Bacteria; phylum Bacillota; class Clostridia; order TANB77; family CAG-508; genus CAG-269. The sequence continues at coordinate 5,605 of CANQCG010000020.1, forward strand.
TTCATTGTTTTATTTAACTCCTTTCATTTATCTATTGTATATTGTAAGTTTTTTCATACTATTTAAGCTTTGCAAGCTAATACCATTAGCAAATATATTATAGAATTTTAGCTTTGCTAGATAATACCATTTACAAATATATTATAGAATTTTAGCTTGTTTTTTACCATCTGAAAATGTTAATGATATTTCTTGTTCTTGCTTTAAATCACTTGCTTTTTTTATTATTTTTCCATTTAATTCTGCTAAACAATAGCCTCTTGTTAAAGTTTTTAATGGGCTTAAACTATCTAGTTTTGCAAGTTTCTCTACAAATGAATTTTTAGATTCATGCATTTTGTCACTTATGCTCTTTTCTAGTGATTTTATATTAGAATCTATTTTTAGTAAATAGTCATTTATAAAATCTGTAGGCTGTTTAAAAACTCTTGACTGCATACATTTTTCGTATTTAAGTCTCATTAATTCTGTTTTTCTTTTTAATAAAATTCTAAATCTGTTTTGATATACATTTATCGTGTTTTTTAATTCAAATATATCTGGTACTGCAAGTTCTGCTGCAGCCGATGGTGTCGGCGCTCTTAAATCTGCCACAAAATCTGCTATTGTAAAATCAGTTTCGTGCCCAACTGCTGAAATTACTGGTAAATTTGAATTATATATTGCTCTTGCTACGCATTCTTCGTTAAAAGGCCATAGGTCTTCTATTGAGCCTCCTCCTCTTGCCACTATAATTACATCAGCTAAATTTTTATTGTTCATAAGCTCTATTGCTGAGGCTATTTTTTCTCCTGCGCCTGGTCCTTGAACAGCTACTGGCAATAATCTTATATGAACATTAGGATTTCTTCTTGTAGATACATTTATAATATCTCTTATTACTGCACCTGTTTGAGATGTTAAAACTCCTATTTCTTTTGGGAATTCTGGTATTTTCTTTTTATGCTCCTCATCAAATAATCCTTCTTTTTCTAATTTTGATTTTAGTTCTTCATATTTAGTGTATAAGCTTCCCATACCATCTTCTTGCATTGCTTTTACATATATTTGATATACTCCATCTCGCTCAAAAACAGATACACTACCAAAAACCATTACGTTCATTCCATCTTTTGGCATAAAGTTTATTTTTTCAGCATAGCTTTTAAACATTATGCATTTTACTAAAGAATTTTCATCCTTTAATGTAAAATAAAAATGTCCTGTGTAATGGTTTTTAAAATTTGATATTTCTCCTTTTACTAGCACATTTGCTAGATATTCATCTTGTGATATTTTGTCTTTTATGTATGAATTTAGTTCTGAAACTGTTATTGCTTGATACTTCATTTTTTATCCTTCTTTAACAATACTTGCTAATATTCCATTTACAAAGTTTTTTGATTGATCTTCACCATATTTTTTTGCTAATTCTACTACTTCGTTTATTACTACTTTAAAAGGTAATTTTTTATAATTGATTTCGTAAATTGCTAGTTTTAAAAGACTTAGGTCAACTTTTGAAATTCTTTCTACTTTCCAATCTGCCTTTAAATTCTTTTCGATTAATTCTATAATTTCTTTTTTATTTGTTTCTATTCCTTTTATAGTATCTTTTATATATTCTATTGCATTGTTATCTTGTATGTCATTTGACTCAATAAACAATTCTATTTGTTCTTCTATATTTTCTTCTTTTTGAATTTCTTGACTATAAATTAGTTTAAATGCTAATTCTCTAATAGCTGACCTATTCATAAATTTCCCCTTTATTACATTTTATCTATAAATTTTTTTACTCTATCTTTTACTTCTTCTTTGTTTTGTTGAACATAATTGCCTATGAAAGCTCCTACGCATATTGATATTATTGCAATAAGTAAATCGTATAATCTTGTTGCTAGTATAAGTATTGCAATTATTATACCTATTATTGCACCTTTATAGCGATTCCAAAATTCTTTTAATCCTTCCATAATTTAAATTCCTTTCATTTTATTGTTGTGCAACATTTTCTTTTTTAGTAGTATAATTTTTAATTCTTATATTTACTTCTTTTACATCTAAGTCTAATGTTGTTTTTACTGTTGATTTGATTTTTTCTTGAATATTTGCTGAAAGTTCTTTAATTATAACATTTTCGCCTACTGTTAAGTTTAGGCTTATGACTAAATTGTTTTCTTCATTTAATGATATACTTGTTGCCACTCCTTCAATAGTTTCAAATTGTTTTATTATTGTATTTACTAAATTTTCTATGGTGTCTTTTGAAATTATAAGTTTTCCATTTTCGTTTTGTAATAAAATGCCTTGCTCTTCTGCTTTTGATTTTTTATCTGACTTTCTGAAGAATATACATCTTATTGATAATAAAATAAATATTACATCTACTACTAATGTTACTATACATGCTGTTCTATTGTTTACAAAAGATGTTATTGCATTTGCAATGGCTTCTGGAGTTAACCAGCCAAATACTACTAAACTTGATAGTACTGCTATAACTAAAATTATAAATGAATATATTATTAAAGCTAATTTTTCTAATATTCTCATCTTATTTCTCCTTTTTTTACTTTTATATTAGTTCATAAATTATTCTTGAGTAGTTTCTTCTGTTTTATTATTTGATTCTTCTGGACCTTCTGCAGTTGCGTTTTCGGCTACTTTTTTATCTGCTTCCAGACTTACTCCTTGAACATGTACATTTACTTCTGCTACTTTTAGTCCTGTCATATTTTCAATTGATTTTTTAACTCTGTTTTGAATTTCGAATGCTATATCAGGAATTCTTGTTCCATATTCTACTATGATGTTTACATCTATTTTTACTTTTCCATTTTCAGCTTCTACTTTTATTCCTTTTGCTAGATTTTTCTTTCCGCTTAAAACTTCTCCTATTCCTCCAGCAAATCCTCCTTGCATACTTGCTACTCCTCTAACTTCTGAAACAGCTACTCCTGCAATTACAGCTATGACATCATTTGAAATTTTTATGCCTGAATGTTCTTCATTTATTTCTTCTACACTTTCTTGTTTTACTTGGTTTTCATTTTCTTCCATAAAAAATCATTCCTTTCTATTTAGATTTTCAATATAAGTATATCAAGTTTGGTATTATTTTTCAACTATTTAATTTAGAATTTTTCCTACTTCAAGTTTGTTTCCCCTCAAATAATCTTCTACTGGCATTTTTCTAGAATTTTCTCCTTGAATTTCTAGTATTTTTAATATTCCTTCTTTTGCTTGAACATATAATCCCTTTTTACTATCAGATATTAAAATAGTTCCTTCTTCAGCGTTTTTATTATACTGAAGATTCATGCTTTGCAGAGTTTCCTCGCTTAATACTTGTGCTTTCCATATTTTTATCTTTTTATCATCTAAATATGCATAAGCCCCCATTATTGGGTTTAGTCCTCTTACTAAATTTTTTATTTGCACAGCTGTCATTTGTTTAAAATTGATTTTAGAATTTTCTTTTTCAAGCATTGGTGCCATTGTAAAATCGTTTCCTTGTTTTATTCTTGGTGCAGTTCCGTTTTCTATAGCTTCTAGCGTTTTTACTAATAATTTTGCTCCCTTTTCTGCTAATTTATCCCAAACTTCTCCTGTTGTTTCGTCTTCACCAATTTGCATTTCTTCTTTAAAAATCATATCTCCTGTGTCCATGCCAGCATCCATGTACATTGTTGTTACTCCTGTTGTTTTTTCGCCATTTATTACTGCCCATTGTATTGGTGCTGCTCCTCTGTATTTAGGTAAAAGTGATCCATGTACATTAATACATCCTTTTTTTGGGATGTCTAAGATTTGTTGTGGTAATATTTTTCCATAAGCTACTACACATATAACATCTGGGTTAAGGTTTTTAATGCTATCTATAAATTCTTGATTTGTTCTAATTTTTTGAGGCTGATAAATCAATAATTTTTTTTCTTGTGCATATTGTTTTACAGGAGATGCAGTTAGTTTCATTCCTCTTCCACTTGGCTTGTCTGGATTTGTTACTACTGCTAAAATTTCATGTCCTGCACTATATATTGCTTCTAAAGAACATTTAGCGAAATCTGGCGTTCCCATAAATACTATTTTCATATTTTACTTTTCCTTTCTTATTTTAGTTTCTGTTTCTGTTTTTGTCTTTGTTTTTTATTTGTACTTTCTATTTGTACTTTCTATTTGTTTGCAAAAGATTTGCTAGGTCGGCAAACTGATTTAATGTTAATTCTTCAGCTCTGGCATTTGCATCTATTTTTAAATCTTCAAATATTTGTAAAGCTTCTTGTTTGTTTTTTACGGCGTTTCCATTAGTTAGTGCATTTATTAAAGTTTTTCTTCTTTGCATAAATGCTGTTTTTATAATTGAAAACATTTCTTTCTCGCTTGTAACATTTACTGGCGTAGTTTTTCTAATCTTTAACTTGATAACTTCTGATGTTACTTCTGGCTCTGGTATAAAAGAACTATTTGGCACTTCTAAAATTTTTTCTGATTCACAATAATAATATACTGTATATGTTATAGCTCCTGCTAACTTTTGTCCTGGAGTTGCAATTAGTCTTTCTGCTACTTCCTTTTGAATCATTACTGTTATGCTTTCTATATCTAGTTTACTTTCTAATAATTTCATTATTATTGGAGTTGTTATATAATAAGGCAAATTTGCTACAATTTTGCAGGTTTTATGCTCGTTTTGTATTATTTCGTTTAAATCTACTTTTAATACGTCTTCATTTATTATTTCAAAATTTTTATATAAAGAAAATCTGTCTTTTAGTATTTTTACCATTTTTGTGTCTAATTCTATACAAATTACTTTGCCCGCTCTTTCTAGCAATTCTTTTGTTAAAGTTCCTAATCCCGGGCCTATTTCAATTATTAAATCTTCTTTGCTTATATTTGCACTGTCAACTATTTTGTCTATTACATCTTGATTTATTAAAAAATTTTGCCCTAAACTTTTATTGGCTCTTATATTGTATTTTTTTAATATGAAGTTTGTTTCTTCTAAAATATTTGGCATTTATACTCTCCTTTTTCAATATGTATATTTTATCACAAAATTCTTGTAAATTTCAAGTTTTTTACATTATCTGTTTAATATGATTTACTGTATATCTTCCTTTGCAAATAAATACTTCTATTACATCTATTCTTATGTTCTTATCTCTCATTTTTCTAGAATATAAAAAATATTTAGCTGTTTTTAATATGTGCTCTATTTTTGTGTCATTTACTGCTTCGGCTGGAACTCCATATATTAAGCTTGTCCTTGTTTTTACTTCTACAAAAACTATAGTTTCGTCTTTATCTTTTGCGACAATATCTATTTCACCTTGTTTTGATCTAAAGTTTTGACAGATTATTTCATATTCTCTTTCTTCTAAAAATTTTTTAGCTAGTTTTTCTCCAAGCTTTCCTATTTCTTGACTTGTATACATATTTCATTTTCCTTTCTTTATTTGATTTTATATTTATTTCCTGGCAATTTTTCAATAGCACCTTCTAATTCTAATAATGTTAATTTATAAGATATTTCACTTACTGGTTTATTTAATTCTTTTGCTATGTCATCAACGCTTTGCTCTTTTTTCATTAATATATTGTAAATTTCTAAATTTTCATCTTCGATTTTTGGTGTATCATTTACTTTTTCTTTTTGTCTTTTTTTCTTTTTTAAATCTAAAAAGTTAAAGTTTTCTTTTCTTTGTGATTTTAGCTCTGGAAATTCTTCAATTATATCTTCGGCTTTGGTAACTATTTTGGCCCTACCTTGTTTTATCATTTCGTTTGTGCCTATTCCTTTTGAATTTAATAAACTAGATGGAACACAAAAAACTTTTTTCTGCTGTTCGTTTGCGTATCTAACTGTTATACTTGTTCCACTTCTTTGTTCTGCTTCAACTACTAATGTTGCAATGGCAAGACCACTCATTATTCTATTTCTTTCGCGACAGGTTTCTATAGTTTTTTCAAATTCCGGCGGATATTCTGTAATAACTGTTCCTCCATTTTCTATAATTCTCTGCACAAGTTCTTCGTTTTCTATAGGATATATTTTTTCAAATCCCGAAGGCAAAACTGCTATTGTTTTTCCTTGGCTTTCTAAACATGCTTTATGTGCACAACTATCAATTCCTACTGCTAATCCGCTAATTATATTAAGATTATAGCCCACTAAATTATTTGTAAATATTTTACAAATGCTCCTTCCATAATTTGAACAATTTCTAGAGCCAATAACTGCAATGCCTTTTTCCTTTAAGTTTTCAATATTTCCCATGACATATAATTGCTTTGGTGGATTTTTAATTCTCCTTAATTGATTAGGAAATTCTTCATCTTTAAATTTTAGAATTCGTATTGTTTCTTTAAGAGGTTTATCTAACTCTACTATGATATCATTTATTTTTTCTCCTTTTTCTAACTTTTGTTTTATTTTTTCTGCTAATTCACTTCTTAATTGAGAATAAATAATTTTTTTGCAGGCTTTTTCCGTTAAAAAATATTCATTTCTAACCCTTCGATTTGTTGATTTATTATTTATTTGTTCTATATAATAATCCATATTTTCTTGCAAATTGTATTTTTCAATATTTTCTTTAATCCACCTAGAAAAATTATTTTTTCCTAGTATCATTTTCTTTAACTTTCTTGCGTTTATTAATTCTTTTTTTGTCATTAACCCTCCTTATATATATTCATCTTGTGATTTAATGCTTTTTTACTATAGAAATAGATAATTTTATGTAAATCTTACGATTTCTAGACGAAAAAAGCATTAAATCACAAATAGATATATATTTTTTGAAAATTTTTATAGCATTAATCTATTTTCTAATTCTTATCTAATATTATTTTTTCTAAAAATATTTTTTGTCTAAATTTCTATATTGAATAGCTTCAGCTATATGCTTGTATTGAATATCTTTTGAATCATCTAAATCTGCAATTGTTCTTGCAATTTTTAAAATTTTGTCATGAGCTCTTGCACTTAAACCAAATTTTTCAAATGCTTTTTCCATGATGTCACGGCTCTTTTTGTCTAATTTGCAAAATTCATCTAATAAATTTGAATCAAGCTCTGCATTGCAAACGATTTGCAGTCCTTTATATCTTTCTAGTTGAATTTTTCTTGCTTTATCAACTCTTTCTTTAATTTCTTTTGATGTTTCTGGCTTGTTATTAAGTGCTAATTTTTCATATTCGACAGCCTTGACTTCTATATGTAAATCAATTCTGTCTAATAAAGGTCCACTTACCTTTCCAACATATCTCTTGATAGTTTGAGGGGTGCAAGTGCATTTTTTTAAATCGCTACCATAATAGCCACATGGACATGGATTCATACTAGCAATTAGCATAAAATTGCTTGGAAATGTTACTGTGCTTGCCACACGACTAATTGTAACTTTTCTGTCTTCTAAAGGTCCTCGTAAAACTTCTAAACTTGATCTATCAAATTCTGGTAATTCGTCTAAGAATAATATTCCATAATGAGCTAGACTAATTTCACCCGGTTTTGGTATTCTTCCTCCACCAATCAATGAACTTGTTGAAACAGTATAGTGAGGACTTCTAAAAGGTCTTTTTGTTATTAAATCTTCTTTTAATTCTCCCGAAATACTATGAATTTTTGTAATTTCTAGAGCTTCTTCGAAAGTTAAATTTGGTAAAATTGTTGGCATTCGTCTTGCAAGCATTGTTTTTCCGTGAGCCTGGACTTCCAATTAATAAGCAATTATGTCCGCCTGCAGCAGAAATTTCTAATGCTCTTTTTACATTTTCTTGACCTTTTACATCTGAAAAATCTATATTGAAATTATTAGTTCTTTCAAAAATGTTTTCTATATTTGTTTGTACACTATTTATCTTGCAATTTCCATTTAGATATTCTACTGTTTCTTTTAAAGTTTTTACTGGTATTATCTCTAAATCTTTAACAACAGCAGCTTCATTGCAATTGGCTTCTGGTAAAATTACTCTTTTTATGCCTAAACTTCTTGCCTCAATACACATTGGCAAAACTCCATTTATTTTGTTTATTTTTCCACTTAAAGATAATTCTCCAATAAAAATTGTATGATATAAAGAATTTTGCACTTGTGGAGAAACAATGCCTAAAGCCAATAAAATTCCTATTGCGATTGGTAAATCAAACTTGCTTCCTCCTTTCCTTAAATTTGCTGGAGCTAAATTAATTAAGATTTTTTTGCTAGGAAATTGATATTTCAAATTTTTTATAGCTGTTTTTACTCTTTCTTTAGCCTCCTTTACCGTAGTGTCTGGAAGTCCAACAATTTCAAATGATGGAATTCCTGATGCAATGTCTGCCTGAACATCTATTAGATGTCCTTCTAGGCCATTTAATGATATTGTTTTAACCATTGATAGCATTTTAATTACTTCCTTTCTTTTTTAATTAGTTTTTTTGTAATTTAATTGATTTTTTTATTTCTTTACTATAAAATATAAGCAAAGCAAAAGATATTTTTTTAAGTAGGTATAATATGAATAATAAAAAGAAAAAAAATGTTAAACAAGAACAAAAAGTTCTGAAATTTAAAAATAATTTGAATGTAGCAAATAATATAACAGGTATAAAGATAAAGTCTTTGTTTGCACTTGTTTTTATAATTCTTATAGTGCTTATTGTAAGAATCGCATATTTGCAATTTATAGATGGAAAAACTTTAAAGCAAAAAGCTTATAATCAACTTTTTTATACTCAAACAATATTGCCAAATAGAGGCTCTATTCGTGATGCTACTGGCATGGTACTAGCAACTAGTTACTCTGCAGACAATGTAATAGTAGACCCTGCTGAAATTTCAGAAGACAAAAAAACTTTAATTGTTTCTACTTTGGCAAGTATGTTCGAATTAAATTATGATGAAGTTTTAGAAGAAATAAATAATTCTGATAGTAAAATTACTTTAGTAAAAAATGTTTCAAAAGATAAAGTGGATGCTCTTGAAACTTGGATAAAAGATAATAAATTAGGCAATAAAGCAATATATACCGAAGATACAATTGTAAGATATTATCCTTATTCTAATTTAGCTTCAAATGTAATTGGATTTTGCGGTACAGACATTCAAGGTTTAAGTGGTATTGAATATAGTTGGGATTCTGTTTTAACAGGTACTTCTGGAAAATCAACTATTTCTAGAGATGCCGCTAAATCACAAATTCCAAATACCGAGGAGACATATATTCCAGCAGAAAATGGTTATGATTTAACTTTAACAATTGATGTAAATATACAAAGTATTGTAGAAAAATATTTAAAACAAGCAGTTGAAGATAATAAATGTACTAAAGGTGGTATTACAATAGTAATGGATCCTTCAACTGGAGATATTTTAGCAATGGCTTCATACCCTGATTTTGATTTAAATTCACCTTTTACTCCTAATAGTTATATATCTGAAGGCTGGGAAGATTTATCTACAAAACAAAGGTCTAATCTTTTGCAAAGAATGTGGAATAATAAATGTATAACAGATACTTATGAACCAGGATCAGTTTTTAAAACTATAACTGCTACTGTTGCACTTGAAGAAAATATTGTAGGCGTAGATACTCCTAATAAATTTTTATGTACAGGAGCAGAAGTTGTAGCTGATAGAACCATTAGATGCTGGAGGGCTAGACCTCATGGAGCTCAATCTTTAAGAGATGCTTATAACAATTCTTGTAACCCTTCTTTCATTCAATTAGGAAGATTAGTTGGAACTGTTAATTTATATAAATATTATGAAGCTTTTGGTTTCTTTGGTAAAACTGGAGTATCATTGTCTGGCGAAGCTTCTGGTATATTTTTCGATATAGATAAAGTTGGTCCAGTTCAACTTGCAACAATGTCTTTTGGACAGCGTTTTACAGTTACACCTTTGCATATAGTAACTGCTGTATCAGCAATCGTTAATGATGGAATTTTAATGCAACCTCGTATTGTAAAATCTATTACAAATACTGATACTGGTGAAACAACAAATATACCTACAACAAAAGTTAGACAAGTAGTTTCAAAAAATACTTCTGAAACTATCAAATCTATGATGCAATCAGAAGTTGAAATTGGAACAGGTAAATTAGGCTTAGTTCCAGGTTACACAGTTGGTGGTAAGACTGGTACGTCAGAGCCTAGTCAAAGTAGTACTGACGAAGGTTATGTAGCTTCTTTCATTGGAATTGGTCCTGTAGAAAATACAAAAATAGTTGTTTTAACATGTTTATATGATCCTAAAGGAGTTTCTCATCAAGGTGGTCAAATCGCAGCTCCAGTTGTTTCAAAAATATTTTCAGAAGTTTTACCATATTTAGGAGTTTCATCTAATAACGATAAATCTAATATACACAACAATACTTCAGATAGTAACTTATATTAGTAATAAATATTTTAGAAATATATAAGAATAAAGGATAAGCTAGTAATTTAGCTTATCCTTTTATAATCAATTTTATCTAAGCTAAAACAAAGATTATAAATATTTTTCTTTGTATTCTAGCAATGCATGAGATATTTGATCTGGACATGAAGTTGTTTTTCCTCCGCAAGGAATTCCTTTTAGCATGTTTATTACTTCTTCTACAGTTCTACCTTTAACGAGCATTGAAACTCCAACAGTGTTTCCAGGGCAACCCCCTATAATTTTTAAATCTTTAATTATGTTTCCCTCAATTTCAAAAATCATTTTGATTGAGCATACTCCTTGTGGTGTATATTCAAACGTCATATTAAACACTCCTCTCTAATTATATTAATTTATTATTCCTATAAATAAAACATCTTGATTATCTTTTTTAATGTAGTCTTTCCACTTATTTGTTAGATTAGACTTATTTATTGCTTTATCATTTAAATATTTTGCCAATTTAACTAAATGAATTGTAGACCCATATTCTAATATTCCCCACTTATTCTCTTTTATTTCTAACAAAACGCTATGCTTATATGTCTCATTTTCTGTTTCTGTTATTCTGACTTTATTTATTATACTTGTAAAATCTGATTCATTATAATCTTTAAACTTTTCATCGTATAATAAACTCCAGTAACAGAAAATTGATTCTTTTATTCTGTCTTTTCTTATCATTTTTATATATAAATCAGTTTGTTTTTTAGTTTTAAATCTATCAATGTTTTCAATCAGTACTTTAAGTTTAATAATGGAAAAATCATAACCCGTAAAAACTCCCATATTTTTTAAATCATCAAATTCAAAATCTGATATATTTAGCCCCGTTAAATCTTTTAATAAGTCAATGGTCATTTGCTTATTTTTAAGTATGGTGCTTAATAAAGCACTAAAATCATTACTTGATATTTTAATATTTAGTTCCTCCTTTATTTAAAAATGTAGATTATGCGATTTTTGATAATAGCGAATGCATTTTTAGAAATTAAATTTTTTCGAAAAAATTTTTTTGAATTAATAATTATAAGTTAGTCATAAATTAATAATAAATTAATTAAAACTTATTTACACTTAAAGTATAATTTATGTAACCTTGTTTGTCAATAAGTTTTTCAACATTTTTCGAACTTTTCATCGTCAAATTTCGACATTATATTATCAATTTAGCCTAAACTTAATATTATTAGCTAGCTTTTCTGTTATTCCTTTAACCTCTAATAATTCTTGAATGCTTGCATTTCTTATATTATCTACACTTCCAAATTTCTTTAGTAATAATTGCTTTTTAACTTGTCCAATTCCATCTATTTCATCTAAATCTGATTTTTTCATGCTGTTATCTCTTAATTTTCTATGATAAGATATTGCTGTATCATGTACTGCATCTTGAAAATTGGTTATAGTTTTCATTAACTCGTCTGATATTTGTAATTCTTTCCTATCAGGTGTCATAAGACCTCTAGTTTGATGTTTATCATTTTTTACCATACCAAATACTGGAATATCTAAATTGTACTTTTTTACTGCTCTTTCAATAGCTTTAATTTGAGTAATTCCTCCATCTGCAAATATTACATCTGGTAATTTTCCAAATCCACCATTAGGGTTGTCTATAGAATGTTTTAATCTTCTAGTAACTGTTTCTTCCATACATGCAACATCATCTTGTCCTACAACAGTTTTTATTTTAAACCTTCTTGATAAATTCTTTTTTATAATTCCATCTTGCATAACGCACATTCCTGCAACAGTATATTCTCCAGAAATATTTGAAATATCAAAAGTTTCTATTTTTCTAGGAATCTGCTTTAAGTTAAGCTTTTCTTTTAGTTCTAATAAAATAGCGGTTTTGTCTTTTTCTTTGTTTTCCAAAGTAAGCTTGCTGTTACTTTCAGCCATCTCTACAAATCTAAGCTTTTCTCCTTTTTTAGGGCTTACTAATTCTACTTTTCTATTTTGATTTTTAGATGTCAACCATTTTTGAATTGCATCTTTATCTTCTAATTCTTCACGTAGCATAATTTTATTTGGGATGTTTTCTTTATCTAAATAATATTGTTTTATAAAACCTCCTAATATCTCTTTATCATCCATATCTTTCAATTCAGGGAAAAAGTAATGCTCTCTTCCTATCATTTTGCTTCCCCTAACAAAAAATATTTCTACACACACTTCAAGTTCAGATTTTGCTATTCCTATTACATCTATATTATTTTCTGATATATTTGAAACCTTTTGCTTTTCTCCTACTCTTTCAATAGCAAGTTTTTTATCTCTTAAATAAGCTGCTTGCTCATAATCTAATTTTTCTGAAGCTTCTTTTATTTGTTTTTCAATATCTTTTATTACTTTATCTTGTTTTCCATCTAAAAAGTCGATTATTTCATCTATTTGTTTTCGATATTCTTCTTTAGATACATAACCCATGCATGGAGCTAGACATCTCTTTATATGATAATTTAAACAAGCTCTATCTGTATGCTTAAAATTTTTGCATTGCCTAATCTTATATCTTTGCTTGATAAAATCTAGCATTTCTTTTGCTGCTCCTGGATTTGCATAAGGTCCAAAATATTTTGCGCCATCATTTAATAATTTTCTTGTAATAAAAACTCCAGGAAAATCTGATTTTACATCTATTTTTATATATGGATATGTTTTATCATCTTTTAATAATACATTAAATTTAGGTCTATTTTGTTTTATTAAATTACATTCTAATATTAAAGCTTCTGCTTCATTATCAACTACTATGTATTCAAAATGATCAATTAAAGAGACCATATTTATAATTCTTTGCGTTTTGTTTGTTTTTCTAAAATATGATCTAACTCTATTTCTTAGTGAAACTGCTTTTCCGACATAAATTATATTATCATTTTTATCTTTCATTATATAAACTCCAGGCTTTGCTGGTAGCTTTTTTAATTCTTCCTCAATACTAAACATAACTTCCACCATATATAATATTACACACTTTTTACGAAAATATCAATACATTATTGCCTATTTAAAAAATATTTTTTATTTGTCTACATTAATTTTTGAGTTAAAAAATTCTTAAAATACATACTTTCAAATATATTTTAGAAAAATGTTGTAACTTTAAATAATTTGTTATAATATAATTAAGTAAATTGAAAGGAATGAATATATTATGTGTGGAATTGTTGGATACATAGGAAATAAAAAGGCCTGCCCTATCTTAATTGCAGGTTTAACAAGTTTGGAATACAGAGGCTACGACTCTGCCGGTATTTCAACTATCGAAAATGATACTTTATCTGTTTTAAAAGATAAAGGAAGAGTCAAAAATTTAAAAAATCTTTCAGGTTTTAATTCTTTGCAAGGAACTGTTGGTATTGCTCATACTAGGTGGGCAACTCATGGTAAACCTTCTAAAATAAATTCTCATCCTCATATGGATAATAGTAAAACATTCTCTGTTGTACATAATGGAATTATTGAAAATTTTCATGAACTTAGAAATTTTCTAACTTCTAAGGGATGTACATTTTATTCTGAAACAGATACAGAGGTAATACCTAATTTAATATCTTATTACTATAATGAAATTAAAGGTACAGATGCATCTAATAATATTTTTGATTTTCTTACTGCTGTAAAAAGAGCATGTGATAAATTAAATGGTAGCTATGCAATTGAGGTTATCTCAAAAGATTTTCCTAACTACATTATTACTGCTAAGAAGAATAGTCCACTTGTAATTGGTAAAGGGCATACTGAAAATTATATTGCATCAGATATTCCAGCAATACTTGAATATACAAAAGATTTCTATTTTCTCGAAGATGATGAATTTGCTGTTATATCAAAAGATAATATTAAATTTTATAATAAGTCTTTAAATGAAATTTCAAAAAATTTTAAACAAATTTCATGGTCTCCAACTGCCATAAATAAAAATGGTTTTGAAGATTATATGTTAAAAGAAATTTTTGAGCAACCTGATAGTGTTAGAAATACTATAAATTCTAGATTAACTGAAAATGGTAAATATGATTTTAGTGATTTGAATTTGTCTAATGAATATTTGCAAACCATAAATAAAATATATATTGTGGCATGTGGTACAGCAATGCATGCAGGTCTTGCTGTAAAAAATACTTTTGAAAAATTGTGTAAAATTACAACTCAAGTAGAAATAGCCTCTGAATTTAGATATAGAAATCCTTTAATTGATATTAATACTTTATGCATATTTATATCTCAATCTGGAGAAACTGCTGATACTTTGGCAGCATTAGATCTATGCAAAAATGCTGGTGCTAAAACTATTGCAATTACTAATGTTTTGGGAAGTTCTATTACAAGAATGGCTGACAATTATATGCTTACTCATGCCGGGCCAGAAATCGCTGTTGCTTCTACAAAAGCATATACTGCGCAAGTAACTTTACTTACTATGTTTTCTATTCATTTAGCAGAAATACTTGGAATTTGTGATAAAAACTTAATAGAAGATTTGAAATATAATATTTTATGTCTGCCTGATAAGTTACAAAAATGTCTAAATACTAATAAAATTATTAAAGATTTTGCCTCTAAAACATTTACCGAAAAAGATATATTCTTTTTAGGTCGTGGTATTGATTATACTACTGCACAGGAGGGTTCTTTAAAATTAAAAGAAATATCATATATACATTCTGAGGCATATCCTGCTGGAGAATTAAAACATGGCCCAATTGCTTTAATTGAACCTGGAACTACTGTTATTACTATTATTACCGATGAATCTTTATCTGCTAAATCTGTAAGTAATGCTCAAGAAGTAATTACTCGTGGAGCTAAAACTTTACTAATTACAAATATTGAATTATCTAATAATAATTTTGATACTATAATAAATATACCAAAAATACATCCTTTTATTTCATCAATACTTGCAATAGTACCACTACAGCTTTTAGCCTATCACATTGCTAAAAATAAAAATTTAGATGTTGATAAACCTCGTAACCTTGCTAAATCAGTTACTGTTGAATAAGTTAAATAAAAACGGAATTAAGTTTTTAAAGCCACTTTTACAGTAGCTTTAAAATTCTTGATTCCGCTTTTTATGTAATAATACTTTATTTTATTTAAAATAGCATCTATTTAAGCTTCTTCTGGTGCACTTACAGGGCAAACTCCTGCGCATGTACCACATGATATACATGCAGATTCATCTATTTCAAATTTTGTATCTCCTTGTGATATGCATTCTACTGGGCAGTTTGCTGCGCAAGCTCCACAAGATATGCATTTGTCTGATATTTTATATGCCATAATATCACCACCCTTCATTTAGTTCGTTTATTTAGTATTATTAAAAACTTTTTATTGTTCTTCCATCTTTTTGTCTTCATTTTCTAATTTTTCAAGTTCTTCGAGTTCTTTTTTATTTTCTTCTTCTTCTTGTCCTAGTACCTCTTTTTCTGCATTTTTTATTATTGTAATATCTTTTGCATCAAATTTTTTGTAGAAAAAGCCTTCTCCATCTTCATCTTTTAGTTTTACTTTTACTTTTTCTTTTAAAGTTTCTATACTATCTACCTCTCCATTGCCTTCTGGTGTTTTTACTATAGATCCTACACTTGGTAACCTATTTAATTTTTCTTCATAGGCTTCTTGTTCGTATTTTAAGCAACACATCAATCTTCCACAATTTCCAGAAATTTTTGAAGGGTTTAATGAAATATTTTGTTCTTTTGCCATTTTTATTGATACTGTTTCAAAATCACTTAAAAATGTACAACAGCATAATTCTCTACCGCAAACTCCGTTTCCACCAATTTTTTTAACCTCGTCTCTTACTCCTATTTGTCTTAATTCTATTCTTGTTTTATATATTGCTGCTAAATCTTTTACTAGCTCTCTAAAATCTATTCTTCCATCTGCAGTAAAATAAAATAATATTTTGCTATTATCAAATTTATATTCTACATCAGTAAGTATCATGTCTAAATTATGCTCTTTTATTTTTTCATTGCAGATTTTAAAAGCTTCTTCCTCTTTTTCTCTGCACTCTTTATAATGTTTAGTATCAGCTTCGCTTGCTAATCTTAGTACATTTTTTAGAGGTGCAACTATTTTGTCATCCTCAACTTTTCTGTTTGGAATTATTACTTCGGCATATTCCTCTCCTTGGGCTGTATCAACTATTACATGGTCTCCTTTTTTTACTTCTAGCCATTTTGGATTAAAGAAATATATTTTGCCTAGTTTTCTAAATCTTACTCCTACTATATTTTTCAATTTACTTCCCTCCACATGTTAAATAGCAAATTGTCAATACACATATCATAATTGCTGTTTGCTTTAAGTCTTTGTTTAGTGTCTTCTACAATATTGATGCAACCAGCAAATTTAGTATTCACTTTTGATTTTTTTAAAGCAATTATATTTATGTTATCAAGTATTGAATAAACCATTTCTTTAAGATTATATAATTGGCTTGCTAAACTAAGCAATTCTATTATATCACATTTGTCAATATTGTCCATTATGTTTTCTAATAACGAATAAATTTCACCGTTATTTTTTATTTCTAATGCCTTTTTTATACTGCCATCTGCTATTTGCAATAAATCTTCTGTAATATCAGATATATTGTTTTTAGCTAAGTATTTTTCTAATTCGTCATTAGAAATTTTATTAAAATATATCTTCGTGCATCTTGAACGTATTGTTGTTAAAAAGTTTTCTTCATTTTTACCAATCAAAATGATTGTAACATATTCTGGTGGCTCTTCTAAAGTTTTTAATAAACAGTTTTGAGCTTCATTTGTCATTAGATCTGCATCATCTATTATATATACTTTGTTATTTGATATAATTGGCTTTTCTGCTACCCTCATCTGCATATTTCTAATTTGATCTATTTTAACTTTTCCTTCTTCTTGCTCTATATAAATAAAATCAGGATTATTGTTTGAAATAAATTCAATACAAGATTTACATTCTCCACAAAAAGATGCATTTTCTTGTTTTTTTTCATCTAAACATAGTATAGCTTGTGCAAGTTCTTTGGCAAATAATTTTTTACCAATTCCCTCTGTTCCTATAAACATGTAGCTATGTGAAAGTCTATTTGATTTTATTGCTTTTTTTAATATTTCTTTTATTTTTTGGTTTCCTACAATATTCTCAAACAATTCTTTATTCCTTTCGATTATTTTACTTTCCCAAATAAATTTAATGGCCAAAATCTAAACGACAATGTACTTTCTATCTTTTCTAATGGTATACACCCAAAAGCTCTACAATCTATACTCTCAGGTCTGTTATCTCCCATGGCAAATACTGTATTTTCAGGAACTATAAAATCATCATATATTCCTTTTTGTATATCTGTTACAATACCTGCACGCAAATAGTCTTCTTGCAATCTTTCTCCATTTATATATACGTAACCATCTTTTATTTCTACATGTTCTCCTGGTAAAGCTATTACTCTTTTAATATAACTTCTCTTGCTAATTTCTAAAACATAATACTTAAATTTATTCCAAAGTCCTTGTGGCTCATTTTCATATTTAGCAATTGGAAGTTCTTCTGTACTTGAAATACTAAGATTATAACCCATTCTTGGTACATTAGAAGGCTCTTCAAATGTTATTATTTGTCCCCTTTTAGGTAGTTTTTTTATTGTTCTATTCCATCTACTAATCCATAATCTTTGTCCTTCTACTAAAGTAGGCTCCATTGATACGCTTTCTACTTTTGTTGGTGTACCTATATAATATCTAACTAATAAAGCTACTACAACAGCAATTATTATACATATAACCCATTCTAACACTTCTTTTAACATTGAATCTATTTTCATTTGAATCCTTCTTTCTATTTTATTTTTGTAGGAATTTTTATTACTACTTCAGTTCCTTCTCCAACAATACTTTTAATATCTATGCTTCCACCATTTTTGTCTAATAAGTCTTTTGCAATTGAAAGTCCAAGACCTGTCCCTCCCATTTCTCTAGTACGGGCTTTGTCCACTCTATAAAATCTTTCAAATATTCTGTTTAAATCTTCTTCTGGAATTCCTATTCCGTTATCTAATACTTTTATATAAGCATCATTATATACAAACCCCACATAAATGCTGATTTTTCCGTTATCAGGTGTATATTTTATACTATTTGAAAGTATATTTAAAACAACTCTTTCTACATCGCTTTTGTCTGCATAAACTGGTGGTACATCAGCTGTTACAAAACAGTTTACGTCATGTCCTTTCTTTTTTATTTCTATTGCTAATTTATCTTGACATTTTTTAACTAATTCTCCTAAGTCAAATTGTTCTTTTTGCAGTTGATTTTTGTTATTATCATACCTTGAAAGAGTAAGTAAATCTGTTACTAGTTTTGCCATTCTTCTAGCTTCTGTTGCAATAACATTTAAAAACTTTTGCTGAATTTCTTTATCATATTCTCCTTCTAATAGAGTATCTGCATACCCCATAATAGAAGTAATAGGAGTTTTTAGCTCATGCGAAACATCTGCAATAAACTCCTTACGCATATTATCTAGTTTTACATGTTCTGTAATATCTTGTAAAACGGCAATTACACCCGCAGGTCTATCATTTTCGTTTCTAAAAGGTGCAAAAAATGCCTTAACAAACCTATCTTCAACTTCAATTCTCTCTTCTGTTGAAGTCCAGTTTTCGAGATATATGATTTTTTCCATATTTATATCTAAATTAAATTTCCCAAATACTTGCTCAAAGTTACTGTCTTCTGGAGATATACTTAGTAACTTTTTTGCTGCTGGGTTTATTAATACTATCTTGCCTTCCATATCAAAGGCTATAATTCCATCTGTCATGTGTAAAAATATTCTGTTATTTATATCTTGCTCTTCAGTTTTTCTTTTCTCTGCACTTTCTAACATTTTTCTTTTTGGTCTAGCAATTACTTTATAGCCTATTATAGCAATTATTTGAACTAAAATTGTGTATATAACCATTATTATTAATTGTTTTGCTTCCATTTTACATCCTCTCTATATTAGTATATCTATTTTTTGTTTAAAATATCTTTTATTTCTTTATAAATTTTATCTTGAGCATCATATGCAGATTCTTTTAAGGCATTTTCACTCATTTGATTCATTTTGTTTGCATTAGTTACTATAGAATTTATAGTTTCATTTAAGTTATCCTTTGTTAAACTATCATTTAAAATAATCTTTGCTGCTCCAACTTTTTCTAGCACCTTGGCATTATAAAGTTGGTGATCTTGACTGACATTTGGAAGTGGTATTAAAATTGAAGGTTTTCCAAGATTTGATATTTCTGCTATAGTCATAGCTCCACTTCTTGCGACTATGACATTTGATACATTCATTATTTCTTCCATATTATAAATATATGGAACTATTTTAGCATTTTGGATGTTTTCAATGTCAAAACCATTTTCATTTAATTTATTTTTTATTATATCATATTGTTTTGCCCCTGTTGCCCAAACTATTTGATAATTTTTATTTAGTTTTTCAGTTAAAATTCCAATGACCGCTTCATTAATTTTTTGAGCACCTTGACTTCCTCCAAAAACTAACACTATTGGCTTTATTTCTGATAAGCCTACTTGTTTTATTATATTATTTCTTTCATTTATTCCATAATTTTTTTTAGAAATTTTTACTGGAGTTCCAGTATATACAATTTTATTTGCATTTTTTATTCGTGATTCTGCATCTCTAAATGAAATTAATATTGTATCTACTTTTTTTGCTAGCATTTTAACTGCTTTTCCTGGAAAGGCATTGCTTTCATGCAAAACAACTGGCACATTGTATTTATTTGCAGCCAATGTTGCAGCTCCGCAAATATACCCTCCTGCACCTATTACAATATCAGGCTTAAATTCTTTGACTATTTTTTTTGCTTCTTTTATTCCCTTTAATGTTTTTAACATTTTCTTTAAGTTTTCTATTGTTAATTCTTTGCTTAGACCGTATGCATCAATAGTTTTCAATTCATAACCTGCTTTAGGTACTAAATCATTTTCTAAACCTCTTGTTGTACCTAAAAATATTATCTTAGAATCTTTTTCTTCTTGCAT
>CANQCG010000021.1 GCA_947589645.1 uncultured Clostridia bacterium
TTAAAGCCTTGTACATACTGATATAGTCAATGTACAAGGCTTTTTACCATTTTTTTACTGTCAAAGTCAGGTTATAACTTTTTCAAGTGTTTTTTATAAGTTTTTTTTGACATTTTTGTTACTTTTTGTTTACATTTGTATTTCAGTTCTTACACATTGAACTTAAACAATACTATGTCACCATCTTGCATTATATATTCTTTGCCTTCTGAACGTATTAAACCTTTTTCACGTGCTGCAAGCATTGAACCAACTCTCATTAAATCTTCATATGATACTACTTCTGCTTTTATAAATCCTCTTTCGATGTCAGAGTGAATTTTTCCAGCAGCCTGAGGTGCTTTTGTACCTTTTTTTATTGTCCATGCTCTAACCTCTGGCTCTCCAGCTGTTAAGAAAGACATTAACCCTAACAAATCATAACTTTTCTTTATTAACCTATCTAAGCCAGATTCTTTCATGCCTAATGCTTCTAGCATTTCTTTTTTATCTTGATCTTCTAAACCTGATAATTCCTCTTCTACTTTTACACAAATTGGTACTACTTGTGCATTTTCTTTTTTAGCAAATTCTTGCACTTTTCGCACATATTCATTTTGCTCTGGGCTTGCTAAGTCTTCTTCTGAAATATTAGTTATATATAATATTGGTTTTGAAGTTAATAGAAACATATCTTTTACAAGCTCTTGTTCTTCTTCTGTATAGTTTATGCTTCTTGCTGGCTTTTCATTCTCTAATGTTTGTTTTATTTTATTAATTAAATCGATTTCAAATTGATATGATTTGTCTGCTTTTAGCATTTTTTGAGCTTTATCTAACCTTTTTTCTATTGTTTCTAAATCTGCTAATATTAATTCTAAATTAATTGTTTCAATGTCTCTAATTGGATCTATGCTTCCTTCTACATGTGCTATATTTTGATTTTCAAAACATCTTACGACTTCTACTATACTATCAACTTCTCTTATATGAGAAAGAAATTTATTTCCTAAACCTTCTCCTCTACTTGCACCTTTTACTAACCCTGCAATATCTACAAACTCAATTACAGCTTTTGTAACCTTTTGAGGATTATACATTTTTGCTAGATTATCTATTCTCTCATCTGGTACTGCAACTACCCCTACATTTGGTTCTATGGTACAAAATGGGTAATTAGCACATTCTGCTCCTGCTTTTGTTATACTATTAAATAATGTACTCTTTCCAACATTTGGAAGTCCTACTATTCCTATTTTCATGTAATTTACTATGCTAGTTTTTCCTAACATATCCTCCTTCTTATATTTTTTTGCACATCTTGTATTATAACACATGTTTTATTATTTGCAATATTTGATTATTTGTTTTAATAATAAACAGTACAAGCCTCTTTCTTATCAAAGAAAGAGGCTTGTTTACCAACTAACCATCAACAATTTCCATTTTATAAATGTCGTATTGGTCGTTGTGTTCCGCTATTATCAGTTCCTCATCAGAAAAATCTTCTACAATAGTAACACTTTTTACATGTCTGCCTGAAAAATGCTTGCCATTAATAAAACAACTTCTTAATTCTGACAACACTTTTGTTACCTTGCCTGTTTTTCTTTCTAATGAATACCGATTAATTGCGCATACCCTCATTCCCGGGTGCAAATTCTGGATGCCAGTCCTAGCTGAAATTTTCATCATGTTTATCACCTCTAAGTTTTTATTTTATATAAGCCTTTCAGCTGAAAATGTGGTAACTATATATTAAATAAGGCACTCGACCTTATGTTAACTTTATGATACCATATTTTGCAAATATTGTCAATATAACTATGTTTTGGCACCCATTAGACTTTACCTTTTGTTTTAAGAATTTTCCTAAAATTATTATAGCATTATTGAAGTGGCTACTGTAAAATAGATTAGAACTGAGCAAGTATCTACTATTGTAGTAATTAGTGGTGATGCCATTAAGGCTGGATCTAGTTTTATTTTTTTAGCTATTAGTGGCAAAGTCGCACCTATAAATTTTGATAGCATTACTGTAAACAATAAGGTTAATCCTAGTGTTATTGCAAGTGCTATATTTTTATAAACTGCCATTACAAATATTGATATTAGAATTCCTAATACCCCACCTACCACTAATGCTACTCTAATTTCCTTCCATATTACTTTTAATATATCTTTTACTTCAATTTCATCTGTTGCTAAGCCTCTTATTATAAGAGTTGAACTCTGTGCTCCACAATTTCCTCCTGTATCCATTATCATTGGAATAAATGATACTAAAAGCGGTATTGCCATAAAAGCATTTTCGTATTTAGCTATTATTCCCCCTGTTATTGTTGAGGATAACATGAGTATTAATAACCATACTATTCTATTTCTTGAATGCTTAAATACCCCTGTTGAAAAATATCCATCTTCTGAAGGTGCTATAGCCGCCATCTTTTCTACATCTTCTGTTGCCTCATCTTGAATTACATCTATAGCATCATCAACTGTTACTATTCCTACTAGTTTTTCATCTTTATCTACTACTGGAATAGCTAAAAAATTATACTTACTAAGCATCTTAGCAACATCTTCTTTATCTTCTAAAGTATTTACTTTTATAACATTTGTTTCCATCAATTCTTTTAATTTAGTTGTTTTTTCACTTATAACTAATTTTTTTAAACTAATTATACCTACTAGAGTTCTTTGCCACGTAAGTATATAACAATAATATATTGTTTCTTTATCTAGTCCTGTTTTTCTTATTTCTTTTAATGCTTCTTCTACCGTCATATCCTCACTTAAGTCTACAAATTCTGTAGTCATAATGCTTCCTGCACTATCTTCTGGATAATTTAAGAGCTCATTTATTATTTCTCTATCTTCTCTTTTTACATTTCTTAATATTCTTTTTACTACATTTGATGGCATTTCTTCTAGCAAGTCTACTTTATCATCCATATAAAGTTCATTTATTACATTTTTTATTTCTGTATCTGTTAAGTTTTCAATAACTTTTTCTTGAATTTCAGGACTTAAATAACTAAAAACTTCTCCCGCATTTTCTTTAGAGAGAATTCTAAATGTAATTAATGATTTTTCTTTATCTAGTTCTTCTAAGATTGCTGATATGTCTACACTATTTAAGTTGTTTAAAAGTTGTTTTAATTCATTTATATTTTTTTCTTCTATAAGTTTCTCTATTTTTTCGATTTTTTCTTCAATTTCTTCCATATAAACAGTTCCTCCACACATCTTAAATACTTTAAATCTACTTGTTTTTATCTTAAACTTTTACAAAGTTAAAGTATTATTGTAGTTGCTACAGTAAAAAAGATTAATACTGAGCAAGTATCTACAATAGTAGTTATTATTGGTGATGCCATTAAAGCTGGATCTAACTTTAATTTTTTAGCCAATAGTGGTAAAGTTGCACCTATAAATTTTGATAGCATTACCGTAAATAATAGCGTTAATCCCAAGGTTATTGCAAGTTTTGTATTTTTATATACAATCATTATAAAAGTGCCACTAAGCAATGCTAGAGCTAAACCTACTACTATTGCTACTCTAATTTCTGTCCACATTACTTTTAATATGTCTCTTACTTTTATTTCATCTGTTGCTAAGCCTCTTATAATAAGAGTTGAGCTTTGTGCACCACAGTTTCCACCTGTTCCCATTATCATTGGTATAAATGATACTAATAGTGGCACAGCAGCAACGGCATTTTCATATCTAGTTATTATTCCTCCTGTAATTGTTGATGATAGCATTAGTATTAATAACCATACTATTCTATTTCTTGAATGTGTAATAGTACTTGTTGAAAAATAAGTATCTTCTGAAGGTGCAATAGCTGCCATTTTCTCTAAGTCTTCTGTTGCTTCATCTTGAATTACATCTATAGCATCATCAACAGTTACTATTCCTACCAACTTTTCTTCATTATCTACTACAGGAATTGCTAAAAAATTATATTTACTAAGCATTTTAGCAACATTTTCTTTGTCTTCTAATGTATTTACTTTTATTACATTTGTCTCCATTAGGTCTTTTAATTGTTTGCTTTCGTCACTTATTACTAATGTTTTTAAATCTACTATTCCAACTAATGTTCTTTTAGCTGTAAGTACATAGCAATAGTAAATTGTCTCCTTATCTAGCCCTATTTTCCTTACTTTATTTAAGGCCTCATCTACAGTCATATTTTCTTTTAAATCTACAAACTCTGTAGTCATAATACTGCCAGCACTGTCTTCTGGGTATTTTAATATCTCATTTATTATTTCTCTATCTTCTTTTTTTACATTTCTTAATATTCTTTTTACTACATTTGATGGCATTTCTTCTAGCAAATCTACTTTATCGTCCATATAAAGCTCATTTACTACATTTTTAAGTTCGGTGTCTGTTAAATGTTCAATTAGCTTTTCTTGCATTTCTGAACTTAAATAACTAAAAACTTCTCCTGCTTTTTCTTTTGAAAGTATTCTAAATGCAATTAATAGTTTTTCTTTGTCTAATTCTTCACTTAAATCTTCAAAAATTACAGATATATCTACACTATTTTTTTCATCTAATAATTTTCTTAAATCTGAGATCTTTTTTTCGTTTAATAGTTCTTTTATTTGTTCTATTTGCGTTTCTTCGTTTTCCATATCAATTTCTCCTTTCTTCATTATTAGAGAAATTGCATAAAAATATTATTTTATTGAGCATGATAAAAAATGAGAATTTAATTTTTCCCTATCATCCCTTTTTATTTTCATATTTTTATACAATTTTTTAATTTTTTCCGCGGGGTATTCAGACATTTTTTATCATCTCCTTATCTCATATCAACTATTATATTATATCATTTGGTTATATTTTTTTCTACATTTTATTAATTTTTTATTTCATTTTTTGGTAAATTTACATAAACTTGCATTTTATGTAAATTTGTGGTATTATATTAATGTATTTTTTAGAGATAAATTATACCTATTACTTAGTTAATGAAAGGAGATTCTGTAATGAGCACCATCGAAGTGATACTTGTTACCATAATCGCATGTACGATTGTTGTTAATTTAATACCAAATAAATTTAAAAAAAGTATAATTGTAATGAGTACAATTTCTTTAATTTTAGATGTTTTGGCATTTATATTAATAGCATTTTAAACATTATAATATATAATTATAGACAAAACTGAAAAGTTTATAAACTTCTTCAGTTTTTTATTTTTTCATTGGTTTATAAGTTAGTAATTTTCATTCAATTTTTATTTAAAAATTTTAACTTTGTGCTATAATAATGCCGAGGTGATTTTATGATACCTAAAAAGTTAGTCAAAGGTGACACAATTGGAGTTATTGCTCCTTCTAACTTTGTAGATAATGATGATAAAATTTATATTCAAAAATCTTCAAAATTGTTTGAAAATTTGGGATTTAATATTAAATTAGGAAACTACGTTTATTCTAATACTTTAGGCTATAGTGCCTCTCCTTTAGAAAAAGCACAAGATGTAAATGATATGTTTGCAAATTCAAATGTAAAGGCTATTTTTTGTGCCAAAGGAGGAGAAAATTCAAACACAATATTTGATTATTTAGATTATGAATTAATAAAAAACAACCCTAAAATACTTTGTGGTTTTAGTGATTCAACATCTATTACAAATGTAATTACTTTAAAAACTGGACTTGTAACCTTTAGTGGACCTACCTTTAAGTCACTAACCAGTTGGGAAACAGATTATTCTTTTAAAGAAGCTATTAAAAGATTTGTAGATAAAGATATTTCGCTAGGTAATATAGATGATAAATATGAAGTCTTGCAAAGTGGCATTGCTACCGGCACATTAATTGGTGGAAATTTAAGCTTAATTACAAAAATGGTTTGTGGAAAATATGCATTAGACTTTAAAGATAAAATTTTATTTATTGAAGAATTAGGTTTTGAATCTCCACCTGCTCTTGTTAGCTCAAACCTATACTATATGAAACAAAATGGTGTATTTGACAACATAAAAGGCTTGTGGCTTGGAAATTACGAGCATCCATCAGGATATAGTTTAGAGAAAATTGTATTAGATACATTAGGTGATAATTATAACTTTCCTATATTAAAGTCTAATAATTTTGGTCATATTGATAAAAAAACAGTTATTCCAATTGGTACTTTAGCAAAAATAGATACTACTTTTCAAAATAAAATAGTGCTATTAGAAGATTGTGTATATTAAAAAATGTTATAATTTTGAAATTTTTTTTAATTTAGTGTAATAATAATAAAAGTTGTTGGAGATGATTTTTATGTCTAATTTAAAAGAAGATGTTGATATAAAAAAATTGTATGGCGAAGAATGTACTTTAAAATTAGAAGATTTTATTACAAAATATAAGGTTTCTGAAAATGGCTTAAGTACATCTAGTGCTGTGCAAAAATTAAAAAAATATGGCCCAAATAGTGTTAAACAAGGAAAAGCAAAAAAGTGGTACAACTATTTCTTTCAAAGCTTATTTAGCGTTTTTAACACAGTTTTACTAGGAATCGTTTTGGTGCTTTGGTATACAGATGTTGTTTTACCAGAAAAGCCTAGTTATGCAAACATAATAGTAATTTTAATTTTAGTTCTTGCTAGTACACTTTTAGAATTTTTTGAAACCTACCGTTCAAATAAGGCTGCCGAAAAATTAAAAGAACTGGTTGCAACAAATGCTACTGTTATACGAAATGGAAAAGAAGTTCAAATACCTATAAAGGACATAGTTGTTGGTGATATTGTTTTACTTTCAGCCGGCAGTATGATTCCAGCTGATTTAAGAGTAATAGAAGCAAAAGATTTATATGTAAGAGAATCTTCACTTACTGGTGAATCAGATGCAGTTAAAAAATCATCAGAATCTGAATTTGACTTAGATGAAATAGACAGTATTTCTGATTTAGATACTATCTGTTTAATGGGTACAAATGTTATAAGTGGTAGTGCAAAATGTGTTGTTATAAAAACTGCCGATTCTACCTATTTTGGAAAAATAGCTCACACTATTTCTAGTGGAAAACCTAAAACAGCTTTTGAAACAGGAATTGAAAACATTAGTAAATTGTTAGTTAGATTTATGCTAGTTTTAGTTCCAATAGTTTTTGTTTTGAATGCTTGGAAACATGAAACTACAATAGCTTTTACTTTTGCAGTAGCTATTGCAATAGGTATTACTCCTCTTTTGCTCCCTGTTATTTTATCATCAAGCCTTTCTAAAGGTGCAATAAGGATGTCTAAAAAGAAAACTATTGTAAAAAAACTTGATTCTATTCAAAGTTTTGGTGCAATGAATATATTATGTACTGATAAAACTGGTACTCTTACAGAAGATAAAATTGTACTAGAAAAATACTTAGATGTTAAAGGAAATGAAAACCTTGGCGTACTAAAGCACGCATTTTTAAATTCATATTTTCAAACAGGTCTTAAAAGTAATATTGATGAAGCAGTAATTGCAAGAGCTTTGAATAATAATATGGAGGAATTTACCAAAACTTATAAGAAAATTGATGAAATTCCTTTTGATTTTACAAGAAGACGCCTATCAGTTGTAGTTACTGACGGAACTAAAAAACAAATGATTACTAAAGGTGCTGTTGAAGAAATTTTAAATATTTGTACTTTAGTAAATTACAATGGAGAGGTTTCTCCAATTACTCATGAAATTAAAGAAAATATTAAAAAAATCAGCAAAGAGTTAAATCAAGATGGTTTAAGAGTTATTGCTATTTGCCAAAAAAATGATATAAACGATATACAAAATTTTGATGTTTCAAACGAAAATAATATGGTTCTTATGGGATTTATAGGATTTTTAGACCCGCCAAAAGAAAGTGCAAAAGAGTCAATTGAAAGACTAAATAATGCTGGTATAAGAGTTATTGTATTAACTGGCGATAATGCTGATGTTACAAAATGCATTTGTGATAAAGTAAATATTAATACCAATAGAATCGTTCTTGGAAGCGAGCTAGATAAGTTGCAAGATATGGCAGTTTTACGAATTTTAAAGAAAACTAATGTATTTGCTAAATTATCTCCTATTCAAAAAGCTAGAGTTATAAGACTTTTAAAACAAAGTGGAAATGTCGTAGGTTATATGGGAGATGGAATTAATGATAGCCCTTCTCTTACAAATTCCGATGTTGGAATTTCTGTTGATACAGCTGTTGATATTGCTAAGGAATCTGCTGATATAATACTACTTGAAAAAGATTTGAATGTTCTTTATGATGGCGTTACAGAAGGTAGAAAAACTTTTGCAAATTTAATGAAATATATTAAAATGGCAACCAGCTTTAACTTTGGTGAAGTTGTTTCTGTAATAATTGCAAGTGTATTACTTCCATTTTTACCTATTACACCTATACAATTATTAGTTCAAAGTTTGTTGTATGATTTTGGACAACTTACCTTACCTTTTGATAATGTAGATAAAGAATATCTGCAAAAGCCAAGAACTCTTGACATTAAAAGTTTAAAGCAATTTATGCTATTTATGGGACCTTTAAGCTCAATGTTTGATATGATTGTTTTTGCTTCTTTATGGTTTGTATTTGGTATAAGAGATGCAGCACATTTTCAAACAGTTTGGTTTTCTTATGGGGTAGTATCAAACTTAGTGGGTATGCACATTATAAGAACAGCAAAAGTTCCTTTTGTACAAAGTAATGCAAATAAAACCGTATATTTTTCATCAATACTTTTAAGTATTATTGCTATTTTAGTACCTTTCACATTTGTTGGAAGTTTTATAGGACTTGTTGCTATACCACTTGAGTCACTTTTAGTAATTATTGGTGTTCCAATTTTATATTGTTTTGTTGCTATGCTTGCTAAAAAAATATATATTAAAAAATATGGAGAATGGATTTAATTCTAAAATAAATTTAAGCCAATTTTTAATTGTTTTTCAAATTAAAAATTGGCTTTTTATATTTCTTTGTTATGCATTTCTAACTTCTGCATTGCATTTTTTTGTAACCGCTTCTATTATTTTTTGCATTGATGTAACTACCTCTTCTTCTGTAAGTGTTCTTTTTGGATCAGCAAATGTTAGTGAATAAGCAATAGACTTCTTGCCTTCTCCTAGGCTTTTTCCCATATATAAGTCAAAAGGTCTTACATCTTCTAAAATTCCTCCTGCAGATTTTTTAATATTTGTTTCAAGTTCTAAAGATGTTGTTTTTGTATCTACTACAAAAGCTATATCTTTTTTGATACTTGGGAATTTAGAAATCTCTTTAAATTTCATTTTTCCAGTTCTTTTTTCCAATAATTTATCTAAGTTAATTTCTAATACATATACTGGAGATTTTGCATTATTCACATTGTTCTCTACACTTGGGTGTAATCTAGCAATTACTCCTACTATATCATTATTTACAGAAATATATGCAGTTTGACCTGGATGGAATTCTAAAGGCATTTGGTCTTTTCTTACAAAGCTATATCTATTTTCATATCCTAGATAATTTAGTATTTCTTCTGCGATTCCCTTTACTACATAAAAATCAAATTGTTTTTCTACTCCTAAGCCTAGATTATAAACTCCTGTCATTAATGCACATAGTTTTGTATTTTCTCCATATTCATCTTGCTTTTTGTAAAAGCCTTTTCCAATTTCGAAAATTGCTACATCATTTATATCACGTGCTTTATTGTATTCATAAGTTTTTACCATTGAAGGTATCATGGTATATCTTAATGTGTTTCTGTCCTCTGTTATTGGTGCTAATAATTTAAGTTCTTCAAATTCATCTAATGTATATTTATGTGACTCTTTGTCATTTATTAGAATATATGTTAACGTTTCATTTAAGCCTAAAGCTATCATCTTGTCACGTATCTGTCTATAAGTCTTGTCTAGCTTACTAGCTCTAGTTTCTCCTTTTGGAAGAGTTCCTTTTATATTGTCTACACCATATATTCTACTTACTTCTTCAATTAAGTCTTCTTTTATTGAAATATCTAATCTTCTAGTTGGCACAGTTACAACTGCTTTGTTATTATCTGATGTGTATTTGAAATCTAACTTTCTAAATACATCTAATATGTCTTCTTTTGAAATATTAGTTCCTAGAACATCATTTATATTTTTGTATTCTATTTCAACTGTCTTTTCTTTTTTATCTGCCTTATCATATACGCATGTACCTGATAGTACTTTAGCATCTGCATATTTTTCTAATAAATGACATGCTCTTTCTATTGCCATATATGTTCTATTTGGATCTATTCCCTTTTCAAATCTGTTACTTGCTTCACTTCTTAAAATTTTGTTTGAGGTCATTCTTACTTTCACTGGATTAAATACTGCTGATTCTATGATTACATTTTTAGTATCATTTTCTACCTCTGTGTCTAATCCTCCCATTACTCCGGCTAGACCAATTGCTTTATTTCCATTGGTAATTACTATATCGTTTTCGTCTAAGGTTCTTTGCGTTTCATCTAAAGTAGTTAGTTTTTCACCTTTTTTAGCCATTCTTACTACTATTTTGTTTCCTAGTCTATCCGCATCATAAAAATGCAAAGGTTGACCAAGCTCTAACATTACATAGTTACTTATATCAACTACATTATTTATAGGACGTATACCTGATGCCATAAGTCTATTTTTTATAAAATCAGGACTTTCTTTTATAGTTACATTTTCTACTTTTTTTGCTAAAAATAGAGTGCAATTTTCAGTTTCAACCTCTACTTTGAAACAGTTTTCCACATTTTGTGATTCAGCTGTGTATTCTAAATCTACTGGTTTTACTTTTTTATCATATATTGCTCCTATTTCGTATGCCATTCCTAAAATGCTTAATAAATCTCCCCTATTCGCTGTTAATTCAAAATCTATTACACTATCATCTAATTTTAGATATTTAATAGGATCTTCGCCAATTGGTGCATCTTCTGGTAATTCATGAATTCCATCTCTATCTTTGTCTTTTAGAAATTTATGTTCTAAACCTAATTCTGCCATAGAGCATAACATTCCATTAGAAACTTGCCCTCTTATTTCACTTTGCTTAATTGTTCCTGCTGGCAATTCTGCTCCTACTAATGCTACTATAACTTTTAGCCCTTCTCTTACATTTGGTGCTCCACATACTATGTCTAAAACTTCAGTTCCTACATCTACTTTACATACATGTAAATGGTCTGAATCTGGATGAGCTTTACATTCTATTACTTTACCAATAGTTAATTTAGTAGCTTTTATTAAATTTTCTACTGAATCATATTCATTTCCGACTCTTGTCATGTCTTCTGCTAATGTTTTAGCATCTACATCAACATCTACATAATCTTTTACAAAGTTTGTACTTAATTTCAATTTATTTACCTCCCATAATTTCTTGTTAATGCTACATTAATTGTTATTAATGCATTATTAGTCTCTCGGTTATTTATACTCGCTTATTTTATATTAGTCTTTTCTGTCGAATTGTTTTAAGAATCTTACATCATTTGTATATAAATATCTCATGTCTGTAATTCCATATCTAAACATTGCTAGTCTATCTAATCCTGTTCCGAATGCAAATCCTCCAAATTTTTCTGGGTCATATCCATTCATTCTTAACACATTTGGATGAACTATCCCAGCTCCTAAAATTTCTATCCAGCCTGTTTGTTTGCAAAGTGGGCAACCTTTTCCTCCGCATTTAAAGCAGGTTACATCTACTTCATAAGATGGTTCTGTAAATGGGAAATAGCTTGGTCTAAATCTTAAGTCCAAATTTTCTCCTATTAATTTTCTTACGAATACTTCTAAAGTACCTTTTAAATCTGCAAGTGATACATGATTTTCTTTATAGTCTACAACTAATCCTTCTACTTGACCAAATTGATGAGAATGTGTTGCATCGTCTTCTCTTCTATAAGTCTTTCCTGCACATATCATTCTTATTGGTGTTTTCTCTGTGTTTTTAAGCATTGTTCTTGCTTGTACAGCTGAAGTTTGAGTTCTTAATAAATATTCACTTGTAATATAGAAACTGTCTTGCATGTCTCTTGCTGGATGCCCCTTTGGTAAGTTTAATCTTTCAAAACAAAATTCATCTGTTTCTAGTTCTGGTCCAACCTCAACATCATACCCCATAGATACGAATAAATCTTCTATTTCTTCTATTACTCTATTTACTGGATGCTTGCTTCCTCTTATTATTTTTGAGCTTGGCAAAGTAATGTCTATTGTTTCTTCTTGTAATTTTTTATTTAATTCCTCTTGTTGCAATTTTTGTTCTTTTTCAGCAATTAAGCTTTCTACTTCTTCTTTCGCCTTATTAACTTCTGCGCCAATTACTGGTCTTTCTTCTGGAGTTAATGCTCCCATCCCTCTTAAGATTAGAGTTAATTCACCTTTTTTTCCTAAATACTTTACTCGTAAATCATTTAAGATTTTTAAATCTTCTGTTACTTTAATTTCATTAATTGCATTTTCTTTGATTGTTTTGATTTGCTCTTGCATTTTGTTTCCTCCTTTAAAGATTTTTTCAACCTTATTTTAAGTTGCGTAAATTGTATGTGGTTTTTATTTTGCCATAACTAATAAAAAATCCATTTCGCCTGTAATCGATATAGGACGAATGGATTTTTCGTGGTACCACCTATTTTTATTAAATAATTTTATTTAACCTCATTATAGCTTTAACGGTGCTTTCCGCTTCACTCTACTTACTTTAAAGTTTCAAGTGAAGGCCTAAAAAGTGAATTTTCTGTATATTCGCATAAGTAACTTTCAGCTATGTTACTCTCTCTAAAATGCTTTTTATATACATACTTTGCTTTCTTATCGGCTTTTCTATTTTCAATATGCTATTATAATAACATACTTTGGAATTTTTTTCAAGTGTTTTATGGCATTTCACACATAGTTTAATTTGGAAAAGATATATATAATTTTTAAGAATAACGATAAAATTGAAGCAACTATGATAAGTTTTTTCAAAAATTTAGCATTTTTATTGCTATTTCGGGTAAAATCTTGTATAATATGAACAAAATATTGGAGGTAGACTATGGAAAAATTAACTGTAAGAAATTTATATAAAGATTTTGAAACTTTAAAAAATACTGATATAACACTTGAAGGATGGGTTAGAACATTACGTGCATCAAAGAATTTCGGCTTTATAGAATTAAATGATGGCTCATTTTTCAAGAACGTGCAAGTTGTATTTGATACGAATTTAAGCAATTTTGAAGAAACTTGTAAAATAACAATTGGATCATCAATTAAAGTTTGCGGAAAATTAGTTGAAACTGAAAATGCAAAACAACCCTTTGAAGTTCAAGCTACTTCAGTCCAAATAGAAAATTTATGTGATAACGATTACCCAATCCAAAAGAAAAAGCATTCTTTTGAGTACTTAAGAACTGTTGCTCATTTACGTCCAAGGACAAATACCTTTAGTGCCGTTTTTAGAGTTAGAAGTGCACTTTCTTATGCAATTCACAAATTTTTCCAAGAGAGAGGATTTGTTTATGCTCATACACCAATTCTAACATCTAGTGACTGCGAAGGTGCTGGGGAAATGTTTAATGTAAACTCATTTGATTTGGCAAATGTTCCAAAAACAGATTCAAATGAAGTTGATTTTTCTAAAGATTTCTTTGGTAAATTCACTCATCTAACAGTAAGTGGGCAATTAAACGCTGAAACCTTTGCTACAGCCTTTAGAAATGTTTATACTTTTGGACCTACATTTAGAGCAGAAAATTCAAATACTGTAAAGCATGCAGCTGAATTTTGGATGATTGAACCAGAAATCTGTTTTGCAGATTTAAATGATGATATGGACTTAGCAGAAGATATGGTTAAATATATTTTCTCTTATGTATTAGATACTTGCCCTGAAGAAATGGAATTCTTTAATAAATTTATTGATTCTACTCTTTTAGAAAGATTAAACAATGTTATTAATTCTGATTTTGGTAGAATTACTTATACAGATGCAATTAAAGAACTTGAGAAACATAATGACGAATTTGAATTTAAAGTTTCTTGGGGAATAGATTTACAAACAGAGCATGAAAGATATTTAGCTGAAAAAATATTTAAAAAACCTGTATTCGTTACAGATTACCCAAAAGATATAAAAGCCTTTTATATGAAACAAAACCCAGATGGTAAAACAGTTGCAGCTACTGATCTTTTAGCACCTGGAATTGGTGAAATTATTGGTGGTAGCCAAAGGGAAGAAAATTATGATAAATTAGTTGCAAGGATGAAAGAACTTAATATGAATCTTGATGAATATTGGTGGTATTTAGACCTACGTAAATATGGTAGTGTAAACCATGCAGGATTTGGTTTAGGTTTTGAAAGAGCACTAATGTACTTAACTGGTATGCAAAATATTAGAGATGTTATACCTTTCCCTCGTACTCCAAAAAATTGTGAATTTTAATAAAACACAAAATTAAAATAAATATATTATACTAATATAACCCAAAATTGTTAAGCTTTTCTGCCAAACAATTTTGGGTTTGTGCATTTAAAATTCTAATGCAACAAAACTTAATATATATTTTTTATTATTAAGATACATTATTTCTTTTATTTTAAAATTTCTTTGTACTTTTCCTGTTAAATATATTTCCTTGTGTGATTTAATGCTTTTCTAATATAGAAATAGATAATTTTATGTAAAGTCTGCGATTTTTAAATGAAAAAAGCATTAAATCACGCAACTAATATATATTCTTTTTATTGTTTTTTTGCTAATATTTTAAACATATTTGTTGCATTAAATTTTTGAATTTACCGTTTAATTAATTTTATGCTTCCCTTTTCCAATAGAATAAATATTGCTGTGCAACTCCAGCTAGCAGTCCAAATTTTTCGTTAGCTATTTTTTCTATTTCTTTTTTGTTTACTTTGTTTTCGTCTGGGTTTTTAATATATAACTCGTTCATTACTCTTCTAACCCAAACATCGATTGGGAATACTTCTAACCTTTTCAAAGTAGAAAATAACAAAATGCAATCTGCAACTTTTGGGCCTACACCTGACAAAGTAAGCAAAGTTTCTCTAATTTTTAAAGTATCTTTTTCGTTATGCATAGCTTCTAAATTTACTTTGCCATCAAGCACCATATGTACTGTTTCATATAAT
This sequence comes from uncultured Clostridia bacterium, assembly GCA_947589645.1. Taxonomy (GTDB): domain Bacteria; phylum Bacillota; class Clostridia; order TANB77; family CAG-508; genus CAG-269. The sequence continues at coordinate 15,129 of CANQCG010000021.1, forward strand.
CTAATGTCTCTAAAACCTAAGCCCAATTTTCTATAATCTTCTACTGTTACATCTTTTAGCTCTTGTGGAGTTGGAAAAGTATAGTAACTTTTTCCGTTCCATTTTATTTCTTTTCCATACTTTGCAGATAATCTTTCTATAATGCCTTTTATTCTTGGAATATTGTTGTTAGCTGATATTATAAAAGAAATTATAGTCTCCCATAAATCTTGATTTAAAAGCCTTATGCCCTCTCCATATTTTATGCTATTTGCCATACTCTCATCTACTTGCTCTAAAATATGTTTCATTTCTTCATAATTTCTATTTAAATCAAAATAATTCTCAATTGTATCTTTGATATTGCCCTTACAAATTCCTTTAAATTTAAAGTCTTCACCTATTTGAATAACATTTAGTACATTTTCTCCAAATACACCTGTATAACTTCCATCAGGCTCTTTATTCCATCTAAAGCATTGTCCACATTCAAATATATGCTCTAAATTAAATGATTTTGGCTTCTTTAATATATATTCTTGTTCCATGTTTTTTACTTGAAATAAATTCAAGTGCCTCCTTCTAGTTAAAATAATTTCAAGTTTCTGCTTTTACTTGAAATAAATTCAAGTACCTCCTTTTAGTTAAAATAATTCAAGTTTCTGCTTTTACTTAAAACCTTCGCCATATACTTCTCTTGCATTAGAGATTACTATAAAGCAATCTTCATCAACTTTTTTTGCTAATTCTCTTACTCTACCTACATCTCGTCTTGGTGCTGCGCAAATTAAAACCAACTTATCTTGATTTGTGTACATTCCCTTACCATAAATTCCTGTAACTCCTCTATCAAGCTTTTGTATTTCATTTGCAATTTGGTCACTTTTATTTGAAATAATTATAATTAATTTCGTAAAGTTGATACCTTCAAATACAATATCTAATACTCTACCCATTAAAAATATGGCAATTGCTGAATATAAACCTATCTCTATCTCTCTAAAAGCAATAGTGTTAATTGCTACTATCATAGCATCAATCATCATTATTACATTTCCCATTTTGATTGTTGGCTTATAAGCTTTCGCAATATTAGATATTAAATCTGTTCCTCCTGTTGATGCGTTAGCCTTTAATATAATTGACGTTCCTAAGCCTGAAATAATTCCGCCATAAATACACGCTAAAAATCTATCTGTTGTTAGAGGGTTAAATTTATCAAAAATATCTAAAAATATTGATAAACTAACTGTTCCTAAAATTGTTTTGCCAATAAATTTTATTCCAAGTTTATAAAAAGCAATTATAAATAAAGGTATATTTAAAATTATTGTTGCAAGTCCCATTGGCACTTTAAAAAAATAATAGAAAATTGTTGCTAGACCCGAAAAGCCACCTGTAGATAATTGATTAGGCAATAAGAAAAAAGATATTCCCATTGCCATTATTGCTGCACCAATTATTGTGCCAAATATTTCTTTTATTTTATTCGAAGATTTTGTTTCTTCCATTATCTCACCCTTTTATTTTTTTTTAGAATGCTCTTCTTGAAAGTCTGTGTATACTTTTGTAACTTTAATATTTGATTTTCCTTGCTTAATTTGGCTATCTTGTTTTACTTTTAATACTACATCATATGTATCTTTTAATTTTGATATATTTTCTCTTTTATACCCAACTACATTATTAACATCTATTGGATTAACTGTAACTTCTACTTCTTTTACTTTTACATTTAACTTTTTAATTTTATTTAATATAACATCATACCACAAACCAGATTCTACAAGTTGCCTAAAAGTTGGATGATATGGACCTGCTACTACCTCACTTTTTTCATTTTCTGGGCTAGAAATTTCGTCCGTATTTTGAAGTCCTATTCTTATTATGTCTATTTTCTTTTTAGCAAACATTTTATATAATTCTTTGCATGTTTCAACTGCTTGTACTAATGAAATTGGTACATATTTGCCACTATTATATTCTTTTTCTAATTTAGTATTTTTCAAAACTAAAACAGGGTAAATTCTTACCATTTTAGGTTTTAACTTTATTAGTTGCTTTGCAGTGTTTATTTCATCTATTCTTGTGCTTTCTGGCAAGCCTACCATCATCTGATGACCTAACTTAAACCCATACCATCTAATTAACCTAGATGCTTTTTTTACATCCTCAAAATTATGACCTCTTCCACATCTTTTTAGAATATAGTCATTTGCTGATTGCACTCCTAATTCTATTGTTTGCACTTTATATTTTTTTAAACGCTTTAATATATTTTTATTTATATAATCTGGTCTAGTTGATATTCTAATGCTATCTACCTTTTTTTGTTCGATATATTCATACGCTACACTTAAGAATTCATTTTGCAAATCTTCTTCTATTCCAGTAAAGCTTCCTCCAAAAAATGCAACTTCTATATAAGCTTCTTTATCTTTTATATTTTTTAAATAGAATTCGATTGTATTTTTAACATCTTCTTTTGTAATCATTTTTGTTTGTCCACTTATAGTTTTTTGATTACAAAATATACAATCGTTTGGGCATCCTAAATGTGGTACAAATACTGGTATTATATATTGTTTTTTCATATAATCTCCTAGATATAATAAATTTTTTACTTAAACTATTTTCTTTTGCGTTATTTATTGCTATATAGAACATATAGTTACATTTCTTCTAATGCTTTCTCCGCCGCCTTCATTTCAGCCTGTTTTTTGGTCTTTCCCTTTCCTGTTGCTAGCTTTTTATTATTGCATCTTACTTCTGCTTCGAAAGTTTTATCATGATCTGGCCCTGTCTCATTTATAATTATATATTCAATTTTAACATCTCCATGAATTTGAAGCCTTTCTTGCAATACTGTTTTAAAATCTTTTTGCCCTACATTTTTAGAAGCTATTTCTATTTCATCTTTTAGGTTTTCGATGATGAACTTTTTAGCTGGCTCTAAACCTCTGTCTAAATATATTGCTGCAATAATTGCCTCTACACTATCAGCTAAAATTGCTGGCCTATCTGTTCCTCCTGTTGCTAACTCTGATTTTCCTAAATATAAAAAGCTACCAAAATCATATTTTTTAGCTAACTTATATAAGCTATTTTCACATACAACATCTGCCCTAATTTTAGTCATTTCGCCTTCTTTTAGCTTAGGATAATTTTCGTATAGATATTCACTTGATATAAATTCTAATATACTATCTCCTAAATACTCTAGTTTTTCATTACTTTCGATGCTATGTTCATATGCATAAGATGTATGAGTCAAGGCTTTTTTAAGAAGCTCTTTATTTTTAAATTCATATTTAATTTTTTGTTCTAATTCTACTAAATTCACGATTTTTCCTCCATGTATATTATATACTATTCTGCTTTTTTTTCAAGTATTTTTTGCGTTTGAAATATTAAATTTATATAAAGTTTTTGGGCTTAATAAAAGTTTTTAAAATACTTTCGTAAAATTTGTATTGCCATAAATAAAATATTGCCAATTTTGTAAAAACATTGTATAATCTATGTATCAAGAAATTTAATTTTGAAAAGGAAGATTATTATGGAAAACTCAAAAATTACTCCTCGTACACTACCTGGATTTATGGAACTACTTCCAAATGAGCAAATATTATTTAATGAAATGAAGGAAACTATAAGAAAATCTTATGAAGAATTTGGTTTTCTTCCTTTAGATACTCCAATTATAGAACTATCAGATGTTTTACTTGCAAAAGCTGGTGGAGAAACAGAGAAACAAATTTATCGTTTTGAAAAAGGAGATACAGATTTATCTTTAAGATTTGATTTAACTGTACCTCTTGCTAAATATGTTGCAATGCATTATGGTGAGCTTTCTTTTCCTTTTAGGCGTTACCAAATAGGTAAAGTATATCGTGGTGAGCGTCCTCAAAAGGGTAGATTTCGTGAGTTTTATCAATGTGATATAGATATTATTGGAGATAACGAATTAGACATTTTACATGATGCCGAAATGCCAATGGTTATTTATAATACTTTTAAAAAGTTAGGTTTTGACGATTTTACAATAAGAATTAATAACAGAAAAATATTAAATGGTCTTTTTGAAAGCCTTAAATTATCTGATCCTGCTGAAGTTTTAAGAATTATAGATAAGCTTGATAAAATTGGATTAGAACAAGTTAAAGAATGTTTATCAGATATTAATGTAACAAGTAATGCTATAAATACAATAGTTGATTTTATATCAATTACTGGTTCAAACGAAGAAAAAATTTCGGCTCTAAAAAGTTTAAATATAAACAATGAAATGTTTAAGTGTGGAGTTCAAGAGTTAGAGAGTGTTATAAATACTGTAAAATTATTTGGTATGCCTGAAAAAAATATCTCTGTTGATTTAAGCATCGCGCGTGGTTTAGATTATTATACAGGAACTGTTTATGAAACATTTTTAAATGACTATAGAGAACTTGGAAGTGTTTGCTCTGGTGGTAGATACGAAAACTTAGCTGAATATTATACAGATAAAAAGCTTCCAGGAGTTGGAATTTCTATTGGGCTTACTAGATTATTTTATAAATTAAATGAATTAAATGCAATCAAAGCTTCTAGAAATTCTATAGCAAAAGTTTTAGTTGTTTCTGCTTCTTCTGATATTTCAGCATGCGTACCTATTAGCAATGCTTTTAGAGAAGCTGGAATTAATACTGAATTATTTTTAAGTGACAAAAAAATAAAAGCTAAGTTTAAGTATGCAGATAAACTTAATATTCCTTTTGTCGCAGTAATTGGAGAAGACGAAATTGCAAATAACTCTGTTACTCTTAAAAATATGAAGACTGGCGAGCAGGAGCAAGTTACAATAGAAAAAGCTATTGATATTATAAATAAATATTAAAAATAAATATAAAAAAGGACTGCTTGAAGTGAACCCCAAAAATGTTCACTTACAGTCCTTTTTTTATGCTTGTCCCATTTCGTTTTTTATTTTATTTGCTTTTTTCCTAATTCTTTGAATTGCTGTATCTACAGATTTTACTTTTATGTTTAGCTTTGCAGCAATATTTGCGTAAGAATCGCCTCTTTTATAATATTTTAAAACCTGTTTTTCAAAATCGCTTAGGCTATTGTATATTTTATGTTCTATATAACTATAATATTCTTTGTTTGCTATTATATCTGATGGATCATCTACTGTTTTGGTTTCAAAAACATCTATAACTGATGTGTCATCATTTTCTTCATAAGCAGACGCATTTAATGAAACATAAGAGTTAAGAGGCATATGTTTTTGTCTGTTAGAATTTTTAACAGCTGTAATAAGTTGTCTTTCTATGCATAGATTTGCAAATGTTCTAAATGAATTTTGTTTTTCTGCATCAAAAGATTTGACAGCCTTATATAACCCTATTAAGCCCTCTTGCACCATGTCTTCTCTTTCTGCGCCTATCATAAAGAATTTATTTGCCTTCATGTTAACAACATCATCATACCTTTTTATTAAGCACTCTAATGCTTTGTTATCATTTAGTCCTATATTTTCTATTAATTTCTCATCTGTCATGTCTTCGTATTGACTGTAATTAATTGAAAACACATCTTTGCTCATTATTGTTTTGTCCTCCAAAATTGTAGTTACTGGTATTATATTCATAAAATGCTTATATGTCAAGAAATTTGGCGAATTTTAATGTCAAAATTTAAAAGATTTTTTGCTATTTTCTTAAAATCATCTTCTGGTTTGCTTAAAAAAATTAAATCTTCATTATCTTTTTTAGCATTCAATAAATTGTTGTTTTTCAAGTATTTTTCTAGTTTTTCGGACACTGTAACTCCTGTATTTATAAGTTCTACGGGGTAACCTAATTCTTCTCTTATTAATTTTTCATAGATTGGGTAATGTGTACATCCTAATATAATTTTATCAATTTTATTTTTCTTAAAAGGCTCCATATATTCTTTTATTACTTTTCTTCCCTCTTCACTTGTTGCTCTTCCCTCTTCTGCAATTGTTGCAAGCATTGGACAAGCCTTGCTTATAATTTCTATTTTATCATTTTGTTTTAATAACTCTTTTTCCCATGCACCACTTTTTATTGTACCTTCTGTTGCAATTACTCCAATTCTATTTATGTTTTGCTTATTTACATATTCTACTGTTGGCTCTATTATTCCAATTATCTGTATATTAAATTTTGATTTTAATACATCTAATGCTAAACTTGTTGCTGTACCGCAAGCTATTACTATTATTTTAGCTTCCAACTCTATTAACTTTTGGGTATTTTGAATTGCAAAATCTATAATTTCTTCTTTGCTCTTATTTCCATAAGGGAAATTTTTTGTATCTCCTAGATATATTAGGTTCTCGTTAGGTAACTTCTTTTTTATTTCAGAAAGTACCGTTAAACCTCCTACTCCAGAATCAAATATTCCTATTGGTCTTTTATTCATTACTCTACCTTCCTTTTCTTCCATATTATATATCTTTTTTTATTGTATTACTATATTTTTAAAATTATTTTTATTAAAGGTCTTTTTTAGCATATTTTTTAACTTACATTTTTCGTGCACTTTCTTGCTTTTTCTACATAATATATATTAAGCAATACGAATTGCAAAAAAAGAAAGGATAGATTTAAATGGATTTCGAATTTGAAAAACCAAACAAAAACTGCCCAGTTATAGATGTAGATGGAGTTATAGCAAGTGGCAAACAATATGATTTAGACATCACTCTTCCACACGACAATCGTGATGTAATATATGGTGTTATTAAAAATTGTTTTAAAGAGCCAGTTTGCGACGCTGTTGTTAAACTAATAGAAGTTGACTGCAGAATGGGTAAAGAAGAAAGAAAACCTGTTTCTCATACTTTTACAGATAAAAACGGTGAATTCGTATTCGGACCTCTTTGTCCAGGAAAAGAATATGCTATTGAAATTTGGGTAGACGATGTAAAACATGTTAAGGTTTGTGCAAAAAGTTTTCATGAAGGAAGATGTCTAAAAGGAGTAAAATTAGATAAATGTGATTATGATTTAACTCCATGTGACAAACCACATTATAATGATTGTGAAGACAAAAAAACATGCTGCGACGATTATGAAGATAAAAAGCCATGTTGTTGCGACGATTATGAAGACAAAAAACCTTGCAAAGAAGATAAACCTTGTTGCAAATAGTTTTGCCTTAGCATAAATTATAATTTAGTTATTATTAAAAAAGAGTCTTTTTACTTGAAAAGAACTACATTTAGTCCAATTTAAGTTAAAGACTCTTTTTTTTAAAGTAACCCCATTTTTCTAGCAAATTGTTTACCTTTTTTAGTCATTTTTTTAGTATTCATTGTAGAATCATCTGACCACATCATTAACACACCTGCTGTTAATAAACTTCCTATTAATAATCCTTTTGTAAATTTCATGTTTATCATTCCTTCCATTAAATAACTTTATTTTTCCTTTTTATGTTTTATTTATGTTATTATTGTCTCTCTTTACTTTAAATATATACTGTTTAAAATATGAATAAATCTCAAAAATTGCTATCATTGCCAAAAATATCCCAAAATATCGTTTTAAATTTTCAACATTTGTTTTGCCTGATAATATTGCACCTATTGATGCTCCTATTATTCCAAACATAGATACATACATTGCTAACTTTTTGTCTATTAATTTATTTTTCCAATTTATTATTATAGCTACGATTGATGTTGGAATAAAAAATATTAAGTTAGTTGCTTGCGCTACATGTTGCTCTACTTTACTTAAAGTCGTAAGTAGCAAAATTAATACTGTTCCGCCACCCATTCCAGTTCCACTAACAATTCCAGCTATTATTCCAATAATAACCTCTTTCATGCTATTTTGCTTGCATCCTTTCTAAACTAAAATATAAATTTTATTGATGTATAAATTAAAAAACAAATAAATGCTATTTTAAAATATTTTGCATTTAATTTTTTTAAAAGTTTTGCTCCTAAATACCCACCTAGCATCCCTCCAATAGCACAAAGTATGCCTATTTTCCAGTTTATATAATTATTTTTATAATAAAATATTCCACTTATCGCCACCATTGGCAAAATACACATAGCTGATGTTGCTCTTGCTTTTTTGTCTTCTAATTTTAGTATATATAAAAAAGTAGGAACTAATAGCATTCCTCCTCCTGTAGAAAAAAATCCGCTGATAAATCCTGCTATTAGTCCTATAACTACGCTTTTTTTCATATCTTCCTCACTTTTTATTAGTGTTTCCGGTATGATTTTTATTATTCTAAATTTTTGTTTAATTATTGATTGAATTTTATTTTGTAAACCTTTGCTTTATTGTTTTTTATTTTCTATTCATCTACTAGACTTGATTCATACTTTTGCTGGAAGATAGATGTTGGGATACAGATTAATGGGCGAACCGAACGCCCTTCTCCCTTTCCGTCATCGATAAAAGAACCATTTCTGTCGGCCACGATTCTTATACCTGTACTATCGCAATTAGGTGATGCAAGCCACCACCAACTAGTTGTTGATTTTCTATAAATACCATGATTTTGACTCGTTTTAAAATCATCGGCTGTGGCTTTAGCATCATCATATCCATTTATACCGGTAACCGTTACAGTAAGCTCTTTTCTTCCATCTTTAGCTACTTTTCCTGCTGCATTAAATGATTCTATAAATAACTCTATTGATGGTCCTCCTATTGCAAATAGAGCATCTGTTCCTTTATATTTTTCCCATTTTGTTGGTTCTGCCACATAACCTACCGCTTTAACATTCTCTGTTGTATTACTTGATGTAAAGCCTCCTATATTCTTAAACATTGGGTTTAAGGCTTGCCCTATCTTACTTACATCTGCTCCTGTTTTTTCTCCCCATCCTGCAGTTGTATACAAACTCTCTAGTGGGCTACTTATAGGAATTTTATTATCTGATATTAAGTATGTATAAGCTGCGTTTTGGTAAAATAGCCTCCATGCTCCTGCTTCTGTTTGTGCATCTGCATCAGTGCATTCATAGCCTATAACTTCTTCTCCATATTTTTCTGCATTTATTGCTTTTCCTATGTAATTGCTCTCTAATGTTTCTTCGTATTTTTCTTTGAATACTGTGGTTTTGATGCAGACTATTGGACGCACACTTTGGTATACCATCTTGTCGAAATATGAGGGCTGGCTCCCAAAGCGACCAACTATCTGATCCACGTTTAGCATTGAACCATTATCTCGAGGCGAAGCTATCCACCAGTAACCACTCATTGTCTTCCTATAAATCCCATAGTTTTGACTCGTTAGAAAAAT